>JAHFJH010000053.1 GCA_023245995.1 Candidatus Doudnabacteria bacterium | reverse complement strand
TAAAAGTCCTGCCGACTTAACTTGAGCCATAGAAAATGGTTTTTCTGAATTACCCTGTGCAATGGCTTCTTTAACCGGAAACCTATACTGCGCATACTGCTGAAACAGTATGCCAAGCTGGCTATACCAACTTTCCAAGTCTATTTCTCTTAAGTCTGTTCCATTTATAAGTATTTGTCCTTTAGTTGGGTCGTAGAACCTGCAAAGTAATTTTACTAACGTAGTTTTGCCAGAGCCGTTTACCCCCACCAGCGCAAGTCTATGCCCTGCAGGTATATGTAAATTAATATTTTGCAGGACCAATTTCTCAGTATTCGGATATGCGAAACTTACATTTTCAAATAAAATGTCGGGGACCTTATTTTTTACAAGTCTTTTACCAGACAAAGGCTTAGCTACCACAGCCTCAAGTGAGAGCAGATGAAAAATATCTGTTACAAAAAGACTGTCTTCGTACTGGCGGGCCATGTTTTGAAAAAAGCTAGAGAGCGCACTACGAAAGTCTCCAATGGAGGAAAGTAAAAAAGTAAATACACCTACTAAAATGTGGCCATGCACCACTTCCAAGGCCGACCACCACACTGCCACAACTATGGCAATTTGTGCAAAAGTAACAGTAGAAATTTGAGCCAAAAGTTTGCTCTTTTCTAACTTTCTTTGCTCATTTTGAAAGTCTATAAACAAACTGCGAATTTTTTCGAAAAAACTTTTTACATTTTGAAATAGACGTAGCTCCGTTACTCCTTCTACGCTATCAAAGTAGCGGCGAAGGCTCCAATATCTTCTGCGCACTTCCGCTTTTGCTCCATATATACCCCAAGTCTCTTTTCCATACTTCGCTTCTACTACAAGCTCTGGCAGTGTGCCGACCAAGAGCACTACAACCAGCCACCAGTGAAATGCACTTAAAATAATTGTAGCTACAACCACTTGAACAACGTCTTGAATAATGTAAAACTGTCTATCGGTAAAATTTTGTAACCTCCAAACACCATTTTCGTTTACCCTAACCAGTAGGTCATTGTGCTCTGGGCTTTCGTATAACGCAACATCCAACTCCCCTCGTTTTTTTACAATAGCCATTTCAAAAAGCGAGTCAGTAAAAAACCAAAACACTTTAGACAGGTAGCGTTGAAGGGTAAATAACAGGCTAGGAACAAAAGAGGCGGCTAAAAGCAAGCCCACAGCCACAGCCAGCCTTCCTGAAATAGACCCAACTTTAGAAGACGCAACTAGCTGATCTATAACCAAAGCTCGTGCGCCAGATGTAGCAAAAGGCACCAGTGAAATAAGCACACCAAGCCCTATAAGTGAAATTACCAAAACAGGACTGTTGTGCCAAACTAACGACACAGTCTTGCCAATATTTTTTATCAGTTCTTTTGTAGTTTTTTTTATGTCTTTTTGCATTTGCTAATCTTTAAAAAAGTATACCAGCCAGAACCCTATAAAACAAACGTCCTCTAGACGGAAGCTAGAGGACGTACACTTGGTACATAAGTTTATTAGTGTTTAAATTCTAAATCTAGTTTTGGAGTAGCTTTTTCTATCCATTCTTCTACAGTTTTTACTCTGTAGGCTATACTCGCCTGCTCTTGTCCTTTGGTTAAGTTGTCTTTAGCTATGGCGTCCACAGAAGTTTGTAAGTTTGAAAATTTTTCATTAAGTATTGCCGCATGCTCTTGAAACTCCTCTGAAGTCAAAAATACATCCTTAAAAACCCCTAACTGAAATTCGGTCAATTTTTTTATATCCTCAGGAGTTAACATCTGGTTCTAACTTTAATACTGCAATTATACTAGTACCAATGAAGATTCCAGTCAAACAGTCTAAAAAACAAACACCCTCCATGGCTTGAAGGGTGTAAGTAAAACTAAAATTTAATTAACGCATGCCGTTGCCTTGGCTAGAATTACCCATACTACTGCACCACTTGCAGTCTTTTTTATGGTTAACCAAAATCCAAACTGTGGCAAGACCAACCAACACATAAATTATTCTGGAAACGGTCATTTCACCGCCGCCAAATAAGTCCCCAATTTGCCACTTAAAAAGACCAAATGCAAGCCAGTTAAGGCCACCGACAATGAGCAAAATAAAAGAAACGCTATGTAAAAATTTCAATGCTTTCACCTCCCTTCAAGACCGAAGGTTAGAAACTGCATATATAACTATTATACTCTTCAGGCCTGCAGACTACTACAACACAAGTGGATAACTTTATTTTTACTCTTCTATTTTAAATGTAGCGGGCTTTCTTACAACATGCGCATAATGTCCGTTGCTACGCGAAAATTTCCTAAAAAAACCATTTACCAAGGTGAGTACTAAACTAAACAAAACTGCCCACCAAAAACCAGCAACATGAAACCCCGGAACTATACTTGAAGCAAGCAAAACCAAAACGCCATTTATAACTAAAGTAAACAAACCTAGAGTAACTATATTTACCGGCAGAGTTAACAAAACAATAACTGGTTTTAGCACAGCGTTTATAAGCCCCAGCACTACTACAAGCACCAACGCTACAAAGAAAGATTCTACCTGTATTCCCGGAAGAACGTAACTGCTAACTAAAATAGCCAAGGCTGAAACCAGCCACTGAAAAAGTATATCCATATATACATTATAGCACTTAAAATAAGTCACTAAAAAAGCAAAAGGCAGGCCACAAATAAATGTAGCCTGCCAGTTGGTGAATAAGGATTATGATTGTGCGACCCACAGAGTGAGCCGCGTGAATATTGCAGCTAAACTTGGTCAGCGACGTCCGCGGTTGCGGCCACAGGTTCCTCGAGGACTTCCCCGATGGGTTCAACCGTCGCAGTCGGCGCGCCAACGAAGATGTTCACGGCCTCGGCGACATCACCGCTGCCGAAGATGGACGACAACAAGGTCGCCACCTTTTCGTTCTCAACGCCGAGCCCAGAGAGCATTGCCTGCGCCTCGGCCAAACGCTGAACCGTGCGCTGAGCAGACTCGAGCTGACGTTCAATGCTTGACCGCCCTTCTTGCGGGAAGTACGTCTCGTCGCCTTTCAGGCCATCTTTGACAAGACGGCAAGCACGGGAGAGATCCCCGCAAGAAAACCACGACCGTTCCGAACGGATTGCGCTGCCGTTTGATGCACTGATCCGCTCAAGTAACTCTTCGTGCTCTTCCGCCAAAACCTCGAGTGCCTTGCCGTAGTCCGCCGCAGTCTCGGCCGCAGCGGCCATGGTCGTAGTGCTCTCAACAATTGCGAGTTGCTGTTCGCCCAAAGATTTCTGGATTGTCCTCGTCAAACTCTCGCCGGTTTCGCGTGCTTTTACCTCGGCCAGCCACCA
>JAHFJH010000007.1 GCA_023245995.1 Candidatus Doudnabacteria bacterium | reverse complement strand
ACAGTCTTTGCCGACAACACCTGCGCCCATGTAGCGTAATCTGGCTTTTCTAAAAGCCCTGGTGCTATGGCAAAGCTACCCACATAACCATATTTTTGTAAAACTGGTAAAGCAAAGTCAAATACGTCTTTGTACCCGTCGTCAAAAGTAAATACTACCGCCTTTTTTGGTAATGCAAATAACTTTTGACTAGCCAAATATACTTGCTCAAGCGTTACACTCTGGTAACCGTTTGCATGTAGCCACTCCACTTGTTCTGTAAAATTTTCTGGGCTTACTGTTAAGTCACGACGTATGCCATCGCCGTCTTCAGGCAACATACCTACATGATGGTACATTAAAATAGCAACAGGAATAGCCCCTTTTGGTACTGTATGCACTGGCATGCTGTGCACGGGTAAAGCCTCGGAAAGGATGCGGCCTTTTTCGTCTTTTACGTGTTGTATGTCCCGAACTGCCACGCCTTGAGCACTACTTAGGGCGCTTGCGTGTTGTTTTTTCCATGCATAAGCACCTCCAGCAGCTACTGCCAATATAATCAAAAAGTATGCACTTATAAATGTTTTTGTAATTGTAATTTTTTTTGTTTGCATGCGCGCGTTCGCTCCAAAGTAAAAATATAAAAAACAAGAGCTGCACTTTCTAAATTTGTAAAGGTGCAGCTCTTAAAAAGTTACTCAGCTTTTGTTTCTGCTGGTTCAGCCTCGGCTTTTACCACACCCTCAACTTTAGTGACGTCCTCTTCAACTGGTGTAGAAAGTTCTGCCTCTACATCGCGTGGGGGCTGGACCTTTACCACTAACTCATCTGCTGGACTAATTATAGTAACACCCTTTGGTGCAGGGATATCTTTTACAGACAAAATGTCGTCAAAGCCGTTTAAACTAGAAATATCCACAACCAAATTATGAGGCAAGTCCCCTGGCAAACATTCAACCTCGACTTCATTTAAAACTTTAACAAGAGTTCCACCAAGGGCCTTTACTGCTGGAGCATCACCTGTAAATTCTATTTGAACTGTAGCAGTAAGTTTTTCACTCATACTGACTTCATAAAAGTCTATGTGGATTGGCTGATTTTTAACAGCATGTTTTTGCACATCGTGTATAAGCACATTTCGTGTACCAACGCCTTCGATGTTCAAAGTTACAATTGTGGACTCACCTGCTTTACGCAAAATTCGCTCAAACTCATTTTGAGCTAACTGCAAATGCATGTTTGGTACGTTATGTCCGTACAATTCTGCTGGTACAAACCCAGTTCTGCGCAAACCATGTGCTGGTTTTTTTTCGTCACGCACTGTTGCACCTAGTTCTATCTTATCCATAAAATTAAAAAAATATTAATCTATGCAAAGGATTTAGCCCAATAACAGTAACCCTAATTAGCAAGAGTAATACCTCAATTGGTCAAAATTCACATTACGTAAAGATAATTATAAAGAAACAAGCCAAATTTTGCAATATTGATTTATTTGTACTTTTATAGTATAATTTTGAGTTCCGAATGCAGGTCTGTGCTGGTTTAAAAAACCAACCTAGTCCTGCAATTAGAAACTCTAAAAACCAAAACACTCGAACAAGGAGGCAAAATTGAAGAGAATCGTAATTATCACTTTGTTTTTCCTGCTAACCGCTGTGTCAGCAATGGCGCAGGTCAGTGGTGAAACCGAGACCGTAGTCGATGGCAAAGGCCATCCAGCAATTTCGCAATATGTTTTTTTCGATGCGAAAAGTTGGAACGGTCTTGTCCGCTACTACGGCGAACGCAATGGGCTACACCGAGGGGAATTCGCCGTTGGTCCAACCGTTAAGGTTGGGAAAACCACACTCAAACTTCAGTTCGGCGGCACGACCAAACGTGAGGTCATGACCGCAGGAGTGTTCATTGTCCCCATGGGCGAAAATGCCGTGGTCTGGATTGTCGACGCAAAGTTTTCAACTACAAATGACGCTCACACGCTTTACCAAAAGCTCTGGGTGCCCCTAAACAGGAAAGGCAGGTTCCTGTTTCGGATTGAAGACTTGCAGGTTGGAAGTTCTCAAGCCTTTCTGCGCATCGGCGCCGAGCTAAGGTGGGGCCTGCCTCACAAGACCACACTGTTCGTGGCTCCGTTTGGCGACCCGAAAAACAAAGCGGTCGGCTTTAACGCCGGCTTGCGGTACTAACAAAGAGGCGGCTCGTTATGCACAGACAAACACGAGCCGCCTTTTCTCTATTTTATGACACTACAAGTCAAGGAATCTAAACCACTTTAAGAATTGGTTTGAAATGCTTTTACAAAATCGCCTTTAAACTTTTTTATTTCTTTATGGACTGCTAAAACATCGTTAGCGGACAATACAGGAGCTGCACGGAAACGCTTAGTATCTTCCAAAGTTAAGTCAGTAACACTGGCAATGGAAGTAACTTCCGGACCATAAACACCTATGCTGAACATAACGCTACCGTGACATTTTTTACAATCAGAATGCACAAGTATACTCGCCTCGCCCAACAATTCATTGTGGGTGTTCTCCAGCACCTTCATACTATTAATGTCGTACTTATAATTACAAATGGGACAACGAAGCATGGTGTTTAGCAGACCTAATATCTTTTTTAAATCAACATTTTTCATAAAGCAAAAAATAAGTAGTTATTTGTTAGTGGCTAACTCTAAGAAATATAATCTGTAGTTTAACTTAATTCTTACATGCGCTACTAATATCATACCTTATTTATATTAAAACCGTAAAGCACGCGACTGCCAAGAAATATTATGCACCATACCTAAAGCCAAAAAACTGACAAGGAGAGAACTTCCACCGTAAGACAATAACGGCAACGGAATACCAGTCACTGGCGCAAGACCAATGTTCATAGCAATATTTATACTTATCTGGAAAAAAAATAAAAAAAATACACCGAAGGCCAAATACCTTCCAAGCTCGTCTCTAGCTCTGCGTGCAACAAGCAATATTCTAAGAAGCAATAGAGCATATAAACCCACCACCACAACAGAACCTACAAAACCAATCTCCTCTGAAGCCGTTGCAAAAATAAAATCTGTTTGTCGTTCTGGCAAAAACCGAAGCTGGCTTTGCAGTCCTTTGCCAAGACCGCGTCCAGTTAACTCCCCACTTCCAACTGCAATTATGGCTTGCCTGACATTGTACCCTTTGCCCCGCGGATCTAACTCTGGATTTATAAAAGTTTCAAGGCGTGTTCGCTGAAAATCTCGCAACACGAACTGCCAACCCGCAGCGGCAGCAATAACACCACAAAGTACCAAAATTAGCATACGACGCTTACTAATTGGACTAACAAGCAAAATACCAAACCATACAGCCATAATTACAGCGCTTGAACCCAAATCTGGCTGGGCCAATACAAGCATAGCGGGAAGGCCTGCTAAAGCCACTGTTATAATAACGTTTTTCCATGCATTTATTTGGCCACGGTATAAATAAAACCAACGCGACATACCAATTACAACAACAAGCTTAGCAAACTCTGCCGGTTGTAGCTGAAAAAAACCCAAATCTATCCAACGACTAGAACCGCGTATGCTACGACCAAAAGTAAGTACAAAAATAAGCAATAAAATAAGCACGACATAAGTGAACCTATTTATTTTTGCCAAAGTATGATAATTGTAACGCACCATGCCAACAAGCAAAACTGTTCCAAGTATTGCAAAAACAACCTGACGCCAAAATATAGAGAGTGTCGGATTAGCTAGCGAGGTAGTATACATAAGGGTAATACCAGCCAACATTAACAATCCGCTCACCAACAAGAGCGGACCATCAAAATATTTAAACAAATTTAAAAATTTCATAAGCAAATACTAATCACAGTGAAGCTATGAATAACTACTTTTGTACTGGAAGGTTTGGCTCTAGTCTTTCGCCAGTCGTCTGTATATTTGAAACATCTGCGGTGTTCGTTTCAACCATAGGCAAAGCTCTAGCAACAGAGCTTCTAGCTAAACCCGGAAACCTTAAGACATAAGCCCTACGTTCATGCGAAGTAAGTTTATATTCTAACCTGTCCCCCAAGGCCACCACTTGGCCTTGCGCATCATATAAAAATAAAACAATGTGTACAGCCCCAAGCTGATACGAACTTTCGTTGGTTACCACACCTTCAAAACGAAGACCATCTTTATCTTCATAAATAGTAGGAGAAGGCGCCGAAAAGGCCACGGTTGGTAGGCTAAACTTTTGTTGCCATTTAACCTCTGTCGTCTCAACCGTAGCGGAGTTAATTTTTTCAGATGACAAAAACTTTGGGACAATAATATAGGTGTCCTTACCAGGCATAATATAAAATTGGCCACTTGAAACTCGAACCTGCTGACCATTGGCGTTATAAAACTTCGCCGTGTATGGCACATTGGAAGCCGACAAGCTTAAATTTGGATTGGTTACTTTAGCGTAAGCCATATAACCACCAGAAACTGCCAAAACAGTAGGGGTGGAAATAAGTAACGCCTGAGGATTTTGAAAAGCCCCATGGGGTGCTACCTGATATTTTTTATAAATATGATCGTAGGCTGTCTTTGTGCCCAAACGCATAAACCAATAGCTTGGAATAATAAGTATAATTCCACCTATTAGAAGAACACGTTGCCACGGCTCAAAACTGTTTAAACCCTCAAGTAAAGACAGCCAAGAAAGACGTATACTATTTTTTGTTTCTTCTGAAGGAAATGCCATGCTTGTAGTATAACAAATTCAAGAGGGGGTGGTATACTATAATCGGCCTAAATACCTAATACCTAATACCTAATGCCTAAAATAAGAGATTTACCTACGATATTTTATGGGACTCAAAAATTAGCAATTAAAAAGTAGTAATTTTTCATGAGTTTTGTCCACCTTCATACACATAGCCATTACAGCTTGTTAGACGGCCTGTCTCAAATAGAGCCGTTAGTTTCGCGTGCCAAAGAAGTAGACATGCCCGCCATAGCGCTAACAGACCATGGAGTCATGTATGGCGCTATTGAGTTTTATCATGAATGTCTGGAAAAAGGCATAAAACCCCTCATAGGCATGGAAAGCTACGTGGCCATTCGTGGTATGGAAGACCGCGAAGGAAAAATAGATAGCGATTACTACCACCTTACTTTAATTGCAAAAAACGACATTGGCTATAAGAACCTTATGCAACTGACAAGTGAAGCTCACACGCGTGGTTTTTATTACAAGCCGAGAATAGATAAAGATCTTTTGCGTAAACACGCAAATGGCCTCATAGCACTTTCCGGCTGCCCCCGTGGTGAACTACCAAGAGCCATTGCAGGAGGTAATGAAAAACACATCGCCAGCGTCTTAGACGAATACCTTGATATTTTTGGTAAAGAAAATTTTCTTATAGAACTGCAACGCGGGTGGAAAGACAGCTCAACTGCCGACGCAAAAAAGTTTGAGGGTATTTTGCAAAAATCCCTAATACTTGCTCGAGAACAAGATTTGCGAGTTGTGGCAACCGCAGACTCACATTATATTCACGAAAGCGACGCCGAAGCACAGGACGTACTTGTTTGTATTGGTACAGGCAAAACGGTTAACGACGAAAATCGTCTCGACATGAGAGACAACGACCTCTCGCTAAAAACGCCAGAAGAAATGAAGAAGTTATTTGCCGATATTCCAGAAGCTATTACTAACACCCTTTGGGCGGCAGAGCAGTGCAATCTTGAAATACTTTTAGACCAAAGATATTTTGCAAAGGTAGAAATTCCCGAAGGAGAAACAAATGAATCTTATCTACGCACACTAGTACAGGAGCATGCTCTAAAAAAATACAACGGGAACGTGCCACAAATAGCCAAAGAACGCCTAGACTACGAACTCGATATTATTTGCAGTAAAGGATATGCGCCGTACTTTATTATGGTAGCCGACATTGTTCACGGTGCGCACAGCTTAGGCGCCATTACCAATACTCGTGGTAGTGCTGCCGGTAGTCTTGTCGGACACGTGTTACAAATAGTTAACGTAGACCCGCTAGAATTTATTATTCCCTTTGAACGATTTTTAACTAAACACAGACCATCACCGCCAGATATTGACTTAGACATTTCCGACACCCATAGAGACGCCACCATAGCATGGATGACCGAGCGTTATGGGCACGACAAAGTCGCACAAATTATTACCTTTGGAACCATGAAGGCTCGCGCTGCCGTCCGTGACGTTGGCAGGGCTCTGGGAGTTCCATACGGCAAATGCGACCGGTTAGCAAAAATGATTCCCATAGGCAAACAAGGCTTCGACATGACTATTAAAAAAGCCATAGACATGAGTCCGGAGCTAAAAGACGCATACACTCGTGACCCCGAAACAAAACAAATTATAGACATTGCAAAAAAAATAGAAGGCGGTTGCAGGCATGCTTCAATTCATGCTGCGGGAATTGTAATTACCCCCACCCCACTTACCGACTACCTACCACTACAAAAAGAACCCGACGGAGAAAGACTTATAACTCAGTACGATATGTACTCGCTAGACGTTGGCGCAAGTTCTTACGCTATTGGCGTTATTAAACTAGATTTGCTGGGTATACGTAACCTATCTATTTTAGAAGAGGCACTCGCGCTCGTTGAAACCAGACACAATGTACGAATAGACATATACAACCTACCTCCGCAAGACGTAAAAACATTTAAATTACTCTCGGAAGGCCACACCTTCGGCGTCTTTCAACTTGGCTCTGCAGGCATGACTAGATATTTGAAAGAATTAAAACCGGAAACAATTTTTGACATTATGGCCATGATAGCGCTATATCGCCCAGGCCCTCTACAGTTTTTACCGGACTTCATTGCGCGTAAACACAATAAAAACCTCATTACTTACTTAGATCCGGCTCTAGAAAAAATTCTAGCCAGAAGTTACGGCATTCTAGTGTATCAAGACGACCTACTGCAAATGGCTCACGACCTTGCTGGCTACACATGGGAAGAGCTAGACAAATTCCGTAAAGCCGTGGGTAAAAAAATCCCGGCAGAAATGCAAGCACAGCGCAGTAAATTTGTAGAAGGTTGCGTTAAAACCATGAACTGGACAACCGCAAAAGCAGAGCAAATATGGACTTGGATAGAGCCATTTGCGGCCTACGGATTTAACAAAGGCCACTCTGCAAGTTACGCCATAGTCTCTTATCAAACCGCATTCTTAAAAGCCAACTACCCAGTAGAATTCATGGCAGCAGTCATGACGGCCGAGTCGGGCGACGAAACAAAAATTTATGAAGCAGTGGAAGAATGCAAGGCCATGGGTATTGCAGTACTACCTCCAGATGTAAACGAGTCCATGAACGACTTTACAGTAGTAGATGAACACACCATACGCTTTGGTTTAGGCGCAATAAAAAATTTAGGCAGTGATGTTATAGAAGCCATTAAAGCTGGCCGAATTCGACAGGGCACAGAAAATACAAATCCTGCATCTGGCCTAAACCCTCATTTAGCCTTTCCTGCCTTAGACGACTTTATCTCTAAATGCTATGTTAAAAACTTTAACAAACGCTCGTGGGAAGCGTTAGCGAAGGCAGGTGCATTAGATAGGTACGGAGAACGTGGAATGCTTCTTGCGAACACTGAATACGTACTCGATTATATGCGTGGCAAGGTTAAGCATGAGCTCGACGCCCCAAATTCACTTTTTGGAAACACACTACCGCTGGCTTCGCTACGGCTTAAGGAGGCTTCGCCTGCCACCCCAGAAGAAATTTTAGCTTGGGAAAAAGAACATTTGGGTATGTATGTCTCCAGTCACCCACTAGAAAGATACAGCGAAGTACTAAGAAATTTTTCTGCCATACGCGAATTTACGGCCGAACACGAAGGCAATACTGTTACCGTTGCAGGGCTCATGGCCAAGCTTAAACGCACTCTTACAAAGAAAAACGAGCCCATGGCTTTCTTTACGCTCGAAGACACAACGGGTCACGTGGAAGTTTTGGTTTTCCCAAAACTTATGCCAGAAGTGGTTCACTTACTTGCTGTAGACGCCGTTGTGGAGGTCAGCGGAAGGCTGAACGAACGGGACGGAGAAATTACTATTATTGCAGACTCCATAAAACCACTGCCTAAGGACACAGACTATCTTATTGCTCTAGGTGAAGCAGAAAAAAATGCACAAGTAATCATTCATATGAGACAACTAGCGGCTCCTCCAACCATGGAGCAAATTAAAAATATATTGGAATCTAGCCCTGGACATGCACAAGTCTTTGTTGCTCTCGGCTCTGGCAATGCAGAAAAACGCATAAAAGCAAAATCCTTAGTGCGTATAAATAATGAATTATTCAATCAGCTTAAACAAATTCCAGAAGTCACGCATGTTACAAGCGTCTAAGACCTACAAGCCTATATTGACGGACAACAAAAAAGTAGCTACACTCTTTCTAACTAAAAGGAAGAGTGATGTCGGCAATATTGTACGAGGTGCCTCAGAATAGGACCGAATACCCCGGGCTCATAACCCAGGCGTTAGGTATTGCCAGTTCAGTACAGCTTGGTGAGCGCGTGCTTCCCAAAAGGTGTTCCAGACCTTAAATGGGCCCGAGTGCGCTCACCAAGCTGTTATAAGCAACAACGAGAAAGGATAGCCTGACTCGTTTTTAATTTTTTTATAGATATAGTAAAAACAAGAAACTTAAATAAAGAATATGCAAAACTCTTGACAAAATAAGAAAAAAAGTATATAATTATAGACGGTAAACTTCTCTCTATGAGAGCCTATGAACATTTTGTTCACAGACCCCCACAGCGGGAAGTTTTTGTTGTCTTCTGGCAACGTAAAACGTAACTTGCGCTGGTATCAAAACTTAAAGGATGGACTTGAAAATGAGAAAGTTTGTACCCACGGTGACCATGACGTCAAAACGAGCAAAAGAACTCGAAACAGCCGGTTTAATAAAAATCACCGGCGAAAGAGTTGTGGAGAAATTTTTCCCAAGTTTTAGAAGAATCCTAAGAACGCGGGAAACCACATATGTGCTAATCAGCCAAGGCAGAAAACGTCTTGGCGGAATAAATGGGTAGAAATAACTTGAAGGCGCGCTCACCCACAGAGCGCGCTCTTTATTTGACACAACAATATTTGCCAAAACTAACAACCTTGCGCTACAATAGCCTTAGTACATTACTTAAGCGTAGATTCGGCTACCAACCGAGGAGCTTAAGAAAAAAGTAATAAATAAAAGGTCCTGCTCTTAGTAGGACACGCTGGGACGGAATCGTCGTCTAATATTCATTTATTAAAAGACCCCAGATTAAAGTTACGAACATTTTCATAACTTTAATCTGGGATTTTATTTTTTATTAATCAATTACTTTCGCTTTCTTATACAATTGTATATAGAATGCGATATATGAATTTATTTTATAAAGGAGAACTATGAATAACGAAGAACTACAAAACAAACGACATTCGCTCGCTCACCTTTTAGCCGCAGCAGTAATGCAACTTTATCCAAACACCAAACGCACTATTGGTCCGGCCATTGACGACGGCTTTTATTTTGACTTCGAATTTAGCAATCCTATTTCCGAAGACGACCTGCCAAAAATAGAAAAAAAGATGCGAGAAATACTCCCCTCTTGGGACAAGTTCGAAAGGCACGAGCTAACCGCTGACGAAGCAAAAAATGAATACCCAAACAATGAATATAAACATGAGCTTATAGATGAATTTACCTCAGACGGTTCTAAGGTTAGTTTTTATAAATCTGGTAACTACTGGGACTTGTGCCGCGGAGGGCATGCCGAAAGCATGAAAAGTATTGACGCGGAAAGTTTTAAACTTACAAAACTGGCTGGTGCCTACTGGCGCGGTGACTCTAAAAATAAAATGCTCACCAGAATATACGGTCTGGCATTTAATACTAAAGAGGAACTAGAGGAGCATATAACAATGCTGGAAGAGGCAGAGAAACGGGATCATAGAAAACTCGGAGCGAGTTTAGATTTGTTTACTATTTCAGACTTAGTCGGAAAAGGTTTGCCCCTATTTACGCCAAAAGGGGCACTAATTCGCGAGCTGTTAAACGAATATTCACAAGGCTTGCGACTAGCTAAAGGCTGGCAACGTGTTTGGTCTCCCCACATTACAAAAAATGATTTGTACAAAACCTCTGGTCACTGGGCGAAATTTGGTGATGAATTATTTCTGGTCAAAAGCCAAGAGACAAGTGACGAGCTAGTCATGAAGCCCATGAACTGCCCACACCATCAACAAATTTTTGCCAGTCGTCCACGCAGTTATCGCGATTTGCCAATTAAATACATGGAGACTACTACAGTATATAGAGACGAAAAAGCTGGTGAGCTTATGGGCTTATCGCGCGTGCGCTCTATTACTCAAGACGACAGCCACACATTCTGTACTCCAGACCAAATTGAACAAATTTATCAAGAACTAATAGACGTTACAAAAACATTTTACGAAACTATTGGCATGAAACTTCGGGCACGACTCTCTTTCAGAGATCCTAAACAGCCGGAAAAATATCTTGGGGAGTCAGAACTTTGGGACAAAGCTCAAAATATTTTGCTAAATATCGCCAAAAAAAATAACCTTGATTACTTTCAAGCAGAAGGCGAAGCAGCCTTCTATGGACCTAAAATAGACTTTATGGCCAAGGACGCCATAGGACGCGAACATCAGCTTGCTACACCGCAACTAGACTTTGTGCAACCAATGCGCTTCGGACTAACCTATACAGACGACGCAGGACAAGACCAAACACCTGTTATGATACATTTCGCTCTTATGGGCTCTATTGAACGCTTTTTGTCTGTGTACATAGAACACACTGCCGGCAATTTTCCGGTATGGCTTGCACCTGCGCAGGTTACTGTGTTACCTATATCCGACAATCAACTTGCATACGCCCAAAAGGTCAAAGAAGAAATACTTACACACATACCAAATGCTCGCGTAGATGTAGATGTACGTGGTGAGTCAATTGGAAAAAAGATTCGTGAAGCAGCGGGGCAAAAAGTACCATATATGCTTATTGTAGGCGCAAAAGAAATTGAAGCAAGTACAATATCTGTTCGCGGTCGCGGTGAGGCAGATTTAGGGAGCATGTCGGTATTAGATTTTACAAATAAATTGCAAAATGAAATAGAAAACAAACTGTAAGAATAACCAAATAAAAAACACTGCTTACAAAAAAAGTAGGCAGTGTTTTTTATATTTACTAAGGTTTTTTTGTGGGTGTTGGAACCGCGGATACTTGTACAGTATTTTCTCCATTCACACACGGAGTACCTTTTAGACAAATAAACGCACGACTAGAAAAACGCATGTCTACATACTCCAAATTCTTCATCCTTTCTGCAGTCTGACTTGCAAGCAATGCATGCAACTTTATAAGCACCTCATTCGTGTCTTCACTTACAGGCAAAAGAACAGTAAATGCCGGTGTGTTGCTATTTGCATAAGGGGGTACAAAAACCCGTACTTCCTCTGGAGGCACATTTAAAGCCACTTGTTCTAGCCTGTGTGTAGGCGTTATACCCTGAGGCGGTAAGCTATTTGTTGGCAAAATAGATGCAGAAGGGGCGGCAACCATTACCGGAACCAACTCAATCTTAGTTGGTGACGGTAAATTTACCAATGCAGTAAAATTATTCTTTACTGACGAAAGCGTGGCCAGCAACTCTCCACTAAACTGCTTACCACCGACTTCCGCAAACGATCCCGTTTGCGCCGACACCAATAAAAGCTGACTGTTGTATGGCGCTTCTTCTTTCGGCAGTACACTACCATCATTTGCAACAACGATCTCCTGTCCGGAAATATTGAATTTATAAACAGGCACACGAGACGTTATGCGTATTGACAACTTATTTGGCCACTGTTTTTTTACTTCATCTACTCTCCACACATGTGTGTTTGCAGCCGCAAGAAAAGTAGCCAGCTCCTGGGAAGGCACAAATAACATATTCCGTCGAGGAATTCCAAAGTGCGAAGTATGTAAAAATCTTGTTGCCTGTTGTTCTACATCCGCAACAACTTTATCTGTCCCACCCTGCACTGTAATGGTGGTAATAAACAAAAAATTAGGAACAAAGCATATATAAACAGCTAAAACTGTTGCGATTACAACTCCTAGCGCAAGCTTCCACGGCACACGTCTGGCTATCTTTAATATACGCAAAAAAACTGAATTTCCTGACGACGCAGGCACCCGTTTGTAAGCCCGCGCATTTTGCAGTTGCTTTTTAAATTGCGGTTGTTCGTATTTTACACGCGGATCTAATTTTTGTTTTTTGTTTCCAAACATAAATGTCAGTTACTGTATCCATTTTCCATACTGCCTGCAGAGTAACTGACCGGCACGCATAGGCTCTGCCATTATGGCCTTAGTAATGTGTTCCATGCGCACACCCTGACTACCCTTAACCAAAACAAGACTCCCCTCTCTCATAAGCTCGCGTACCGCTTCTGCGGCGTCAGTTGAATAACTGTAGCTAATAACCTGTTCTTCCGGCAAACCAGCAAGCACAGAAGCCTCGGCAATAATTTTCCCTGCAGGACCAACGGTAACCAAATGGCTTACCCCTAGGCGAGCCACTTTCTCTCCTACTGCCTTGTGTGCATTTTCTGAAAGTGTTCCAAGCTCTAGCATGTCGCCTAGTACGGCTATTTTGTGTGTAGCTGGAAAACGTGCGAACAGAGCCAACGCCTCTTGCATGGACTCTGGGGCTGCATTGTAGGTGTCGTCCAGTATCCAAGACCTTCTAAGACCCGCGATAACTTGGAGTCTTCCAGGTACAGGCTTGTATTGCGATAAACCTTTTTGTATGAGGTCGGTTTCTATATTCATTACTTCAGCCACTGCAACTGAGGCAAGACAACTAGAAACATGTGCCGACCCAAGCGCAAGCATCTGAACATCAAATTTTCTACTTGGAGTATGTACTATAAATTCTGTGTGAGGATCACCGTTAAAAACTTCCTTTACTTCATCAAAACGAACACTGCCACTACGTCCATATGTTAAAACGTGCGTGTGGGCCTTGCTTTGTTGGCGTAGTGCTATTTCATTATCGGCATTTAAAATAACTGCGCTTGGCTTTCCGGACTCGCTCTTACTTACGGCTAAGACAAGTTTAGCTTTTTCTTGTTCAATAGTGTGTTGGTCTAAAAAAAACTCGTAATGTGAAATCCCCACGCTTGTTAGTACTGCAATATCCGGTTTTGCTATAGCCAAAAGTTCGTCCATTTCACCAACTCTGTCTATACCATATTCAAGAACTAACACTTCTGGGTATTGCATGCGAAACAATAAAAGCATTTTTATTCGCCAAAATACTTTTAGCCAACCAAATAAACTACTACCGGGGCTGTCTTGGCCAATTATACCCAAAGGTAACCCGAGTTTATCGTTTAAATTTTTAGGTGGCGTGTAAGCTTTGTATTTTTGAGACACCACAGCAAAAACGGCAGCTCTTGTTGATGTTTTTCCATAACTGCCTGTTATTCCAATTATAGTAGGCTTATATTTTTTTACTATTTGTCGCGCAAAAAAGCCAAGCAAAGTTTCAAGTATTTTTCTCATGTAAAATTTATTTTGGTTTTATTACGTCTGCACCTACGTACTTTTGCAAAACTTCAGGTACCCTTACACTGCCGTCTTGTTGCTGATAATTTTCTAAAATAGCAATAAGTATACGCGGGCTTGCTACTGCGGTGTTATTTAGGGTAAAGACGTGTTTTATCTTACCTTCCGCATCTTTATAACGAATATTTAATCTTCGTGCCTGCCAGTCGGTTAACGATGAGTCGCTATGTGTCTCACCGTAGTTTGCACGAGCTGGCATCCAGGTCTCTACGTCATACATTTTGTATTTACCCGCACCCATATCACCAGTGCAAATGTTCAACACTCTGTAAGACAATTTTAGATCCTGCAACAGCTCTTCGGCAATACCGCGCAAAGTTTCCAACCATTGATCACTTTCAGAAATAGTTGCCTTACAAAGAATAACTTGTTCCACCTTCATGAACTCATGAATGCGGTAGACTCCTTTCGTGTCCTTACCGTAACTACCAATTTCACTTCTGTAACAACTAGAAATACCCGCCACTTTAACTGGCAAATCTTTTTCCTCTAAAACTTTATCCGCATAATAGGCAAGCAAGCTTGGTTCGCTAGTACCTGCTAAGTACATGGGTTCTTCCTCTTCTGCCTTGCCACTAGAGAGTTTTCCGCTATTGGCAATTTGATATATTTCATCTCGGCCAGAAGGAAACATGCCAGCGCCAGTAAGGGCAAATTCACGCACAAGGGTTGGCGTAGCCATGACTGTAAAACCCTTGGCGCGCAGTTTTTCGAGCGCATGCCACATGAGGCCATACTGCAACAACACCGCTTCATTTTTCAAATAGTACCCACGGAACCCTGAAGTTTTAACCCCAGCCTCTAAGTCTATTAAATCCAAGCTTTGTCCAAGAGCAATATGATCTTTTACCTCAAACGCAAACTTTGTGGGCACTTCAGCTACCTTATCGGTCTCTTTTGGGTCCACTTCGCCAAGAGTTGGACTCCAGTAACGCCAAGGCACATTACCTGAGTCGTCTTCACCAATGGGCGACTCTGGCGACGGAATATTTGGCACTTGCAACATGAGGCGCTCAAATTGTTTCTGCACTTCTTTCAATTTTTCTTGAAGCTCCGTTTGTCGTGAGTCTACTTCTTTCATTTCCAAAATCTTGGCCTCACGTTCAGAGTCTTTTAAGCTGGGTATTTCTTTAGATACCAAATTTTTAGTCGCTTGCAAACTTTCCACTTCCGTTAACAAGTCGCGACGTTGTTCGTCTACGTCTAAAAGCTCGTCTAAATTTATATCCGCATGTTTATCTGTGGCGGCCTTTTTTACCGCGTCTATGTTATCTCTAATAAATTTTATATCTAGCATACAAATCAGAATTAAGAATATTAAATTAAAAACTACTTACGACAAATACGTTATTGCTTCTACCACATTTGGCAGTAATGCCTCCTTATCTATATCCGCAACTGTCATAAATCTAAGCTCACCAATTTCATCTGCTACTCGTAAGTTATTTAAATCCCCATCCACTACTACACACTCATAAGTCAACAAAAACACCTGTACGCTTTGCCCATCAGTTGTTTCCCAAACATGCGTAAACACTTTCGGCAACAAACGCTTAATTTCTATAGCCAAACCACACTCCTCGTACACTTCGCGTAATAAAGCCTCCTCGGGCTGTTCACCGAAATCTACTTTTCCACCGGGAAATTCCCACTTACCATAGGCCTCTGGAATAGATTTGTCTATGCGCTTTGCCAAAAGCAACCTTCCTGAATTGTCCCGCACCGCCCCAAGAACAACAACTAATTGAGTTTGGACGTTATTCATAATCAACAAAAAACAATACTACTCATGTAATGAAAAACTTTTAGTCAAACCATCCACGACTGACTTCTTACCAAATACCAAAACTCCTAAATATTCTACTTCTGATAATTTCTTCCCATGAGTCCACTCAATTACTTTTTTGTCATCTGTGGTTTCTATCATTTCCCGTGTAAACTCGGCAACTTCCAAGCCCTCGTGCTTTGCTTGCACAGATAACTCCAGCAGTTCAGCACTCGTCTTTGCCGTTTTAAGCATTATTGCGTGTTGGATATTTAGCTTAATTTTTTGACTGTCCTCTGTTGTTATTTCGTCTTGCATCAGTAATGCTTTGCCCTCTCGCGCACCAAAAGCAGCTGTTAAATGCGCCACAGTGTTCAAACGTTGCCAATTTTCTAGGCCAGCACCCTCGTTAACAAGCACAACAGCAATCTTAGTTTCTTTTGCTTTACCCACATTATCTTTTGGCGACTCATCACGCATAGGTGGGAATACTACAGTCTCGCGAATTGGCCTACCTGCCAAAACCGAAAACAACCTATCGGCAACACCGAAGCCCGCCGCTGGAGGCATACCGTATTCCATGGCCTCAATATATTCTGCGTCAAACATTTGTGCTTCCTTATCCCCTGCTTCTCGCAACTTGGCCTGCGCTTCAAAACGCGATCGCTGATCTATAGGGTCGTTAAGTTCACCGAAACCCTTGCCGAGTTCACTACCATAAGCAATTAGTTGTGCGCGTTGAACTAATTTTTGACTACCGGGAACTTTTTTAGCCAAAGGCTCTAGCTCTATAGGTTGATTAATTAAAAATATTGGCTTGTCTTTAGGTAAACCCGTTCGAACTTTTTTAAAAATAAGATCAATAAGCCTGCCACGTTGAACAAACGACTCATAAGTAATACCATGACTGTCGCAATAAGCTCTCAAGTCTTCGTCTGGAGCTATTTCTAAATCTATACCCGTGAACTTTTTAAACAATTCAGTATAACTAACACGCTCCCATGTGCCACTCCAGTCAGTCACTTGACCGTCTACCTCTATAACCAAACTGCCGAATGTCTGTTGTATAACATATTGGTACATGCGCTGCCAAAAATCTAAAAGCATATTAAAATCTGCATATGCCCAATAAAACTCCATTTGTGTGTAATCCTGTAAATGCGTAGGACTAATTCCTTCATTCCTGAAAATTCGGCCTAACTCAAAAACTTTTTCATAACCAGCCACCAACATTTTCTTTAAGGGCAATTCTAAAGATATTCGCAAATAAAAGTCACGATCTAAAGCGTTATGGTGAGTAATAAACGGCTCTGCCTCCGCGCCCCCAGGAACTGGTTCAAGTATGGGCATGTACATTTCCAAGAAACCCTCTTTAAGCAAAAAATCTCTAAAAGCTTGCCAAAACTTTGCCTTTTTTACAAATAAATCCTTTACAGCGGGTTCAAATAAAATGTCCAAATAACGCTTACGAAGTTTAGTTTCTTCGTCTGCAATCCCAAAATGCTCTGTTGGCAATGGCAACAAAGACTTGGCCAATAATTTAAAACTTATAGTCTCAAGTGTTTTTTCTCCGGTTTTTGTTTCAAATAATTTTCCCGTTGCTTCTATAAAATCTCCTACATCTAGAGTATCTAAAAAGAAGTTAAACTGTTCATCCCCTACTATTTCTTGCTTCACTAAAATTTGTACGCGAGCATTGCCGTCTTCTATGTGGGCAAATAAAATTTTACCCATGCCTCGCATACTTCTAACTCTACCAACTAAAGTTATAGTCTGCTCTTGCAACAAGCTGAAATTGTCCAAAGCCTCTGCGTTAGTATGAGTACGAGCAGTAGACGAAGGATAGGCATCTAAACCCAGCTCCTCCATCTTCTTTACTTTTTCAATTCGTCTATTTCGTATGTCTTCTAGTCTTTCACTCATAAGTTAGGGCTAAGGGCTAAGTACGCAGGGCTAAGAGCGTAAAGCTGTATAGAATGCAGTGCATTTTACTTAGCCCTTAACCCTTTTTACTATACCCTGATTTAGGTTTATTATAACAAAATCCGCCTAGTGTGGCCACTGGCGGATATGAACACAAAGGTAATTTACTCAATTGCCAAAATTTCGTACTCCGACTCGCCAGCAGGTGTCGTTACTGAAACTTTTTCGCCCACGCGCTTACCTAGCAAGGACTTACCTACCAATGACTCGTTAGAAATTTTACCTTCACCAGGGTTTGCCTCATTGCTGCCAACAATTGTGTATTTTCTTTCTTTACCGCCAACTTTTACAGTTACGGTAGCGCCGATACTTACAGAGGTATGATTTGTTGTCGCTGTAATAATTTCAGCGTTTTTAATCATATCTTCTATTTCTTCTATACGACCTTCAACAAAAGACTGCTCTTCTCTTGCCTGCGCATAATCTGCGTTTTCGCTCAAATCACCATGCGAAGCGGCTTCACGGATACGTTCAATAACCTCTTTGCGTTTAACTTCAATTAGGTGTTTTAATTCTTCGTTTAATTTTATTAGCCCTTCAGGGGTAAGTAAATACTTCTTTGCCATATAAATAATGTAGGTTGTAAATTTAAAATTTTTGTAGACTGAATCTTAAAGGAAATATGAAATTTTTCGTGCTTTAGGCAGATCCGCCTTCTAGCTACAATCGTCAATCTACAATTGAGTAACTTTGACTAAGTTTACAGTGAACAATAGACTGTGTCAATAAGCACGTTATCCACCGAATATACCTCAAGCCAATTTCTCTGCAACATTAACAACGTTTTCCAGTAACTTAGCAACAGTGACTGGACCTACACCACCGGGTGTGGGTGATAAATATGAAGCAACAAAAGACACAGAACTTGTTTCTACATCTCCGACTATACTACCAGCATTTTCAGCAGTCCCTGCATCTATAACAATAGCCCCCGGTTGTATCCAGCTTGCCGTAATAAACTGTGGTTTTCCCGTAGCAGAGATAACTACATCCCCTGTCTTAACAACACTTTCCGGATTTTCTGTTGCCTCAACCACACGCTTAACTTTATACCCGCGCGCCTCAAGTAAGTAAGACACGGGTTTGCCAACGAGCTCACCCTGCCCAACAACTACAAAAGTTTTTCCGTTCGGATTTTCCAATACAGTATCCAAAACGGCTAAAACTGCTGCAGGAGTCGGAGGCAACATACTAGCCTTACCTGAATAAAAAAGGTCCAAATTATTACTACTTAAACAATCTACGTCAACTTGTGGGCTTATAGAGTTTAAAACGCGAGTACGATTAAAATGTGCTGGCAATGGCAATTGGACTATTAAACCGCACAGGTTTTGCCTACG
Source organism: Candidatus Doudnabacteria bacterium (assembly GCA_023245995.1). Classification (GTDB taxonomy): domain Bacteria; phylum Patescibacteriota; class Doudnabacteria; order UBA920; family UBA920; genus JAEUSE01. The sequence goes on along the minus strand of JAHFJH010000007.1, from coordinate 25,942 downwards.
TGACAACTCAATAATATTTTGTATAAGCTCGTCCTCTTGGATATTACTGGCAAACTCTGCATGAAGAAACTCTATACCAACTTTTTCAGCTACTCTAGCTTTCATAGCAACGTACTGCTTAGAGGCCGGATCTTCACCTACCAATACATCACAAAATATAGGCTTAAAAGATAACTTCTCCACCCGGGTAGCTACGCTTTCGTAAATATTTTGCGCAATTTTCTTACCGTCAATCAACATATAGTATTTAGTGCTTAGTTCATAGTGTGTAGTCAAGAATAACACTTGTAGTGTACAGAAAAAAGGCTGAATTGGCCACATACTAAGGACTAAGTACTAGGCACTAAGAACTATTTCTGATAACGATGATTTGCCCACCACATAAGTGCTTCTTTTGCAATTGGTTCTGCAACTGCATGCCCTTCACCACCACCCTCAACCAATACAGTAAGCACAATCTGCGGGTCTTCATATGGAGCATACGAAGTAAACCAAGCATGCTCTTTAGTATTGTTATCAAACTGCGCCGTACCTGTTTTTCCAGCAGAGCTAATTGGTAAGGCCTTTAACTGCTGTGCACTGCCAGCGAGCACAGTCTGGCGCATACCTTGTTGCACTACAGAAATAGAAGTGTCACTCGCAACCTTGGGCACAATTACTTCGGGCTTAATATCATGTTCAGCCTTACCTTCTTTTCCTATAATTGATAAAACTATATGCGGTTTTAAACCAACGCCGTTATTTGCAATCGTCGCTGTCCACAGCGCCATTTGTAAAGGAGTCACAAGCATATCTCCTTGCCCAATAGACACATGATAAGTGTCACCAAGATACCACTTACCGAGCACCGCGCTCTCCTTAAAATAAGCAGACTTCCATGCTGGGTCTGGAACAAGCCCAGATTTTTCCCCTGGTATGTCTATACCCGTAGGTTTGCCTAAATTAAACTTTCTATAATAACTGGCCAAACGTTCTATGCCCAAACCCTTCTGCTGTGTACCAGGCAAGCCACCACCGACTTCATAAAAAAATATATCGCTAGACAGCGCTATGGCACTTCGCACAGTCATGGGTCCAAGGCCTGCTCGTTTCCAGCCAACATAGTCATAAACAACGCTAGGATTAAACTGGTTTGGTATGCTAATTTTACCGCTATCTACTATAACCGTCCTGTCATTTATAACCCCTTCCTCCAAGCCCGCGACCGCAACCATTAACTTTGCTGTAGATCCTGGAGGTAACTGAGCACCAATGGCACGATTAAATAAAGGCAATGTCGGATCTTGCAACACTTTTCTGTATTCAGTCTCGCTTATCCCTTGTGCAAATGCGTTAGTGTTAAATCCAGGAAAAGAAACTAAAGCCAAAACTTCTCCAGTTTTAGGATTCAAAGCAACGGCCGCACCTTTAACGTTACCTCTAGATACAAAGGCTTCATATATTTGTTCTTGCAAGTCTTTATCGAGCGATACCCTAACCGTGCTTCCAGGACTAGACGCAACTTCACCCAAACTTTTTACGACATTACCGCTTGCATCTACCTCTACTAAATTTTGTCCGTTTATTCCCTTAAGCGAAGACTCATAAGACTGCTCCAGTCCACTTTTACCAACTACATCTTGAGCCGAGTACCCTTGGTTACCAAAAGCAGGGTCAGACTCTGAAATGGTGCCTGTGGTTCCTAGTACGTGTGCAAAACTCTCTGCGCTTGTATATTGCCTAACAGGTACTGCTTGTATGTCTAAACCAGGAAACTCTAGCGCATGCGTCTGAAACAAAACCGCCTGTTCCACTTTCAAATTAGTCGCCAAAAGAACACCCTGCACTGACTTTGGGTCTATTTTGCTTGCTATGTCCAACAAGGCAGAGACATCTAAGCCTAATAATTTGCATGCTGCGGTTACTTCATTTGCTACATTTTCTTTCGGTATATCTAGTGGAGTCAACACTAAACGGAAACTCGGACTGCTTGTAGCTAATATTGCACCATTTCTATCTACTATTTGTCCACGTGGCGCCAGCACTATGCGTTCACGCAAACGATTCCCTTCCGCCATAGCCCTAAACTGCGCGCCTTTATGCAACTGTAAAAATCCAAGCCTGCCTAGCAACACAAAAGACACAATCAGCACTACAACTACAAGTGGTAGCGTGCTCTTAGTTTGGCGCTTAGACTCGACTTCACCTTTCACTGGACCCATGGCAGCAAACACAGTTTCTTCAAATGCCAACTCATCGGCAGACCCTGGACCCGTCTCGGAATCGTACTCAATTGTAGTAACTTGAAATGACATAAAATATTATTTAACGACGCAGTCTTATGGGTCGGTCAAATCTATGCAAAACTTCCAGCCACACAACGTATAGTACCACAGTACCCAATGCACCAATTATAAGAGCTAGCACCTTTGATGCAGGCGCGTACCACAGAGGAATAATTTGTACTGGCCAACCGAGATTATAAGCAAAAAATCCCAAAACCATATTCCATAGTTCCAACAATATGCGTGAGATAAAAAAAGCCAAAGGCAAAGCAAAATAAAAACGGCTAGCAGGGATAAACTTTCTAAAGATATATTCTGCGAGTATATATACAAAAGAAAATCCAATGGTAAACGAACCAATAAGTAAACCTGTATGTATGTCCAACATTAGACCTGCAAGAGGTATAATCCATCGCCAACGGAGAGCCACGTCAGTTACTGCAAGCGTAAGCACACCAGCCAGTAGCAAGTTTGGCACCCACGGATGCGAGGCCCATATTGGTAGTACAGCTGTCATAGCAAGCCATAAAACAAACAACAATAACAATGGCCAAAAATATGATTTCATATCTTCACGAAATGCAAACTATTACTAACATATGAACATGCATATCTCAGTTTCGGTTATGTTCGTACATTCGTACCGATTAGTATTTAGTAAATTATTATGGTTTTAACACGTGCACGTAACGAATGTCACGTAAATCCACCGGACTTGATACAGTTAATTTCAAAAATAATGCCCCAGACTGCTTAACTACTTCTGAAATACTACCTACCAAAATATTTGGAGGGATCCTATCGTTTATGCCGGCCGTCGTGACTATATCTCCTTTTGCCACTTCGCTCTGCTCAGGAATGAAATCTAACAACAAGCCAGACCCAAATGAACCTTTAAGCACCCCGCTCAACTGCCTTGTTCCTATGCGAACATCTACTACAGTAGTTGGAGCGGTAATAAGACGGACAGTCGCAGTAGTTTTGGTTGTAATTAGTACCTTACCAATTAAATAACCAGAAGATACAACCCCCTGACCTACAGTTACACCTTGTTCTGCACCACATGAAAGCAACAGTGTTTGAGTAATACCTTCGGGATCACGTGCGAGGACAGTACACGGAACCAAGGCCACTGGCGGACGAGAAACAAAACCCAGTGTAGCCTTAAGAGTTTGATTTTCTGTCTCAGCCCCCTCAAGCATGGCAACTTGTTGCTCTAAAGTAGAAACGCGAGTTTTTAACACACCATTCTCTACATACAGACTGCGAATAGAAAAAATTGAACCAATCCCCTTGCGAAGTGAGAGTGAAAGTGAGCGTACTGGTGCAGCTATAGGCTCTGGAACAATAACCGCCACCTTGTATAATAGTTCGGCGTGTCCTTTTAACTGTAAGGTTGCCAGTACAAAAACTACTAACAGTAAAAAAATAAAATATCGAAGAATCTTTGGGATACTGGAAAACATAACAATAGTTTCTAAAATTTCTAATTACTAATTAACTAATTTCTAAACTAAAGTACAAAATTCAAATATCAAACAAAATATAAACTCTAGACTCACTAATAAGCCTACGCACATGTTGTATAAGACTTACTTAAAAATTAGACATTAGTAATTAACACTACCTTCTCATAGTTTCTTGTTCTGCTGGTACGAGCACATCTGCGAGTGCTTCCAAATCTTCAACAATAACACCCGTACCACGAGCCACACATGTAAGAGGATCGTCTGCAACAACAACAGCAATTTTTGTTTCCTCGGCAATAATAATATCTAAGTTTCTCAATAGTGCGCCACCCCCAGCAAGAACTATACCCCTATGCATAATGTCTGCAACTATTTCTGGAGGCATTTCTTCCACTACCGCCTTTATACTCTCTATAATAGACCTTACAGGACCGTGAAGCGCGCTACGTACATCTGCGTCAGTTAAAATAATCTCTTTAGGCAAACCCGTAACCAAGTCCCGTCCGCGCGCAGGAGCCTGCAAGGGCTCATCTAATGTAGCTGCGGAACCAATTTTAAGTTTTACATCTTCTGCTGTTCGCTCACCAATTAACAAATTAAAGGTGTCTCGGCTATATTGGACTATGGCTTGGTTCATTTTGTCTCCGGCCACTCGAAGACTCCTTGCAACTACAACACCACCCAAAGACAGCACAGCAATTTCCGTTGTTCCACCGCCGATATCTACCACCAAACTTCCTACTGCGTCCTGAACTGGCAACCTAGCACCAATTGCTGCCGCCATAGGTTCTTCCACTAAAAATGCTTGCCTTGCTCCAGCATTTATTGCCGCATCTTGTACTGCTCTTTTTTCCACTTCTGTAACCCCACTAGGTATACCAATTACCACACGTGGACGCCGTAAAAAACTGTATGTATTTGTATGAACCTTATCTATAAAATACCGAAGCATTTGCTCAGTAACCTCAAAATCTGAAATAACACCATCTACTAATGGCCTAGTTGCAGTAATATACCCAGGAGTACGACCGACCATTTTTTGAGCATCCGTTCCTATGGCTACTATTTGTTTTGTTCTGTTATTTACAGCTACCACAGATGGTTCGTTGATAACAATACCCTTGCCTTTTACGTAAACAAGGGTATTTGCCGTGCCAAGGTCTATACCAATATCCTGAGAAAATCTTTTAAATATGGGTTCAAACACAAAATTAGTAATTAGTTATCTGAATATATAATTTAGTACAAGTCATAAAACAAAAAAGAAAGAGTACTCTAAAGATTTGGAGATTTGTTGAGATTTGTGAAAATTGTTTGTTTTGAACAGCCAATCTCACAAGTCTCTATAAATTTCTATAAATCTCGTTTTAGATACTTTTTCTTTTGATTTTTATTCGCCAGCTGGTGAATGGAATTTTTAGTGACCAGTACTATGTACTCTACAATATTTGCCTTACTTGGTCTAGTGAAACTAAAGAGCTTTTATCTTCGTTTCGCTTCTTATGCTCAACCGAAGCATCTGCAAGTGTTTTTTGAGAGATAATTACTCGATGTGGTATACCAATTAAGTCTGAATCCGCAAATTTTTCGCCTGCACTAGTATCTGCTCTATCGTCGTACAATACTTCCACACCGCTCTCTATAAGTTCTGCATACAGCTTATCTGAAGCAGAAAAAACATTTTCTGCATCCTTCCCAGGCAGTGCTATAAGATGCACTTTAAAAGGCGCAACATTTTCCGGCCATAATATACCTTTTGGATCATTCATTGTTTCGGCTATAACACCCATAAGTCGCGAAATACCAATACCATAGCAGCCCATAACAGGATACTGTTTATTCCCGCCTACATCGGTGAAACCCAAGCCAAAGTCCTTGCCGTACTTTTGTCCTAAGTCAAAAACATTTCCTACTTCCGACGCCCTGCCTTGAGTAAGCAGACCACCGCAAGATTTTGGACAGGATGCCCCAGACTTTAGTTCGGTTATTTCTACATTGACGCAATAATCACAAGTCTCGCAATATAGAATATCGTCCTCACCGGCATCGGTCAGAACCATAAATTCGTAAGAAATCTTTTGGCTGAAACTCCCGCCAGAAGCTTCTGTAGCTTTAGCTGTTAAACCCAAGCGGGTAAAAATTTTGAAGTAGGCTTGTTTTGCTTCTGCATAAAATCTGTCAAAGTCTTCCTGAGAAACATGAAAGCTGTACATATCTTTCATTAAAAACTCACGACCACGCAAAAGACCCGACTTCGCCCTAAGCTCATCACGGAACTTCCAACCTATTTGATACACAGCCAAAGGTAAGTCCTTATACGACTGCACGCGCGAAAGCACTAAGGGTGTTACAACTTCTTCTTCGCTTTGTCCAAGCGCGTATTCTTTTTCCGTTCTGCTATTAATTTTAAACAAAACATCTATGTTGTCCCAACCGCCAGTGGTCTGCCAAATTTCTTTCGGGTGCAACATTGGCATAAGTAATTCACTAGCCCCAACGGCGTTCATTTCTTCACGAACAATTTTTGAGATGTTATTTAACACACGTAGACCTAATGGCAAATACGTGTATACACCAGCCATAAGTTTGCTTACAAAACCGGCCTGTTCTAAAAGTCTGCCATTCACAGTTGGCTCGTCTTCTGAAACTGTTTTACTAGTTTTTAAAAAATATTTAGTTTGTCTCATAATTCACAAAGTTAATATAGACAGGCAAGCCCAGTAGCTAATGCCCAAGAAAACCATAAATATCGTGGACTGTTACGAGTAACATTAAAATAAGTAACAACAAAAATCCAATGGCGTTAACTGTCTGCTCAAGTGACTGGTTGTTTGGACGCCGACGGACTTTTTCTATAATTAAGAATAACACGCGACCGCCATCTAGAGCTGGAATGGGTAAAACGTTCAAAACCGCTAAGTTTAAAGACAAAAAAGCTGCAAATTGCAATAAATACGAAAACCCCAATTTACTTGCCTCCCCAGTCAACTGCGCTATTTTAGCCGGCCCCCCAAGCTGGTTTAAATGCACACCACCAGTTACAAGGTGGCCTATGCCAGAAACTACCGCCCACAACTGAGTGCCAGTTGCTTTAAAAGCCACAGCCGGAGCAACGTACCAAGGGTATTTAAGTAGCCCCACAAGCCCAAGTGCAATTCCAGTTGGCCCGCTTCCCTCTTTTGGGTTTGCGCTAGACTGCACAGCTACAGCTAAAATAGTTTTACCACGTTTAATTTTAAAATTTAGCGTATCACCTTTATGAGCCCGCACATAGTTTTGCACATCTTCAATGGCTATAAAAGTACTACCGTCTATAGCCAGCAGGGCGTCTGCTGTACGTAGCCCTGCTTTATCTGCTGGACTCTCAGCATTTACACCTAATATAGTTATAACGGGTGCAGTTATAGTAGCACCTCTTGAAAGCTGTGTCTGTTCGTCTGTGACAGTAGGAACACCCGTAGCAAATCCAATACTTATAAGCACCCAAGCAAGTACTACGTTCATGAGCACACCAGCGAGTAGTGTTATCAATCGAGCCCAAAATGACTTTTGCGAAAAACTATTGGGGTCGTTTGGCACGTCTCCATTCTCACCTACAATTTTTACGAACCCGCCCAGCGGAATGCTATTTATAGAGTAAATGGTTGAGAGGGGGTCTGTTGGGGTCATATGTCCAAATATAATTTTTCGGCCAGTGGTTGATTTGTATACACCCACAAGCCGAGGCGGAAACCCAAACCCAAACTCGTCCACCTTCATACCGGCCCGCTTAGCAACTAAAAAATGGCCTAACTCGTGTACAAACACCAGTAGTCCGAGTATGGCAATAAATATCAAAATAGTAAATATCATGTAAGGGTAATGCGAAAATTTATATATGCAAATTACAGATTAGTAATTCGAATCTGCGATCTTAAATTTGCAATCTGCTATTGTTAAACCGTCATTATTTCTTTTTCTTTCTCTTCCACAATTTGTTTTACTTGAGCATTATATGTGTCTACAAGTTCTTGCACTTTTTTTTGCATATGGCTCATATCGTCTTTGGCTATTTTACCATCCGCCTCTGCTCTTTTTGCGGCTTTGAGAATATCTTCACGGGTATTTCGAATGCCAATACGCGCTCGCTCTGCCATTTGACCAACCATTTTAACCATTTCTTTTCTGCGATCTTCGGTCAAAGGTGGCAAAGTAATCCGTAACACCTGACCATCGCTGGACGGATTAAAACCTAAGTTCGCAGCCTGAATTGCTTTGTCTACCACTGGCACTAAAGACTTATCCCATGGGCTTACTGTGAGTGTCCGAGCATCGGACACACCAATTGCGGCTATCTGATGCAAAGGTTGTGTTGCGCCATATACCTCTACCATAACCGTGTTAAGGAGCCCTGGGTTGGCTCGCCCAGTACGCACACCTGCCAAGTCTTGATGTAAGTGTTCCATGACTTTTGTAAATTGTTCCTGATGTTCTTTAAGCAGTTGATCTAACATAGTTTAAATTTCAGATTGTAGCTCGCAAATTTCAGATTGAGCAATGCATGACAATCTAAAATCCTCAATCTACAATATTAATTACTGGCCTGTGCCTATAAACCCTGCGTAAGCTACTTGGGGCAAATTTGGATCTACTAAAATATAGTTGATAGTAGCCGCTGTGGCAATAGCGTTTACCTGCCATGACTTGCCACCATTTACGCTTCTATAAATAGTATTGGCAACGCCCGCATAAAGTATTGTGTCATTACCTGCAAGCGTAACGGAGCGGACGCCTGTGTTGTCGCTCTTTTTCAAAGGAAGTTTCAAATACTCCCAATTTGCGTTACTGGCTTTCAACATAAACAAACCATTATTTGCCGCCAAAAACAAAGGGTAAGGTGCGTTTGTAGCGGTCGCAATATGGTAAAAACTTGTTGTTGCCACACTCGGAATATCTATTTGGGCTACTGCTGTAGGGTCACCGGCAAACAGACTTTGCAAAGACTTTCTCCAGTCTTCCAAATTTAATAACTGCTTTGAAATATTTTCTACTGTTTTTCCGCCATCTGGACTCTGGTATATACCCTTACCACGAGCAACTATATAGAGCACGCCACCCTTATGCCATAGCAGTTGTGTAACTGGGTCTTGAAAATTTTGCAGAAGCGACCATGTAGACCCACCGTCACTACTACCAATAAGATTTCCAGAAGCTAGCCCAATAATAATTATTTTTGAGTCTTGAGGACTAATAGCAATAGAACGTACAGAACTTCCCGCGGCTGCGTCGTTGTATATTTCTTGCCAAGATTTACCTCTGTTGTCACTTCTAAGCACTCTAGCCTTTTTGTCTGCCTGACCTGCTACATAAACTACCTCTGCATTTGCAGGGTCTACCACAACACCATAGGCGTTAAACTTTGGCAAAACTTGTTTCCATGTCTCAGCGCTGTTTTCGGAATAAAACAAACCGTTTCCCAGTGTTGCGGCGTACAGCTTTTGAGAATTCTCAGGTGAAAAAGAAAGAGCTATAACACTAGAAGTAGCCAAAGCAGAGTCTGTTGGTTTGGGGTTTTTGTTGGTTTTCGTGGCCACAACCTCCGCCCTATTTGAGAACGCCCAATCATTGCTACCGTTTGTGGTCTTGGCCACACCTGCTCCAGATGGAGTCGCTCCAAATGGACTACAAGACACCGCCAAAAAGCAAAGCGGAACAAATACAAGTAACTTTTTTGCGATTGAAATTGGTTTTAACATACGAATTTAATGTTAGGTATTAGACATTAGAAATTAGATATTCAGACACACATATTCCATAACCAATTTTCTATTAGCATTTTTTCTCATGCGTTGCCATGCTTCTAAAATAACAGAAAGTTGCCTTGCATTAGCACCGAAAGTTGACAATTCTTGTACAAGCACTGAAAGCCAATTTGTAAGCCTTGCGTTTAACTGTTCGACTTCCTCAGAAGCAAACTGCTGACTGCGCACAACCCGCACCGCGACACTTGCACTTAGCAGTTCGTGAAGTTCCCGTCGCCACACTAATTGTTGTCCCCAAAAATCCGGTTCGCGCGCAAAACGCATTAGTAACCCAGCAGAACCCTGCGCTGTGGCCAGCATGTCGCTTGAAAGCTCTAAACTATACCGCTTGACCAAACTTTCCAACTCTTCTCTGCTCAATTTTCCAAAATGAACTATTTGGCAACGCGAAACTATTGTAGAAGGCAAGCTATAACTTCCAGCAACTAAAATAAAAACCGCAGATTTATTCGGCTCCTCCAGTGTCTTTAGAAGTGCATTGCTACATGACTGGTTTAAAGTGTCGGCCTTATCTAAAATGAAAACTTGTTTTCCTCCAGAGGCAGGTTTTAAAGCAACTTGTGCTAAAAGCGTCCTTAGCTCTTCCATGCCTACCCCTTCGCAGTTAAAACGCACTACTTCTGTTGCATTCAAAGCAATACTTTCAGCAAATTCTTCTGCAAGCGTTCGTTTCCCCACACCCTCTGGTCCTAAAAATATATAACTCTGCGCAACTGTCTTGTTCCATAACTGCCGTTCAAGTAACTTCTTGGGAACTAAATGACCTACTGTTTGCCAAGTATGTGGCTTATTTTGCATACTAAAATTATTTTACAATTATAGTTCCTTTGGCACCGGCGTTTAAGTGGTTGTGGAAGCCCCATGTACCAGCCTTGGTAAACTTAAACTGGAAACTCTGTCCTGCAGCAATAGGTTTTTTTGCATCAAATTCTGGGTAGTCAGTATGTTGTGGATGCGGATTTGAGGCTGGCCAAAAAGCACTGGAAGAAGAGTTTTTAAATATTACTACATCTCCAACGCGCACAGAAAGACTTGCCGGAGAAAAATTTGTGCCATTGTAATCTACCTCAAAAACTTGAGTATCCACTCCTTCACCAGAGTCCCCAGGGCCACTAAAATGACTATCCGGTGGTGGAGTCGGTGTTGGAGTCGGAGAGGCTACCGGAGTTGCGCTTGGTGTTGCTGTGCCAGAAGTTGCATTTTGACCTGCCAACTGCTCATTTAAAGTTACTTCACGTTCTGTCTTGCTGGCATTTTCGCTTTCTTGCTTAGCACTGTTACGAGCTGCTAAAAAGCCTCCTGCCACTACCAAAATAACTACTATAATTGCAGGTATAAAAAACTTTTTGTTCATAGTGTTTTTCCCTTTCATTTATCTGTATACTAATTGTAGCATACGCTAATATAGTGAAAATGAGCATGTAAATCCTCCCGTCTTTATGCGCAAAAAAAGTATACCCAATACAACAAATACACCTAGTAAACATATTCACATCGTAATTGGTCCTACTGCCAGTGGTAAGAGCGAGTATGCCATACGCTTAGCAAAAAAATATAACGGCGAAATAATTTCTGCAGACTCACGCCAAGTCTACAGAGGACTAGATATTGGTACTGGTAAAGTGGAAGGAAAATGGACAAAACTTAAAACTTCAACTCATAATTTAAAAATTGGAAAATTAAAAATTCAAAATTCCCTTGTGTTCCTATACAAGGGCATCCCCCATCACTGCATAGATTTTGTAAACCCAAAAAAGCAATACTCGGTAAGTGATTTTAAGCGTGATGGCGAAAAAACTATAAACGATATTTTGTCGCGTGGCAAAACGCCAATTATTTGTGGTGGCACCGGACAGTATGTAGATGCATTAATACTGAATAACAGCATTCCTGAAGTCCCGCCAAACAAAAAGTTTCGAAAGTTAATGGAAAAGAAATCTACCAAACAATTATTTGCGCTACTCCAAAAAAAAGATCCTGCCCGTGCAAGCACAATAGACCCTTACAACCCTCGCCGGCTCATTCGCGCCCTAGAAATTATTCATGCCACAGGCAAGCCAATACCAGTGACTCAACAAAACGATTTAGCGATTAAACAATTTAACAGCCAACCAATCTACAACAAAATTCACTACTTAAACCCGCCCCGTGAGCAACTTTACAAGAGAATAGAAAAACGCCTACAAGAGCGAATTTATTCTGGAATGCTAAAAGAAGTAACTGAGCTACGCAAGCAAGGCATCTCTTGGAAACGTCTAGACGACTTTGGTCTCGAGTATCGTTATGTTTCTCGGTATATAAAAAGCTTGCCTTCGGGACTTAAGATTAAAAATTGGAAATTAGAAATTAGAAATTTCTTGTCTTCTCCCTACTACACACAATTATTTTCCGAAATAAAAAAGTATTCAAAAAGACAAAAAACATGGTTTAGAAAATATGAAAAATAAAACACCCGACTAGACGAGAACCTAGATTGTACTAAAAGTAAATCTAGGCCGCGCTAGTCGGGCGTCGTTACTTGCCGCATAATTGTTGCCTTACGTGGCTTCGGAAGCCTTCGAAATTCTTCCATTCATCGTTAATGAACAGCCTAAAGGGCTCGCCTAGCCCTATGCCGGCCTGTTCTGCTTTACGGCATGTAGAGCCTTCGCCGACGCCACACTGTTGCATGGTTCTGGAAACGCCTCCAGCCGAGACCTTCTGCGGAATGCGACCGTCGCTTGTGTCGTAAACAACAAGCTCACCGCTCCGCGAGAGTCCGGCGGAAACCCAGTAACCACCACCGCAGTCCTTGCCTTTAGTTGACTTCTCGGGTGCCACTTCCCGCAAAGTAGCTGTCGGAGACGCCTCAACAGTCGCTGTAGCCGGAGCAGATGTTTGCTCAGGCGCACCTCCAAGGTTAGGTACGCCACTCACACCACAACCTGAACCAAGCAACAATACAAAAAAAAGAGTTATCCGGTTCGTGTACATCTCAAGTCCTCCTATTTCTCTTTTCAGACCTATAATACTTTCATTCCATCAAAACGGGCGCTTGCCCATGCAAAATCATGGCATATATATGCGTAATAGTCAATAAATACATCTAAATTAAGCGATTTATTGACAATTAGGCGAAAAAGTGCTAGAATAGCATTGAACAAAAAACAGACAAACTGCCCAAAAATGAAGAAGTTTCATTTTGCTCTAGCGCATAAGGCTGTTTTTTAAAAGCCTTATGCGGTAAAGCAAAGGCTTTTTTATTTTTCAATTCATTTAGTTCTTTGATAACTTTTTTTGCTTTACCAAATCACTGGCAAGCGTGCGCTTGTCTCAATCCCACAATCGCATATTTCCGGGAGAAAAACTATGAAAGGACAAGGTCTGAAACTGAAACTGCGCAGGCAGCCGGCCCTAAAAGTCCGCTCGCTGCAACCAGAGAAGTACGAGAAAGACGATCAGGTCGTGAAGCAAGTACAACTTGCGATGAGTCACATGGCGGCAGGAGCCGCACAACTCATCGGCGAAAACGTTCGCGCCCTGAAAAATATCTACGGAGAAAACCAACTCACCATGCCCAGCACGAAGCCGCTGATAGCTATGGCCGGCATGACAGGGCTGTTCATCCAGCTAGCCGAACTCGGCAGTGATTCGATCAAAGTAATCGAGGAGATCACTGCCGAACTCAATAAACTAGCCGATCCGAAACTGGACAGATTCGTGGCATCCGAACTGATTGAGAAAATCCTCAAGCTGATCGGCGGTCGCCTGCCCAAGTTTGTTCGGCAATTAAGTTACGGCCTGGCAAGTAGCAAAACCGAGAAAGACGGCTTCCACAAAGTCGTTGAAGGGAAAGCGGCAGCAAAAAACGCTGCCTCCATTACCAAATTCTCGGCAGTGCTGCCAGATAATTTTCGGTTGGCATGCCTTAACACCGCTAAAAGCTCTGGCCGCATTCGCAAGCTGGCGCTGGATCAGCACGAACGCGCTGGCAAAATTCAGGCTGACTTCAATACTGCGTTCGCCGACGATCTGCTTCCAAGCTATGCCAACGAGGTTGCAAGAAATGCCGACGCGATTCCGGTGCTAACTGCACAACAATCGCAGCTCCGAGCACAACTCGGTGCTTCGGCTAACAAAGCTAGGCCAGACCCAAACCTGGCCGAAAGCCAAATGCGAGCGGTTACGAACGCACTGGTGAACGCCATTGAAGCGATGGCTCGTGCCAGGGAAATGTGGACAAAACGCGCCCTAACTCTCAACGCAAGCGCTCAAGGCACTATCAGTGCCCGAGTAATCGCCGAAAACACCGGTGGGCTGGCGCTAAGGCACGTTGACCAGCTCGGTTTGATGTTGATAACCCACTTTTTTCGGATGCTGACCATATCTTTACTGGCTTTGGCGGTGGCACTCGGATTTGCTGAGTTTCCCGTCATAGTTACGTACTGGAAGATCTCAGCCGAAGAAGACCAGTTGGTCGCAAAGGCGATGACATTGGGAGTGGCTGAACTTCAAGCAACATCACCGACACAGCATCCGCAACCTAAAACCCGCGGCGCACTGGCCGCACAACCCAGGAGGCAACAGTGAAAGAAAGTCACCTCAAAAACGCGCTGGTGATCTCCACTGGCGTTGAAACAGCACTCGCTTCCCTCGTGCTCATCTTCATGTTCTACATGTGGGGCACGTGGCAATCACTGGTGGGAGGCGGGCTTGGCCTCATCACCTTTTCCGGCGGAATTGCCGTGTCGCTCTGGTGCTTCTACCAAGAGCGGTCGGGTCGCTTTCAAGAGTTTATGCACGTTGCCTGCTTCTTGCTTGCCATGTGCATACTCGGGCTGGTGGACCCTACACCAGCTTTCCCCAGCATCCCAGTCTGGGTGAAGATGCTAATAATGGCCACGCTTTACGGCGTGTGTCTAACCTTCGGCACAAGGCTAGTGCCAGACGAGAGGCTCGACAAAAATGAACGGATGATCCTGAAAGGAATACAGGCCGTCACGAGCATTTTGGTGATGGGCTTCACCCTCTACTTCACCTTCCACTGGTACGAGCACAGTTGGAAGGCGCTGCTCGGAGTCGCCGTCGCCATCCTGATCACCGTCATCCTCGCGGCTGTCTTCCTCTACGAAGAAAGTGACTCGGTGGTAGTTGGAATTGAATGCCTACTCCTCGCAGGTCTCGGAGGCCTCGTCTGGTGGGCCAAGCCAAATCTGAGCGTTGACCCAGGATTCTTCTTCTTGAAGAAAGCGATCCTAGCTATCTTCGTTCAAATCGGCGTGAGTTTCGCTCTGATTTTTGCCGAGGACCTTGGTCTCGGTGAGCTTCTTAGCGAAGGTGAAAGAGAAGAGGACCATAGGCCAGAGGCTAAACACGAACCCGACCACAACGCCACACCCGCGGCGGAAGGCGATAACATGATTAGCGCCAGTGTAATTGCGGCTGGTATGGTGTTGATCGTAGAAAATGATCGCCTAAAGGCCACAGAAGACTCACGGCAAACTAAATCAGGTTTTGAAGTGATGGCGAAAAACCTTCAAACTGGAGACATCGAAAGTCTCAATTTCGCACACAACGAACAGGTCGCCATCGAGAACCTCGCCGCTTTTATGGACGAGGAATTCGAAGACGACCTAATCGCAGGAACCTAAAACAAAAAACACCCCCAAGAAAGGAGGAAATTTTCGAGGGAAACTCAAATGGGCTAGGTAGCGTGTCAACCCACAGACGACACATTACCTAGCCTATTTTTTATTTCAATTTACAACTCGGTAGTTTTGTCTTTTTCGCGGAGAGCTTGTGTAAGCGCTAAGAAGACATACAACTTAGCATCCCAGTTCACTTCTCTGGAGTTATTTAAAAGCTCCACTAACTTTTCTACGGGCATTGCCCGAAAAGCTACTAATTGCTCTTTATATAATTGCTCACGATGCTTTGGAATCTCCAATCTATCACCTAAAAATTGCTTCATTCTAGCCTCACACTCACGTAACTTTTGCCAATTAAGTCCATAACCTATTTTATAATCGGCGCCAGCACTCTCCCCTTTTGGCTCTTGTTTACTGCCTCTAATTAAACCAAACCTTTGCATATATTACTCTGGTATTAGAGTGTGCTCGCTTAAGTAATCCAAAAGTGCTAAATAGGCGTGCGGATTTTTCATAAATTTAGGCAAGCTAAAAGCGTTAAGCGTGCTTACCAATGTTTCTTTTGGCTCTGTGTCTCTTGGTCTCCCTAAAGCCATAAACTTGTCCTTAGCTTCTCTGTACCGAGTGTCCAAACGGGCGACTTTACGCTCTGCATCTGTGCTGAAAAAATCGTCCAACTCAGATCTTAAATCTTGGAGTTTAGACAAATCTACTCCATGCTTAGTGGTTACGTCTCTGTAATTTTGGGCCTTAGGCTCTTCGGCCAAACGCAATCTTCTTACCATAAATTTTATTTTAATTTATTTCGAAGTAGCTCGTTAACTAAGTTGGGGTTCCCCTTGCCTTTAAGTTCTTTCATAGCCTGTCCAACCAGAAAGCCAAAACTCTTCTCAAGCCCTGCTTTATAATCTGTTACCGCTTTTTCGTTGTTTGCTATGACTACGTCTATAACAGAAGCTATAGCACCCTCGTCACTCACCTGCTCAAGCCCTAAATCGCCAACTATTTCACTTGGGTCACCACCGCGTTCGTACATGGCCCTGAAGACCTGTTTAGCCGCGGAGCTAGAAATTTTACCGTCATCAATAAGTTTTACAAGTTCAGCTAAGTTCTCTGGAGTAACTAAAGACTCGTCCGGATTTTTATGTTCTACATTCAGCATGGCAGAAAAATCTTGCAGACACCAATTAGCAACAGACTTAATAAGCTTACCGCGTTTATCTGTTTTTCCACTCAACTCTGCTGGGGCGGAAAGAATCCACGCGTCTAACTCACTTACTACATTCTCAAAATAATATGTAAGTTCTTTCCAATTGATTAAATTTTCTATATCCGCGTCTGGCAAACCGTACTCCTCCCTAAACCGTTTCCGTTTTGCCGCTGGCAGTTCTGGAAGTTCTCCCCGAAGCTCCTCTATATACTCCGACGTAAACTGTAGTGGAGGTAAGTCTGGCTCGGGCAAATAACGGTAATCGTTCGCCTCTTCTTTGCTTCTCTGCTCTACTGTTTGGTTTAGCTTCTCGTTCCAGCCCATGGTCACCTGCTTGGGGACAAGGCCTTCTTTCCGCATTTCGGTTTGTCGTTCAATTTCGTACTTTATGGCCTGTTCCACAAACTTAAAAGAGTTTATGTTCTTTACTTCACACTTATATGGAGGCAAACCAACTTCTCCAGGCAACCTAACAGATATTGAAGGTTCACAACGCATGCTCCCCTTTTCCATATCTGCATCACTCGCGCCTACATAGCGGGCAATCCGCTGAAGTTCTTCTAAGTACTTACGTGCTTCTTCTGCGCTTTCTATGCAAGGGTGAGTAACAATTTCCAAAAGTGGCGTGCCAGCACGGTTGTAGTCAACAAGCGAGTAAGGCAAACCATCTGGATGTATATTCTTCCCCGCATCCTCCTCAAGATGCGCCCTCTGTATGGCAATCTTTTTGACTGCACCATCCGACTTAGTAATTTCCAGCCAGCCTTCTTTAGCAATTGGTTGGTCCAACTGAGAAATCTGATACCCCTTCGGAAGGTCTGGGTAAAAATAGTGTTTGCGGTCAAACTTACTCCACTCGTCTATTGTGCAGTTTAGAGCCAAACCCATTTTAGCCGCAAGGCGTATTGCCTCCTTGTTGGCCACAGGTAAACTTCCGGGCTGTGCCGTAACTACCTCGTCTATATTCACATTGGGCTCGGTCATGTCTAGCTTGTTTGGAGCCATACCAAACATCTTCGACTTCGTCTTAAGTTGAATGTGAACTTCTAACCCTATAACTGGTTTGTACTCTGCGTTTTCCATTAGAAATTAGATATTAGGAATTTGATATTTCCGTCGGGTGTTTCTTGTGCCAGTCGGTAGCGGACTGATAAGCTAAACCTACATCAAAAATCTTTTGTTCGCCCCACTGCGGGCCTATTATTTGCAGACCCACAGGCAAGCCGTCCACAGAAGGCGTGACTCCGTCTTGGGGCCTTGCAAAACCACAAGGAACAGACAACGCTGGAAGCCCTGCAAGACTAGACGGTATATTTAGCTGGTCGGCAATGTAACCAAAAAGTGGGTCATCTGCAGCTTTGCCAAGCGTTACTGCAACATTTGGACTAGACGGTGCAACTAATACATCTACTTTTTTAAATACTTCAGCAAATTCGTTTATGATAAATCTACGGACTTTTTGTGCACGTTTGTAGTAAGCGTCGTAGTAGCCAGCACTTAGCACGTAAGTTCCGGTCATAATGCGACGTTTAGCCTCGTCGCCAAAGCCTTCAGATCTGGACTTTTCGTACACTTCCAGCAAGTTCTTAGCTTCACTAGTTACATATCCGTAACGAATGCCATCATAACGAGACAAATTAGAAGCAATCTCCGCTGGAGCAACAATGGCGTAGACCAAAGAACCATATTTAGTATGTGGCAAGTCTACTTCCACAAGCTCTGCGCCAAGTCTTTCCAACTCTTTTGTAGCCTCTATAACTCTTTCCCTTACCTCTTCTTGCATACCATCTACAAAGTACTGTTTTGGCACGCCTACTCTTACGCCTTTCAAATCTGCAATCTGCAATCTAAAATCTGAAATTCTATCTCCTGTAGTAGAATCCTTAAGGTCTACGCCCGACATTATGTTAGCCAAACTAACTAAATCCTTAACTGATTTCCCGTGTGCTCCGGGGCTGTCTAAACTACTAGCCATTGCAATTACACCAAATCTCGACACCCTTCCGTATGTAGGCTTCCAACCACTCACACCACAAAGACTAGATGGTTGGCGAATACTACCGCCAGTTTCCGTTCCAAGAGCGAAGGGCACCATGCCAGCCGCAACACTTGCAGCACTACCACCAGAAGAACCTCCGGGAATGCGCGATGTGTCCCATGGGTTTTTAGTCGGACCGTAATAAGAAGTCTCTGTACTAGAACCATGGGCAAACTGGTCTAGGTTAGTCTTACCAACTAAAACTGCTTTTTGTTCTTTTAACTTTACTATAACTGTAGAGTCGTACGGTGGAATATACTGGTCTAAAATTTTGGAGCTTGCCGTTGTCCTTACGCCAACAGTGCAAAATAAATCTTTAGCAGAAAAAGGAATACCACACAAAGGCGGGTTTTCTCCGGGAGAGTTTATGTAGTCATCTGCGACCCGAGCCTGGCTTAAAGCCTCGTCTCTACAAATAGTTACAAAGGCGTTTAGTTCTGGATTTAGCTTTTCTATGCGAGCTAAAAAATACTCGGTTAACTGTACCGAAGTTATTTCTTTCTTGTCTAATTTCTCCCGTAATTCCGATAGTTCTAGATGTTCGAATTTCATACAATTTTCAATTTTCAATTTTGTAATTTTTAATGAATGCGTAAATGTTTTTAATCTTAAACATTAATACATTGAAAATTGTTTAAAAATTGAAAATTTTAAACTTAAAAATTCTATAATATTGCCTTAACCTTATAATACCCGTCTTTCATTTCTGGAGCTTGGCTGGTTATGGCCTGCAAGTCTGCAAACTCTACGCTTATATCTTCCCGTTGGACATTAACCAGACCTGTAACCTGTGACACTTCTTCCACACCTTCTATGTTGACCTGCTGTAAGTCTTCTACATAGTCTAAAACAGTAGAAAGTTCACTTCTAAACTTTTCCACTTCTTCTGGGCTTAAGCTAATTCGGGCCAAAACAGCTATTTTTTTGACCTCATCAGTCGTTAACATATCCAGTAAGACTTCTTTGAATTTGTTCTAACCTTGCGGCAAACAAATACGTATACTAATAAAATTACTCCAGTGCCCACTGAAGTCTATGTGTATAAACCGAACAAAATAAAGCCGTACAAAGAAGCTCTACTGGGCATGTTAACAGTATACCCTCACACCAAAAATCCATCAAGGATTTTATGGTGTCTGGGTATACAAAACCTCCCAATTTTAAGCAAAAATGCCATGCTAATGGCATTTTTGCTTTATATTTTTATTTATATGTAAATTGTTTAAATGTCTATTGTATCTCATTCAAAAACGGCACCGACAAGCTCCTAAAGAACAGAATAGCAGGAGTCTCTAAAGGACAGAGAGGTGCTCCACCACTGCAGTCTATGTAACTTGGTCCGTTGACTGGATCGGTGTAGTCTATGCGGGCTGAGTTACGGAAGCGGAATATAGTAGCAGTACTACCGGTAGGGCCTGTAGGTATAGCTGTGTAAGTTAAGGTTAGGAAGCTGTTTTGAGGTAAGGTAGCTCCGTTAGCTCGTATGGTGAAAACAGGAGATGCTCCTGGAACATCTAGAGTGTAGGTACTGCAAGGTAAGTTGTTGCAGGTAATGCTGGCAGACCAGCCTGCTTGAGGACGAGAGAGGTTGGTCATGGTGTCAGTTACGGTTATGTCTCCAGAGACAGTACCACTACCACTGGCGTTCTTTAAGGTTACGGTAAAGGTGACAGGTGTACCTTCTGGAATAGGGACAACACCACTAACGTCTACGTCTGAAGTGCCATTACCAGATGTTGCAGGAGTAGCTTTACCTCCAACACTAATTATGTCTTTGTCAGAGGCAATAACATTTGCTGGAGTAGCAGAGTTAGTAACGGTTACATTACCACAGGAAGCAGATTGACCAGTAGAAGTAGTAACACTCACAGCATAGGTGCCTTGGGTAGCATAGCTTAAGGTTACTGAACTACCGGCACCTGTAATAGTTGCACTTGGAGCTGTCCAAGTGTAGGAACCAACTCCGTTTAATGCTGTTGCTGTAGTAGACTGGCCGGTAACAACAGAAGCAGGAGAAACAGAGCAGGTCATGACTAGGGCTGGGTTAATGACTACCGTACGAGTGTCGCTAACTGTTGTTGGAGTAGTAGTACTGTTAATACAAATAATAGTGTAGTCATGGGAACCAAGAGTAGGAGTAAGAGTGTCTGTATGGCTACCGTTAACAGCAGATTTACTACCTGACCAGTCACCTGTGGAGCTTGTAGCAGTACAAGACTCAGGACTGTTGCCTACTGTCCAAGTGAGGTTAACTGGAGTACCAAGAGTTGCACTGCTTGGACTGGCAAGTAAGGTTACAGTTGGAGGTGTTGGTGCGTTGTTAACTTGTACGTTACAAGTAGTGGACTGTCCAGCAGAGGTTAGAGTAATGGTTTTAAAGCCAGTACTTGCATACGAAGCACTAAAGCTTGAACCACTACCACTGGAGGGTGACGCACCTGTAGCAGACCATGCGTAAGTATTGTTACCACTAGTTGCAGTAAGTGTGGCTACTTGACCAACGACTACGGTTTGAGTAGCAGGAGAGCAGACGGGTGGGGAGGCGGTTATGGTAACTGTTGTGGTGTCACTCCCTACACCACTGGCATTACTGCAGGTAAGAATGTAAGTATGGACACCAACAGCAGGGTTACCAAGCGACTGGCCAAAAAAGTTACCAGATGGGTCCTTAGAGCCAGTCCAACCAGCGTCTCCACTAGCAATACAACTGGTTGGCGAACCTGTGGTAAACCAATACGCACTTACAGCCGTTGGATATACACCGCTGGTTGTATTAGTCCAAAGAGTTACGCTTGGCGGTGGTGGTGGAGCTAGTACAAAGGCCGTGCAAGTATTTGTTTGGAGTGGTGTACCCGAAGAAGAAACGGTAAAAGTATAGTTGCCTTGCGAACTAAATTGCGTGGTAAAACTATTTCCGGTACCGCTATTTGGAGTACCCCCAGGAACAGACCAAAACAAAGGAGCAAGACCACCTGTTGCAGTTGCAGTAATAGGCGTGTTGGTGTATAGCGGATTTGGTGTAGTTATGCTACAAGAGACAGGACTGGAAGGTTGGCTACCTACATTAATAACTACAGAGTCAGAAGCTATACCGGCCGGACCAGTACAAGTAATGGAAAAAGTTTCCGAAGCAGTTAAGTTGCTAGAAAAATCTGTACCAGAAACAGCATTTGCTGTATTAAAACCCGCGCCCTGTGTTGCTGTACAGCTGGTTGTGTAGTTAGATGTCCAGAACAACTGTGCTGGAGTATTATATGCAACTGGGTTACTCGCATAAGTCAAACTCACAGTAGGTGGCAAGGAAGTTATGGTTACAGTAGTTGTTGCCGTTGCAGTAGTAAAACCAGATTTTGGACAAGTAATAGTATATGTATGCACACCTACTAGCGGAACCAAACTTTCACTGTGCGGACTGTTGGTTGCAAGTTTACTACCAACCCAGTCACCTGTGGAGCTTGTTGCGGTACAGGAATCTGGACTATTCGAAGGTGTCCAAGTCAAAGTTATGTTTGTCGGATACAAACCAGAGGACTGACTTGCAGAAAGAGAAACTGCTGGTGGAAGAGCAATGCTACTTATAACTACAGTCTGTGAGTCAGAAGCGACACCATTCGCGTTAGAACAAACTATGGTGTAAGTATGAGTAGCGGCAGTTGGACTACCAATGTTTTCCGAACCACCTGAAATACTTTTACTGCCTGTCCAATCGTTGTGTGAGCTAGAAGCAAAACAGCTAGAAGGACTATTGCCTGTTACCCAAGACAAAGTAACAGGAGTTGGATAACTTCCAGAGTTCGGTGATGCAGTTAAAGCCACAGTTGGTGCAGGAAGTGCTGTTACTGTAACACTACAACTCGCAGAACCTTGTGGGCTAGTAGTAGCAGACACGGTATAGGTCCCAGGGGCTGCATAGGTTAAAGTTAACGTGTTGCCAGACTGCGTAACATTGTAAGCACCCCCGTAAGACCAAAAAAGTGTCGCGCCGAAAGCTGGGTCGTACGCAGTTGCTGTAACTGGTTGCCCAAGAGGTATGGTTGAAGGAGAAAAAGAACAAGAGAGAGTTGGAATATTTACCGGCACGCTAATTTCTTTAGTCACGGTGCTACCATCTAGTCCAAGACAATTCATACGGAAGGTAGACAAGCCGGTTAGGGCAGTAGACGCATCTGCACCGCTAGTCGCTCCACCTGTAGCAAAACCTGCACCAAATGCTTCGGTGCAACTTACAGTATTCTGGGAAGTCCAAGTAAGTGTAGTTGAGTAACCATATTCAACAGGACTTGGAGAAGCTGTTAGGGTCGCAGTTGGTGCGGGTGTTGGTGTTGGAGTAACAGTAGGTGTGGGAGTCGGCGCTACAAAGGTGCGAGTAAAATTAGCAGTACCACACCAAGTGTTAGTAAAACTGCTGTTACTCATGTAAATATGACTGTTTATATTACCGTACTCTGGGTTGCCTGCCTTATGGTTAGCTAAATTGATACTTGCTCGCCATGTGCCACTACCCAAATTTGTACCTGCATACCAAACCAAATCGTCCTGTCCGCCAACATCGCCCCATGTTGGGAAAGTTACCGATGTAGCGTTCGTAACGCCATATGCATACACAAAGAATACTCCGGAAATTGCTGTAGTAGTTGATGACTCTGGTGCGCTACTGGTACAGCTAGGCGGAGTGCCAGGTGGGCTGTTCACATAAACTGTAACGCTGTCGCTCGCCGTGCCATTTGGACCAGAACAAGTTACAATAAAAGTTTCGGCATTTGTTAAAGCGCTTGAGGCGTCGCTACCGCTAACTGCGCCACCGGTAGAAAATCCTGCACCTTGAGTTGCTGTGCATGAAGTTACATACCCAGAATCCCAAGAAAGCGTTGTTGGATTTCCACTGTTAACAGGGTTTGGCGTTGCACCCAAATTTACATAAGGTCCGTTTGGGTTAACAGTAACATCACCACAGTGTGCAGACTGGCCACTGCTTGATGTAGACACATCTACGCTATACGAACCAAAATTTAAATACTGAAGTCCAATATTTGCACCACTCCCAGAAACAGTCGCACCAGGAGTAGACCATGTGTAACTGCCAACTCCACCAGTTGCAGAAGCGTCTACATTTCCACCTTGTGAAATAGTTCCGTTAGAAAGAGAACAAGAGAGCGTTGGTGGGTCTATGGTAACGCCTACACTGTCGCTTGCTACTCCATTTGTATTTGAACAAGTAATGGTATAACTGTGACTACCAATAGCTGGGTTACCTACGCCTTCGCTACCACCGCTAGCAGACTTACCACCAGACCAATCCCCGCCTGCAACACAAGTGTCTGGCGAGTTGGTTGTGGACCAACCTAAAGTAACAGCAGTTGGATACTGGCCACTAGCAGGGCTAGCACTAAGACTAACCCCAGGCAAAGGAGCGTTTGCAACTGTTACGTCGCCGCAGTGAGCTGTGTCTTGATTTGCCGCTGTTGCCACATCTACACTGTACGTTCCAGGAGAGTCGTATTGTAAATCCACACTCTCATTTGTCGCTCCAACAAAACTTGCCCCAGGAGCAGTAAAATAATACCCAGGAGCACCAGCACCGTCGTGCGCAGTTGCCGTAACTGTCCCACCAATTAATATATTTCCACCAGAAAGAGTACAGGAGAGAGGTATGGGCGAAGGTGTTGGTGTAGGCGTCGGACACTGGTTGTTACATGTTGGGTCAGCTTCATAGTGTGGATGAATACCCTTACTCCCTATTACGCAAGCACCGTTGGTGTCACAAACGTAAAAACTATTGGCACAAGCTTGGACAGTGCCAAAACAATAAGTATCGCCACATGGCAAATCTGAATTAGCACAATACTCATGTTGACCTGTGCCACAAGATATAGATACATCGGGTGCATTACTGCATGTACCGTGTCCTGTTCCGTCCACACTACACTGAGCTTGACCCGTGCATGTAATAGCCAAAGCGTTGTGCTGCTGAAATGACAAAAAAACCAGAACGGCAGCAAATATCAAAACACAGCCAAGAATTAAATTAAATCTTTTGTTTGTAGAATGTAAAGAAAACATAATGCACACCTATAAAAAAGTCGTCTATAAAAATATCTTCAGTATTCAAATAACCAATCGCATGAGTATGTAATGCGCAAATGCTTACGCAAGATGTAATATATTTACTATAACACATTTTAGTTTCTTAACGGCTTATCGCCAGTTCAATTTCTAAATGCAACAACTAGTGAAGTTATTATAAAAAAAGCAAAGAGGCGAGCAACGGTTAAGTCACTCGCCTCATTAAAGCAGTTTCGCGTAAAATCAATTCACCCAACCTGTGGCACACTTGGCAAGTGTGCCAAAGGTGGACTTGGTGCATACGGTCACCTGACCGGGCTTGTACACCTCTTCTGGGTTTAGCAGGATCATATCGGAATTAGTGGCACGCCGTAGCGACGAAGTTTGTGGGACAGGCTGAGTTAACAACCCGTCAAAAAACACAGTGTTCACCTCAGACGCCGCACTATTTAGATAGATCTGCGCCGGCTGCCCTGCCGACCTCATCGTTCCAACGATCTTCAGCCACTCGGCTTGTGGCCATGGACTGCCAGCCGAGGAGGCAATAGTACCGTCCTTGTAGTAAGAGACGACAACCCATAGTGTTGGCACGCGACCGTTGTCTGGCAGCTCGTACACAAGCGGCGTAGCGGCGTCAGGATTTTCCCAAGCCGCAACCCATTCGAGAGTCGCGGATCCTTCTTTATGGTTACGCTGCGCCATGAGGACAGTCAAAACTGCCTCGGCTTGGAAAGAGCTGATCTCAACCCGACGTCCAGATGCCGAAGGCGGAACGCCAAGCGCAAGCCTTGCATCCTGGGCAGTGGAAAGTAACTGCACCTGTTCCAAGCTTGTTGGCAGAACGCGGCCGGTAATGCGGGCGAACTGAACATCTGCCGGCTCGGCACGAGTTGGTCCTGGCACGCGATCTACGCTCGGCCGCAGAGGCCGCCCATATAGATCGCGGTCAACCTGAACAATGCCACACAACTTTTGTTCCTGAAAGCCAATTGTCGCCACTGCGACAACAAATTGGCCGGAATTGGCATACGCAACTTCCACCACGTCACTATCTTTGGTTGTCATTACGCCACCGGGGGCGTAAAAATAGTAACCATAACGTGGTAAAGGCGTATCACCACCAAACGCGGTGGCTGTGAAAGTGTTGCCTGTACCAGTTAAGGTGCAGGACAACGGTGTTGGGGTTTGAGCGGACGCCGGAGCGACCGCCAAGAAAGTGACGAAACAAATCGCCACGGCGAATGTGATCTTGCGAAACATAATGGTCCTCCTTAGTTCGCTTTGAAACAACTTGTGTGGCAGAACTGCTACCGACTGCACCAAATGGCGCAGTGCTGAGTACAGTAAGGGGCCACGCCCTTGCTGGATAAAAGTTCCTAATTAAAGTAAGAGAAACGCTTATCTAGCAAGAGATTTGTATGTAACAGCGAATTATAGCATATATGGGTATATTAGTCAATATAGATATTT
>JAHFJH010000031.1 GCA_023245995.1 Candidatus Doudnabacteria bacterium | reverse complement strand
TGCGAATAGTTTCTGGTTGGTTTTTACTTGCGTACTGTATGCGTGCCACTTCCTTAAAACCAACTTTTTCGTATGCTTTTATTGCTCTGACATTTTCTGGCCGCACTTCTAAAAATATTTTATTTACACCTTGTTCGTGAGCAATTTTAATTAGCCCCATAATGGCCTCGCCGCCGTATCCCCTACCCCAAAACTCCTTTTCGCCAATAACAATTTGTGTTTCCCACCAACCCTTGTCTCTTTGCACTAAATTTACGTGTCCAATAGTCTTATTGTTTACCTGTATCATGTAGTCTAACCGACCTACACCCTGCATAAGGTCAGTAAAATACTTCGTAACTTCTGCGTCCGACAACACGACAAAATTACCACTAGTAAGCGCAATTAAAGCTTTATCTCGCCACCACTTAGAAAAATAAATTTCATCTTCTACTTCTAATTTCCGTAACGCTACCATGCTTGTCTATTTTACTGCTTTAACTGATATATATCACTAGGTTTTATTTGTTCTATTTGCTGTGGAGTCACGCCTGCGCTGTTAAATAAAACTTTGCCAAACATAAATAAAGCCAAAAGAGCAATGCCGGTTAGCAACACACACATATTGGCCACCTGCCTTGCGTCATCTTCACTGCTAAAATAATACTTTAGCGCAAACAACAAACCCAGAGGCGGTGCGCCCACAGAAATAATATACAACCACTTCTTTGTCCGCGGCGAAACGGAATTCTTTTCCTCCGTCTGGAGCGCGTTTAACATAAGCGCTGCGGCGTCTATATTTTTGTTCTCCTTTGCAAGTTTGCTAATTTCCTCTACTTGCTGTTCCAGTCTTTTGTTATTTTGAGCCATATTAGTATTATACCTTACTGCCAACGTGAACCAATTTCCTCCAAGTTTGGGTTGTTCTCGTAATGCTGTTTATATTCTGGCAAAAAAGCAGACCAACTCGTACTTGCGTGACGGTAAAAAGAAAAAATTTGCAAACTAAAAATAACTACAAATGCCAAAACCACCGAAGTATATATACCAAACATCTGTTTTATCCGCCAAATAAACCATGTGAGTAGTATTATTGGCAACGGCCAAAGTACAATTAAGTAATGGTCATGAGCCGCCCTGCTATAAAGTATCATAACCAGTGCTTCTACCAAAAACCATAACCATAACAATACACGCGCCTCTTTTGAAAATAGTCTAACTTGCGAGCGTGTAAACGAGGCTTGTCCAAAAGTAAAAGCATAAATTAAACGCAATATAACCAAAGTTATAACCCCTGCGACAATAAAATACAAACTGTTTGGATCTAAATTTGTGTAAGAATACCAGGCATTAAATGGAGTAATTGTTCCAACAAAAAAATTCCATAAGGCCAACACCCCAAACCACGCATTACCACCATGTAAATTATTCGCTCCCAAACTAAATAGCCTTAAAGTATTTGTAAACCCGTGCGTTGTTTCATAGAGTAAGTACGGAATATACATAACAAATACGGCGACTACTGCCACGAAAACTTTAGACAACGTTAGTCTTACTCGAAATATTAGCAAAGCAACAATAGTCACAACAGGCAAAACCAAAGCCGCAGTTGTATGAAGTTGTGTTGCAAAAGCAAATGCCACACCAAGCCATAAAAAGTTCCAAAAAGTAGCTTTCTGTTGCAACACCAAAGTAAGTTCGTACAAATACCAAAGTACAAACAAAGGTAAAAAGTTTGGGTTAGAAGTATATGAGGCCAAATGCAAGCTATATACAGAAAGTGCGCAAAGTAGTGCACCTATGCAAGCCAAACCTCTTTCGCTTGTCCACAAATACAATATTTTAAATAACACCACAACGGTTAACACAGAAAACAGTACACCGGTTAAAATAAGGCCAAGTGGATGCCCGTGCAAAAGCCACAACATGGGCGCCATGGAGTAGTAATAAATCGCAGGAAAATGGAAGCCTCCAAGCATAGACGGCGGTCCAAGCCACACAGCGTGTCCTAACACTATACGGCTCACCATGCCGTAGTCGCGATAAAATTCTGGAAAATTTGCATAGCTCATCCACTTAAGCCCAAGCAAACGAACAAGCAGAGCAAGTAAGGCAATAAGCCATACATTAAACCGCCAAAATATAGATTTTACCGAAAATAAAAATTCTTTCATTGCTCATTTCAGCATAACAAAAAACCGCTCCCAACATAAGAGCGGATTTTTTGTTTATAGAATGAATTACTTTAGTTTCAAGCTTACTCCACTAAAACTTTGCAACGTTCCAGTAGCGCTAAGCGTTACTTCTTTGTCCACCCATGAGTGGTAGTCCTGTTTGGACTCTATATACACCTTGGTCTTACCCGATACTAGTAAAAAATTCCCTTTAGCTGGGTTATCTGTTTGTTGTAATGTTCCAGAGAAACTTACCAATCCGCCATTTTCTGGCTTCATCATAGCAGAGTCGTCTCCGCCTTTGGCTGTTTCGTCTACCATGGCCACGGGTGCGCTATCTGCTTCCTTAAACCCTATAAAGGTAAAAGCTTCCGGCGTGCCGTTTGCTAAGAGAGTTGACTCTTTTCCTACAAGAGCAGAAAAGTCGCGACTAGTGGCAATATAAATTTTGCTTTTTCCGCTTGCTAACATTAAATTCCCTTTTGTGGGATTGTCAGTAATTTGCAAAGTACCCTTTGCGGTAAAACTACCTGTTTTCATGCTTCCATCTGCAGATTTTTCTTTCATCGCAGATTTATCGCCTTCTTTTTTACTGTCACTTGTCATACTTGTATTGTCAGAAGCAACTTTAGCATTGTCGCCCTCTTCAGAACTATTGTTTTGTGTTTGTTCTGTACTGCTCGCATTATTGCTAGCGTCTTTTACTGTGCGGTCACGTGTAGTAAAGTACCCGACGAGTAAAATTACTACAACTACTGCGGCAATAAGGTAATTGCTGTTTTTTTGTACAAACTCTTTGGTTTTGTTCTGGTTCTGGTTTTGTTCCATAGGCCTTTTTGTTATTAATAGTTAGCCAATCATAATTACAGGAAAACCACCTGCCGTCAAACAAGATATGCACATTTCCAAATCTACTCATATAAAAACTCAAAATCCACAAAGCTTTACTTCTAAATACACGGGTATATACTGCCATTAAGACTGGACACCCTCCGGTTTTAAAGGGCTTTCTGCGCAAAGTTTGCGCAACTGTGTCAAAAGGAGGCACATTATGAAAAACAAACTGTTTTTTACAATTGGATGCGCGGTTATGGTTTTTTGCCTAATACCGCAAGCTGTCCTGGCACAACACAAGATTACCGGGGCAATGAAGTCATGGGATATGGTTGATTTACCCAGTGACGCACCGCTGGCCTACGAGTTTCAAAGCAAGAACGAGCTACTTGGCGGGCCCGAATGCCACATCACTCTCACACGCGACTTCGCGACACTGACCTTGGAAATGAAACAAGGCGCCACTACGGAGACAATAGTTCTCCACAAGGCAGGCGAAAAGTACGAGAAGGGCGAAATTTCGGTAGACAAAACCGCAAGCAACGTGAGCCTTACAAACTCGCACCTGCTACCCGTGTTTGCCGACAAACTCCCAGAACTGTGCAGCGCCATACCCTCAGCGGCATGCACTTACGTGGATTTTCTCGCAAAATCCGCAAAGCCGCAAGTCGCAAAGCAATGACGCTACACACATCCAGCTCAAAAAACACGAAAGAGCGGAACTTTTAACTAAGTTCCGCTCTTGTCCTATGTATAATTTGTTTTCCAACATTTACAAAGAGATTTTTGAGACCAGTGCTTGAAATTCCTTATACTGCGGCAACACAATAAGCTCCTCTCGGGACTTTGCTTCTGGCGAACTTAAATAAAACTCTAGATAGTCATTATTTTTATTTAAAGTTACGAAATGGGCGCCCCATGTACCACTATCTCGGCTGAAAAGTACCGCCAATACGCCAACTCCGCCCTTTAGCGTAATAAATTCCGGCACGACATTTTGCTTATCTCCAGGTAACAATATACTGCTACTAAATTTCTTTGAAAGCAAACTTTTTCGCATGGCCAAAATTTGCTCTTGGCTTATTTCCGGCCTGCAATTCTTTGCCAGCATACCAGGGTTTAACTTCAGCTCCTCAGCGCATGAAGCTTCTTGGCTTTTTACATAGTCTGTAAACTTGGTAACTTGAACAAAAATATTTCCTGTAGACCCTGCATGTGTTAGGCTACCGTTGGCAGCCACGGAGCCTGGTGTGGGATTCAGGCCACCATTGTCGTCGAATTGATAATTAGTGAAATATAACTTTGTAGCAGAAGGCCACGGCAAGCTAAAGTTGTATGCAAAATTGCTGTACAAGCCATTTGCATACTCATCAGGTGGCGTAGCCCACTTTCCTACCTGCAAGTCAGCAGTGGTTGGAGTTGGAAAAACCTCGACATGCACAGGGTTTGCCCCAGATTGTGGACCAGAAATAGACGCCACTGGTTGCTTTTTACTACAACCAACCGCAAGCAATAAAACAAGGCAAAATAAACAATACTTTTTCATACCCAAACAATAACTTAGTAACTCTTGGCAGGGGGTGTAGGAATCGAACCCACGCGAGCGGTTTTGGAGACCGCCGTACTACCACTATACGAACCCCCCATCAACAGCTACCAACTCTCTTTCCTATTTTTTAAAGGAACGAGTAGTAAATTTTAGGCTAATAATAAAGCCCAATATCTTTCTTTCTAATATCTTACATTAGAAATTAGACACTAGGCTTTATACATATGTTTTATTTCGTTTCTCTGTGTAAAGTCTTAGCGCGACAATGTTTGCAAAACTTTTGGAATTCCAATCGTTTACGATTATTCGCTGTTGGACTTTTCTTATTTCTACGAGACTGATAATTTAAATTTTTACACACGGTACACTCTAAGTGTATTAATCGTTCTTGGGACATAAATAATTGCAGATTGCAGATTTAATGATTGCAGATTGTAAATACTACTTTCGGCTGACGTGCCTACACTACAAACCTTTAGAGAAGTAGTGGAGCCGACTGTCGGACTCGAACCGACCACCTACGGTTTACAAAACCGTTGCTCTACCAGATGAGCTAAGTCGGCTCGTATAAAATATGACTTATACTTTAGCGTTAAACCTATTACAACACGGACATACAAAGTATACGGTTGAATTTTAAGCACATATTGCTAAAAGAGCTATATCACTAGTGACTTTACCATAAACCGCTAACTTTGTCTATATCTTTTAAAAAAAATATTGTATACTATTATTAGTTATCTTTTTCCTGCCCAAGCCAATTAACCAAAGCCAAAAGACTGCCCACAAGATAGCTATTACCCATGGAAACACTTGAGACAAACGTTGCCAAAATTCATATTGGCAATAACAAACAAACCAACACATTTGTCGCCAGCATAGCCGAACGCACGGTACACCCAGATTGCGAAATTTTTGCAGTTGTTTCCTTGCCGGTGCTAAATCCTGCAGCAATAGTAGACTGCGAACGTATTGCCGAAAGCGTAATAGCAGCGCTTAGGCGTTGTTTTAAACGTGCCTCAAACGACTCGACTTTTGAAGTAGCCTTAGGGGAAATAAACGACGAAGTGGGGAAACTTGCAAGCCTTGGCCAACAAACTTGGACTGGAAAACTCTCTGCAGTTATAGCTGCTAGGCGCGGAAGCCACCTGAACGTGGCCGCAACCGGAAAAGCGAATGCTTTATTGCTGCGTGGCGGAGAATTTAATGAAATAACCGAAAGTACCAATGCCAAACACCCGCTTAAAACCTTCGACACTTTTTCCACAGGCAGAGTCAGAGTTGGCGACCTAGTTATACTAACGACTGCGGAATTGTTTAACTATGTTTCGGTAGACCGACTAAAAAATATTGTAAATACCAACACGCTTGAAATAGCCGCCCAAGAAGTTGTGCGTGTATTGGAAGACACAGCAGGACCAGAGGTCGCCTTTAGCACCCTGCTCTTGCAAGAAACAGAGCCTTTAATAGCCAGCCCAGACGGAATAGACTTAAACGAATACAACTCGACTGGCAAACAAGGTGGGCTACTGCAAGGCGTGAGTGGTGCGGCAAAAAAGATTATAAGCAAAGACGCCGCAAAAGCACTTTGGGATAGCTTGCGCAAAGTTAGTACTAAACGGCCTAACTTGGACATGAAAAAGTTGTCTACAGCCGCTCTTGCTACCGGCTCGCAAGGCTTAAGTCTACTTAAAACACATGCCCAAAGCTACAAACACATAAACTATAAGGCGCCACTTGAAAGTTTCAAAAACTTTAGCAGACCCAAGCAGTTCTTTACTGTTTCTGTTGTAGTTTTACTTTTGGCCGTTATAGTAAATATTTTTGTTGCCCGTAGTCACCGCCAAACAGCAAACACAGCAAGCCAGTTCTCGCAAGCGAGTAGTACTATACAGAAACTTATTAGCGACGCAGACAGCAAGTTAGTTTTCAAAGACAACGCTGGGGCACTTATGACTCTTGCCGAGGCAAAAGAAAAGCTACAAAGCCTTACCACAACATCGCAAAGCCAAACGCAAGCAAAGTCGGAGTTTGAAAAACAAATTTTAGAGTTACAAAAGAAAATAGAAAAAATTGAGACTCCAAATGTAGAAACACTCGCAACACTAAGTAACGCAGAAAAACTTATTGCCTTGCCAAATTTGCTTGCAACCGCGACCGGCAAAGTTGTAGTAAGTTACAACACTAATACTAAAACCACGGAAGACGGCACGCTAAAAACTGCAAACGACATTGTAGATAGCGTATATATTTCAGGTACGAGTGCAGCCATCTTCGACGGCCAAGGCCTAGAGTTGTGGAACTTTTCTTCTGGTCAAAATAGTTCACCATTTTTCTTAAATGTTCCAAAGGCCAATAACTTTGTAGGACTA
The DNA here is from genome assembly GCA_023245995.1 of Candidatus Doudnabacteria bacterium. Classification (GTDB taxonomy): domain Bacteria; phylum Patescibacteriota; class Doudnabacteria; order UBA920; family UBA920; genus JAEUSE01. The sequence continues at coordinate 4,616 of JAHFJH010000031.1, read as the reverse complement.
GTTCGCTTCCCTACCAACAATCGGGTATATATAGTAGACACAAGTCTAGGGCAGGTAATAAGTTATTTAGTTACAGGAGAAAATTTTAGCAAACCGCTTGTATCTGTAAAAAACCCAGAACTAACAAATGCTCAAGACTTAGCACTAGACGGCAGTGTATACGTGCTACTACCAAATGGAGTAAACAAATACACAGCAGGAAAACAAGTAAGCTTTTCTTTCCCTGCCCTCTCTGAACAGTTTTCAGGACAAGGAAAACTTTTTACTACCATAGCTAGCAAGCAACTATATATTTTAGACACAAATGGCCGAGTTATAATTACCGACAAAACCGGTAAACTTTTAAAAATTCTCCAAGCAAGTGAGCTTAAAGGAGCTACAGACTTCACGGTAGACGAAGCAAACAAAACTATTTACCTTCTCCGCTCCGGTAGTCTGCTAAAAATTAACTTTTCTTTATAAATGCAGTTCGACCACATAGTGCTGTCTGTAAAAAACCTTAAAGCAAGCATAAAATTCTATTCAACCTTTTTAGGCAAATCGAAAGTAAGCAAATGGGACGCACACTGGATGCTTGGCGAAACAAAGCTGTTCCTAACTTTCCCCTATAAAAAATCGGCACGTAAATTTAACAAACAGAACCTCGGACTAAATCATATAGCATTCAAAGTGCTAACACTTGCTGAACTTAAACGCTACGCGAGCAGACTAACTAAGGCAAAAATAAAACATAGCGGTATACAAATAGACAAGTACAGCAAAAAAGAATTTCTGTTTTTTGACGACCCAGATGACATTCGGCTGGAATTTTATCTCAGGTAACAAAAAGACCTCCCAATGGGAGGTCTTTTTACTAAGCACTAAGTACTATGTACTAAGCACTATTTGAGAGTTACCCTTCGACTTAGCTCAGGGTTACCTTAAAATAATTATTTTAAGGTAACTTTACCGCCGGCTTCTTCTAGTTTCTTCTTTAGCTCTTCAGCTTCGGCTTTTGGAGCGCTTTCCTTAATTACTTTAGGAGCACCGTCTACCATGTCTTTGGCTTCTTTAAGTCCAAGACCTGTAACTTCGCGAACAACTTTAATTACGTTAATTTTGTTCGGACCTGCATCGGTTAGCTCTACTGCAAAGTCAGTTTTCTCTTCTGCTACAGCGCCACCTGCGCCAGCGGCTGGAGCTGCGCCCATCATCATAGGAGCTGCTGCGCTAACACCAAACTTTTCTTCCAAAACATGTACGAGTTCGGAAAGGTCCAACACGGACAACTTTTCAATCTCGCCTACCAAAGACTTAAACTTCTCTGGTACTTCTACTGTCTTATTCTCTTCTGACATATAATTACGTTTCTAAATTTTCAATATTTAATTTTACAATTTTTAATGAATGAATGTTTAAATGTTTTAATTTTTAAACATTACTAAATTAAAAATTGATTAAATATTGGAAATTACAAAATTAAAAATTAATATTACTACGCTTTGCTGGCTACTGCATTTAATACATTTATTAAACTGCGAATATTTCCAGCCAGCACATTTACGAACCCAGAAACAGGTGCGTTTATTGTGCGTACAAGTTGACCACGAAGTTCCTGCCTACTTGGCAAGTCGGCCAAAGCCATTACTTGCTGTTTGTTCATGAACTTGCCGTCCACAACGCCGCTTAAAATAGTTATTGTCTTTACGTTTTTACCTACGGTTTTTACAATTCTTGCCGGTGCTACTTCGTCTGTGTTAGAGACAGCAAGCACAACCGGAGTTTTGTAGTCTACAACTGCGTCTATACCATTTGCTTTCAAGGCCTTTTGCACTAAAGTCATTTTATAAACTTTAGTAAATACGTCCTCTTTGCGAAGTGCGCCTCTAAACGCGTCTATATCTTTTACCGTAGTACCACGATACTCGGACATAACTACCGACTTAGCAGACTTTATTTTCTCTGTAAGCTCTGCTAGGTCGCTTTCTTTTTGTACTCTTGTTTTTGCCATTTTTATATAGCTTCTAGCTTCTAGCTGCAAGCTACTAGCTTACTGCCAAACGCTTAATCGTTTCGACCTTTAATTGTCATAAATATCTTAGAAACATCTGCCTTCGCATAAAGCTATGGCGGATTGTTCTCTATAAAATAAATTATTGAGAACAAAAAAACTCGGATATTACCGAGTTACTAGAACCTAGCAGCTAGAACCTAGCAGCTACTTCTGTCCTCGGCGGGCATATAACTCATATTTGAGCCATAATTTAAAGCCTTTTGGCTACCAACTGTCTTGGGATATTTATTACAGAAATTATAGCACGATATATAAAAGTTGACAAGTCGCTAAAAAGGAGTTATAATAAAAAGAACTTCAACTGCGAGGAGGCAACAATGAAGAAGCGAGTTTTGATCATCGAAGACGACGCCGATGCCCGCCTCATGTTTGTTAAGCAACTTCAACACCAGTACTTTCTGGTGTTCGCGGCTTCCCCAAAAGAAGCTGTTGAATTGTTTAACGATACCGCCCCAGACTTTGTCGGGGTAGATGCGTGTGTTGGCAGCAGATTACCGAACACAATTAGCCTCGTGAAGTTCATGAGGCAGACATTTCACGGACCCATGATAGGTATATCGGGGTCCAAAGCACATAACAAGCTTTTATTGTATGCTGGCTGCAGCCACGCGTGCAAAAAAGCAAACTTCGCACAAACGATTAAAACCTTGGACGAGGCTTCGTCCGACCCTGATGCTAGCGACCGTTGCTAGCTTTTTTGTTTACCAAAAACGTAGTATACTATAAAAAATAATCACTATACATATGGTAGAAAGAAGAAGAGGCCCAGAGCCAAGACCCGAACAAACTAAAAGGCGCGAAGTAGAACAAGAAAATGAAATAGAGAGAGCTTTTGCACTAGCAGGTATAAAGGCTATTGCCCCAAAAGTTGGCACAAAAGCCTATATGAACTTAGAGACAGTAGCAAAACGATACATAGCAACAATTATTAAAATGGAAGATAGATTTCGCGTCGACTTAAACGCCATGGAACAACAGCGAAGGACATATCACGAAATGCTTTGCGTAAAAATTTACGGAATAACATACAATAAATTAGACGGGGCTAGAAAAGATGCGGTGTCTAACTTCGCAGCATATCTTGCCAACCGCACATACCTTGTAGATACTTGGTAACAAAACAAATAGCGAACGTTCGTTCGCTATTTTTTAACGCAACAACTTTGTAATATAGTCAGGTGTTCTAGTGTTTATCGGATAGTTCCACTAATTGCTATTATTCGGAATTCATCCGCCACTCGACATACATATCTGAAACCATCGTTGACTAATAACTACGATAGTGTCGTTCTTCCTGTTTATATATATTTGCTTGGACTTCCCTAGTCTTTGCAGCAGCACGCTTCACCCTATAAGAATCTGGCACCAAATCTTCGGCCACTTGCTCCGGGCTCCACTGACATGTTCCCGCGCGTAGCATGTTTTTTAAATATTCTTCTATTACCACCAACGATTCTGGCGCATAATGCAAATAAATGGTCTGATTGCCATACTGCACACGGTAACGGCCAAACCACTCGGGGTGCTCCATCCGCACGATAGGAGCAGTTTCTTTCACTGCATTGCCAAAGTATGTTAATGGCTTCCAGCCGCTTGGTGGTGGCTCTGCCATGCGCCGTTCAATTAGCGTTACCAACCGCGCTGGTACGTGACGCCTAGGTATACCTTTCACCGCATGCTCTTCAAATTCAAAATCTACGTTTCCGTTTACTTCTTTGGCTATTTCTTGAATTACCTCTGGGCTAGTTTTAAACAGCTTAGCCAAAGCCGGTAAAGTCATAGGCTTTACCTCGTGTGGCTGTTCTGTAAACTCGGCAGTCTCCTGTCTTGGTATATGTCTTTCACTATGCACAATCATATCTTAAATATAGTATACCAAACAAATACGCCGTACACACAAGGAAATAAAACCCCTTTCAAACCACGAAATAATTCTTAGTTTAAAAAAGATTGAGGAACTTTTAGGCTCCCCAGTGTCTGTTATGTTTCAAGGAAGACAGTCCTAAGCGTTTTTTATGGCAGTTGTCATCCTCTGCCGCGGTTTGGTCCGCATTGTTTTTAGCCCTCCTTTGGCTAGCGGCGTTTCAATTTGCGCGAGTACCGGTTTTGACCGCCCATGGGCGTTGCGACCGCGCGAACAGATTCGCCAGTGAAGTCCCAAGATGTCTTCTGGTCCTTGGGTTGACCATTAGCCTTGAAACCTGCCTTGCGCAGGAGCTGGTCGGCCTCGCGTTCCAGCTTTTCTCTTTCCGCTTGCGTAAGCATAAGCAGAACTCCTCCAAGGTTCTTTTTCCGAGCATATCCCCTGCTCAAGGTAGTCTTCGAATTCTGCGCCCAAGACTTAAGGCGTATGACGCGCATTAGTAAGTACATACAATGCGCGAGCCTATCAGAGTCCCAACCATTTTGGCAGACTCTTGGTAGATGCACATGGTTTCCACGTGCACAACACGGTCATTGGCCAAGACAACTCGTCTATCGTGGTCAATTGGACGGCTGATGTGCCACTGTTCGTGGCTTGGCATATACTCAATATCGCCATCAACCACATCAGCGTTCACCC
>JAHFJH010000030.1 GCA_023245995.1 Candidatus Doudnabacteria bacterium | reverse complement strand
ATATGTTAGTAAATGCGCCAAGCAAATACAAAACTGTAAAAACAAGCAAATAAGTGGCCACAGTTACAACAACCACTTTCTTAGACCACTTACTCTGCCAAAAAATAAGTAATGCGAATGCAGCAAATGCGGAGCCTGTCTCTGTATTAAACAGCCCGCCATCCATACTGTTTTTAAGCAGTACAAATGAGCACAAAGCGTATGCTAAGACAAAAATAAGTATGCGCCACAAAGTGCCTTGGCGCGGAACAGCCTTACAAAAATAATACAAATGCAAAAATAGCGTACATAAAAACAGTAATGCCCCGACTAAGAAATAAGGCATTGGCACAAGACCAACATATGGCAAACCCGCGTCCACATTTTCATATGCGCCCGTACCGAATAACTTTAGTAAGCTCCCTACTATACCTTTAAATATATGGCTATGGAGTAAACGCGTACTAGAAATTTCGCCATTATTAAATACAATAGCCATTTGTCTCCAAGGAATGTCATAGCGCACAAAAAAGTCTATTTGCGATACGAGTCCAAACACAAACAATAAAAGCGTTAAAGCAAATACTATTTTTGCCAAACTCCGTTGCTCTCTCTGGGGTTGCTTGTTCCAAACCAAAGCCAAAATAGAATATAAAAGCAGAAGGTATCCAAAAAACAAAAAAACTTTTACCCCACTTCTACCGCCAGCAAAAATGTCAACCAAAGCATGCAAAACAAAAAATACTTGCGGAATAAAAAAAGCCGCTGCTAGGACACACGCGACCCCGACACTAACGAATACAATAGTAACGCGATTAAAAAAACGCATAATTAACGAAAAGAGCTAAACAAGCTTTCATTTACTCCCCAAGGCTGACCCGTCTGTTCCAAAGTGGCCGCAAATATTTGATACATGTTATCAAGCTCACCAATTCCTTTTTTGCAAGTTGGCGTAGCCTTACATTCTGCAGCAATACTTCTCGGACCGCTATATTTATACACATACCACGGCGCTGAACCCTCTGAGCTACACTTTACCCCGCAAGGGTCATGAGGCAAAGTTTTTACGTAAGATGACAAGTCTGTACCGAAATCTGTCCAACTAGGTTGATTGTCCGTAGCAATACATATGCCACTCCCAAGTGTAAACCCAGCGGCTGCCCCACACATAGTTGCGTCGCCTAAATATGGCGCGTGACCCTTCTCACTAATATAAATTAGTATAGCTTTATTTAACTGCTGAATATCGCCCATGCGCTTTACATCCCGCGCCTTTCTTCGAGCTTTAGTCACAGAAACCAATACCACACTAGAAAGCAAGCCAATAATGGCAATAACAACCAACAACTCAATTAAAGTAAAACCTGAGCTTTGACGCAAAGACAACCTAGTCCTAAATGAATTTTTATTTTTTTCTCTGAACATAGTATGTACAAATAGTATATCAAAACCCAAGAATTGAAGCGAACCAAAACAACGCTAGACCGAAAAAAATCAAACAAAACAAATAGAGACTTATTTAAACAATAAGTCTCTAAAAGTCTCAAATTAATCTCCACTTGTCTCTTATACTACTGAATAATCTTGTCTATAAGGCCATATTTTTTTGCTTCGTCCGCGGACATATAATAGTCGCGGTCAGTGTCTACCTCGATTTGCTTTTCAGTCTTGCCGGTGTGTTTGGAAAGAATACCGTTTAAGCGGTCTTTAATGCGGCGCATTTCTCGAGAGCGAATTTCCACATCAGTTTGCTGACCGCCCAAACCTTCCATCATGACCTGGTGAATCATAATTCGTGAGTTGGGCAAAGAAAAACGTTTACCAGAAGTGCCTGCAGCCAGCAAGACGGAAGCCGCACTCGCGGCCTGACCTACACAAATAGTTGTGACTTCGCTCTTGATGTGCTGAATGGTATCGTAAATACCAAACGCGGAAGTTACCACGCCACCCGGAGAGTTAATATATATTTTAATATCGCTCTTGCCCTCTGCGTCTAAAAACAACAATTGGGCAATGACCAAATTTGCGACTGTGTCTTCTATGGGCTCACCCAAAAAGATAATGCGGTCCTTTAAGAGCCGGCTAAAGATGTCGTACCCGCGCTCCCCTGTAGGAGATTTTTCAATTACGAACGGAACTAATGGCATAATGTTATTTTCCTTTATTAGACTACCAACTTATTGCTTTTCAACGTAGACAATTATTTCCCCTTCTACGCCACGGGGTGTTGTACCGGCAAGAACAGCGCCCAAAGAACCTTTCTTAAAAGATATTTGAGGCCAAGGATAACCAATATCATTCTCATTTGTACACTGCACGAAACCGTTTTCTACTAATACAGACTTAACTGCGTCAAAATCTTTATGCCAATCTCTAGGGCTTGTATTTGACTGTATATATTGGCCATGTCCACCAGCTGTATAAGCCCTATAAGGATCAGCCAACGACAACGGCGAAGATCCGTCGGAACAATGTGCGTTTGTTAGTGGACCACCTTCTGTTACAAAAGCATCCGATGTCTGAAACGGTACCACTTTAACAAGCGCAATCGCAAGATTATTTAAAACCCCTTTTGTTGGCACCGGAGTAGGCGTGGACACTGGCAGGTTATTTGTGTAAACTTTTTGCTCGTTAAACTCCTTCAGCACCCTATTTTTGGCATATAACTGAACAATGATAATTACTGCAAAGCCTAACAATACGTACAATAATACACGTTCAACTCGTGACATAAAACAGTATTTATTAATACCTCAGCTTATAAAAACATACTAACAAATATTTATCACTCCCGCAAGAGGAGTGATAAATCAACTTATAATGTATAAAATCCTATAAACATTAACCCGATCATGGCCAAACCAGCAATTAAAAACCAGATTCCCCACATGACCGCCTTTGTACCCTTTTCCTGTATTCGATAACGAGCACCCCCTCGTCCAACCCTTGTATCAACTTTCTGTCTGGCTATTGCGTTGTATCCAATGACGCAAGTTCTAATCGCACAATATCCAATAAATAGATACACCATGGTTAAGAGTAGATAGCGTAGTATAATCATAAGCTGTATCTACTTACTCTGCAGACGCTAGCTCTGCTGGCGTCGCGGATTCTTCGGTCGCAGACTCTTCTATTACGGCTTCTGGAACACCTTCTATTTTTTCTCCGTTGATGTCTATTTTCCAGCCTGTAAGACGAGCAGCAAGGCGCACGTTTTGGCCGGCTTTACCTATGGCAAGCGAAAGCTGATCTTCCAGCACACCAACACTCGCAGACTTTTCTTCTTCGTTTAGTTGCACGTTTAAAATTTTTGCAGGAGACAACGCGTTGGCAATAAACTTTACCGTGTCCTCACTCCACTCTATTATGTCTATTTTTTCTCCACCAAGCTCGGCCATAACTGTTTGTACCCGAGTGCCTTTTTGGCCAACACAAGCACCAATTGGGTCTACACCATCTTGCGTAGAGAACACTGCTATCTTTGAACGCGATCCGGCTTCGCGCGCAACCGCTTTCATTTCCACCACACCATTGTAAATTTCTGGAACTTCAAGTTCAAACAATTTCCGCACAATGTCTGGATGCGAACGAGATAAAGTAATCTTGGGCCCACGCTGTCCGGGCTCTACGTGAAGTACCAAAACTTTTAACCGCTGACCAATTACATACTTTTCGCCACGAATTTGTTCAGATGGGAACAAGACACCCGTACCCTTACCAAGGTCAACCAAAATAGTATCGCCTTCAATGCGCTGAACTACACCGCTAATGAGAGTGCGCTCTTTAGCTTTAAAGTCCGAAAACTGCATGTTGCGTTCTGCCTCACGAAGTTTTTGAATAATTACCTGCTTTGCTGTTTGCGCGGCAATACGTCCGTACTGCGCACCATCTTCTGGGGTTATTTCAGTTCGAATAACATCGCCAACTTTAGCGCCTTTTTGTAAAGTCTCACCTGTTTCCACGTCTACTTCCTTTTGAGGATCCTCTACTACTTCCACAACAGTTTTTACGTCAAATACACGAGCCGACAAATTTTCCGCGTCAAATTCCACTTCTATGTTCTGGTCACGATTACCGTAGTCTTTTCTGAAGGCTGCTGCTAAAGACGCTTCTATCATGGACAGAATTTCTTCCCGTGAAATACCTTTTTCTTCTTCTATTTGTTGTAGTGCTTGCTCTAATTGTTCATTCATATTTTTAACACCCTTGCCATGAGGACTTAACGCTGACTAGGACAAACAGTCCGTCTTGTATGTGTCTAATCCGTTCTGGCTTCTTTAGTAATAATAAAGACGAGCCGCGCTCGCCTGTTCTAGTTCCAGTCTTCAACTGAATTCATAAATATTGTAGCAGAATAGTCCAATTTGTCAATATTACTAACTTCTATGCTACATACATCTATATGTGGCCGTAAATTTTGATACTTAAAATTCTGCCCTAAATACATTTTAACTGCATACAACAGTTTTCGTTGCTTATGAGCGTCCACAGACTCCACGCCTCGTCCATAAGTGTCCACGCCTTTAGTTCTGGTTTTCACTTCCACAAACGCAATGCTAGTTTTGTCCGTAGCAATAAAATCTATCTCTCCTACGCGTTTGCCCTTTTTGTTATACTCGTTGGTTGCAACAATAGAATATCCGCTTTTTTTATATTCCTCTTGAGCCCATTCCTCGCCAAGTTGCCCCAAAGATTTGGGTTTTTCAGCTGCCTTTTGCTTCTTCTTAAATATCTCGAACAAACCCATATGCATAATTGCGGTTTGTAATTTTACATTTAGAACTCAAAATCTAAAATCTGCGATTATTTAAGATATTTAAGTTTCTGTTGTTCTTTTTCCCATGCTTGTTTTTCGCTAAAGTATGAGCCAAACACATAGCGTAGTAAAAATCCTGTCCACACAAGGCCAATAAGCAAAATAATTACATAAGTTAAATGAGTACCAAACCAAGCAACCAATTGGTAACGCGCGCCGTACCACACAAGCCCCATAATTCCTATGGTTACAAATAAGCGAGCGAAACGTAAAAGCATGCTTTTACGCACCTTATGACTACTACGCCAAGAAACTATGCGTACTATAATGCCTAAAACCAGCAGACCTACAGCAATGCTTGCAAAAACTATATCTATTTTTTCTATGCGAATTCTGTTTAAATAAATTAAAAAATCGTAAGAAAAAAATTGCTTAAAAATATGCATAAAGATTAAAAAAGTTCAAATCTACAAATGAAACAAATATATTTACATCCGCAAGGCTTGGACAGACTAGGCGAGCAATTTACCACTGACCAACTAGTTACTGCGGACTAGGCTAGATTTGTTTTATTTGTAAATTTGATGTGTTACTTACTAAATAATACAGCGTAATGGTACTCCCCAGCCTCTATTTCCCGCAAACGACGAAAGCTCAATTTTTCCATCAAACTAACAAGCTCATCTGAGCCAATCCTGCTTTCCTGTGGTGGACCAAATACACTATATCCTTTTTTCCATTCCACCGCCAGTACCTGTCCTCCTGTCTTTAGAACACTATAAACATTGCGCAAAACGGCCTCCTTTGAACTAACTTGGTGCAATATGTTACTTACCAAAACAAAGTCACAGGCTGACGGTTCTATACCGGTTATGGGTTTTTCTAAGTCCGTTTTAACTAAAGTAATATTTTTTAATCCTGCATGCTGGGCTGCGGACTGAGTTGCGGCTAGACGGTCTGGCATTATATCCACTGCGTACACACTACCGCGTTCGCCTACAAATTTAGCTGCGGCCAAAGAGTAAAACCCCGCGCCACAGCCAAAGTCTGCCACGGTCTGACCTTGTTTTATGTCTGCTTGTCCTACTACATCTGCTGGATTTAAAAATTTTGTCATGAGTGTTGGGAGACTACTGAGATTTTGAAACTAAGAAACTATTTATCACACAATAAGTCTATAAGAATCTCCATAAATCTCTAAATCTCAACTATTTTAATCTTTACTAATCAATAACACTCTGCAGTCGTTGAATACTTTTTGCTCTTACTCCATCTGTAGTAACTAACACTGCGTTAACCACTACTGGCCCCACATCTGCTGGCTCCATGGCGTATTTACCTGCAGGGTCTAGGAAACGACCCAAAACATTCTCTACTTTTACACCTATAACCGAGTGTTGCGGTCCTGTCATGCCTACATCGCAAGCAAAAGCAGTGCCGCAAGGCTCCACCCAAAGGTCCGCAGTGGGCACATGTGTATGAGTGCCAACTAGAGCTGTAACTCTTCCGTCTACATGCCAACCAAGCGCAACTTTTTCGCTGGTTGCTTCTGCGTGTATGTCTACTAGAATTATATCACCCTTTTCTGCTACGCTCGCAAGTAATTTATCTACCGCAGTAAATGGACTAGATATTTCTCCTCTAAATTGCTTCTCAAAAAAGACCTGACCGTTCAAGTTTATAACACAATACCACTGGTCATTTTTGAAAAACCTATAATAGCCCTTACCCGCAAAACTATCACCATAGTTTTCTGGACGAACAAGGTTTGGATACTTAGCAAAACATTCATCTGCCGCTGCGCCGCTGTGAAAAACATGATTACCAGAAGTGAACACATCTATGCCTAAAGCCTCCATTTCCTGCATACTAGAAAGAGTCACTCCTTTGCCGTGAGCTAAGTTTTCTACGTTTGCAACCACCACATCTGGTTTGTGCTCTTCGCGCCACTGCGGCAAAACTTGGGAGAGACCAGCCCTTCCAAGTTTTCCGTATATATCTCCGAAAAATAATATTTTGCTCATAAATCAATTTAACAACTTAACAAAATAACAGTAGTGTAGATTTTTGTTTAATTGTTATATTGTTTTTTGTTATGTTGACTATCTAGCGTATTCAACAATCCGTGTCTCGCGAATAACAACAACACGAATTTCACCGGGGAACTTGAGCTCGTTTTCTAGGCGGTTGGCAATTTCACGAGCGAGTTTCTGTGCAGCGAGGTCATCTATTTTAGTAGGGGTAATAAACACACGTAGTTCTCTTCCACCTTGTATAGCATAAGTCTTTTCAACACCTTCGTAACTGTTAGCTATGTTCTCTAAGTCTGTTAAACGCTTTACGTAATTCTCAAAGCTATCTTTACGTGCCCCAGGACGACCACCAGAAATAGTGTCGGCCGCGTCTACTATAAGCGCTTCTACAGACAAAGGGCCTTCGTGCTTGTGCGCATGCTCTGCTACATCGGTGTCGTGGTGGTGACTCTCAATAGCTTCTATAACCTTATTGTCTAAACCAAATTTCTCCGCAATTTTACGACCAATTTCTACGTGTGTACCTTCCATGTCTTGGTCTAGTGCCTTGCCTATGTCATGCAAAAGCGCACCCTGCTTAACTATTTGTTGGTCTGCTCCAAGCTCTTCTGCCATAAGGCTTGCGAGTTTAGCCATTTCTACTGAGTGGCGCAAAACATTTTGTCCATAACTAGTGCGGAACAAAAGCCTACCAATTAAATGCACAAGCTTTGGCGGAAAGCTGGTTATACCAAGTTCGTAAACCGCTTCTTCACCTGCAGTTTTTATTTGTTCATTTATTTCTGCCTTGCTCTTTTCATATGCCTCCTCAATGCGCGCTGGGTGTATGCGACCATCGGACACAAGTTTTTCCAAAGTAAGTTTGGCAATATGACGACGAATGGCGTTGAAACCAGAAAGCACTACAGTGTCGGGACTGTCGTCTATTAAAATTTCTACGCCCATCATTTGTTCAAAAGCACGTATATTGCGTCCTTCTTTACCTATAATTCTACCTTTGAGGTCTTCGTTTGGTAGCGCTACTGTTGTAGTGGTGGTTTCTGCCGTCACGTCGCTAACAACGCGGTCTATGGCCTGAGCAATTATGCGACTTGCTTCCTTTTCTGCCGATTCTCTCGCCCCAGCCAAAAGCTTTCTATGCAGTTTTACCATTTCCTCGGATATGGTTTTTTCCGCATTTTCCATTAATACCTTACCTGCCTCTTCACGAGAAAGACCAGCAATCTTTTCTAATGTTGCAAGCTGTTTGGTTTTTATTTCCTTAGCTTCTTCTAAAGTTTGCTGTATGGTTGCCTGTTTGGCCTCCAACTGTTTCTTCCCTTGGTCTAAATCCTGTTCTTTTGTGTTAAGCTCTTTTTCACGACGGTCTATACGCTCTTCAAATCTGACAATTTGCGTACGAAATTCATTTTCCGTCTTCTTGGCCTGATCAATAATTTCCAAAGACTTGCTTTTGGCCTCCAAAAGCAATTCTCGTTCCTTATTTTTTGCATCTTCTAAAATTTTGTCTGCTCGCCCTTCGGCACTACCGACTTTTTTGTTCGCTAAATTCTGACGCACTACATAACCGAGCGCCAGCCCAACCACAAGACCAATTAAAATATATAAGAATATCATACCCGCCCCTTACAAGTTGTGCACGGGTTCTCATGAAAGCAAAATACACGCATGCAATTTATGCAGGCGTTGTGTAAACATTGCGAAAGTTAACTCCCAAACCCAAATGTATTGAGCGCGCCACTTGTGGGCGTGTGTCTGGTTTATGACTAACCAAAGGCGAAACTAAGCCAGAAAAAAGCAATAATTGCTGTACTTTTTGAGATAAACCAACTGTCAACATTTTGCTACCACGAGTCTTCATGCAAACTAGAAAATAGTAAAAATTGTAATATCTGCACTATACCACAACCATAAGTGCTGGGTCAACGACCAAAATTTAACTACTCGCTCGCTTAGAATGTTGTACAAAGCCACAATTCTCCAGTATTATTAAAGTGAAATAAATAATATAGAAAGGATTATATGGAGTCCCAACACACTTGCGACTGTTGTAGAGACGAAAGCATTACTAGGGTAGGCCAAGCAGCGCCAGTCTTTACTAATCTTCAAAGCTTTCATAAAGGCGAATACCACCGCGTCTCACTTGCCGACTACAAAGGCAAATGGTTAGTACTCTTTTTTTACCCGCGAGACTTTACTTTTATTTGTCCTACTGAAATTGAAAGCTTTGGCAAACTTTATGAAGACTTTAGAATTATCAACTGCGAAGTGGTAGGTGCCTCCACTGACAGCGAGTACGTACACAAAGCTTGGTACGAAACAGACGAACGCTTAAAAGGTGTAACTTACCCTATACTTGCCGACACAGCACACGAACTTGCAAAAATGTATAACGTACTAGACGTAGACGGCTCAGCTCAGCGCGGAACTTTTATAATAGACCCAGATGGTACTCTAAAGTTTGCTTTAATATCCGCAGACTCCGTTGGTCGAAATATAGAAGAAACTCTTCGTGTAGTTAAAGCATTACAAACGGGTGAAAAATGCCCAGCTAATTGGCACAAAGGCGAACCCACTTTAGGCAAAGCCTAATTAAGTTTATAAAGTAAAAAGTTCATAAAGTTCTTAAAGTGGTCATACTTTATGAACTTTATCAACTTTAGGAACTTTCAACTATGATTTTTACATCTAAAGAATTTAACTCCATCAACGGCGTGGAGGGCTTAAGTGAGCGCCAAATGAAAGAGCATTATAAACTCTACGAAGGTTACATTAAAAAAGCCAACGAAATAACTCAAGCCCTTACAACCGTAGACTTGTCCAAAGCTAACGCCACATACTCTGACCTGCGTGCCCTAAAACTTGGATACTCCTTTGCCGTAAACGCTATAAAAAGCCACGAACTATATTTCGACAACTTGTCCGGCAATGGTCTAGCACCTACTGGAAGTGTTGGCAAAATGATTACAGATCAATTCGGCTCTTACGATAACTGGCTAGCCGACATGAAAGCTACCGGCATTGCAGCCCGTGGCTGGGTTTGGTTTGCCTTTGACTGGCAAAACAATACCGTATTTAACTATTTGGGTGACGCTCACGACGCATTCCCAATTTGGCATGCAACACCGCTGGTTGCGCTGGACGTCTACGAACATGCTTACTTCTTAGACTACGGCACAAGCCGAGCCGACTACATTGTTGCCTTTTTCAAAAACCTAAACTGGGAAAATGTTGAAATTACAGCTGTAAAACTTGGAATGGACAAAATAACAACAGTAGCATAAAACAAACTTCGATGATAACAAAAATTATTAAAATCCTACTCATTTCATTATCTGCAGCATTACTAATTATCTTGTATGATTGGCTAAACTGGCTGAATGGTGGTCGCACACTGTTTTCGGACATAATTGAATGTGTAAGTGGTCCAGGGATGGCGCCTTTGCACTACTCCAATAATTTATTTAAAAGAGAAAGAATCAAAATAAACTACCCCATATACCTAAAACCATTTCATTACCCGTCTATATATTCAAATAGGCAATGCATTTTGCCCCAATAAAGAGTTAGTATTAAAAAAACTACCCAAAAATGCATGGGTAGTTTTTTTATTACTTGACGTTTTCTTTTAACCAATCATCGAAGTCTTGAGTAGCGCCACCATCTCTAAACCTTTGTTGCATAACACCTTGCCACTGCTTGTAAAGGCGCTGTCTTTCTGCAAAAGAAATTGAGATTCCTCTGGAAATTTCGGACACGGATTTCGGTTTTTCTGCATTCGACGGATTCTCTTGCGGAAGCTCACTATGCTTGATTAACCTAACCATAAAAAAATAATTAATGAACAAAATTATTATACACCTAAAATGCCTACTGCCTAGTCAGTGACTAAAAAACAACCATGCTGTGCATGGCTGTTTTTAATGCTTCTTGATTCGTAATTCTATTTCTTGGCTTTAACAACTTTTTTCTCTTTGCGGCTGCGAGGTGTGTTGTCTTGGCGGGCCCGTACGTAATAAAGTTTTGCTTGGCGCACAACTGGTGCCTTAACAACTTCTAGCTTTACAATGTTTGGGCTGTGAAGCGGATAAATGCGCTCTACTCCAACACCGCTGGCAATTTTGCGAACCATAAATGTGGCGTTTACGCCCATACCACCTTTGCGGGCAATAACCAAGCCTTCAAAAATTTGGACGCGTTCTTTGCTACCTTCACGAATTTTCTGATGAACCTTTACCGTGTCGCCAACCTTAAACGAAGTCAAAGCTCGTAACTGAGTGTCTTCTAAATGTTTTACTATAGCCATATAAATTAAATGTCTAATTACTAATTTCTACACCGACGAACAGTCGGTGCTCCGACCAAGGCGTCGGAGATGTCTAGTGCCAAATATAATTGTGTTGTACTAGACATGCGCTGTCTAAATATTACTAACGGTTTTGCTATTCAAATCTGTAAGTACTTTGCGGAGGTCGTCTGCCAACTCAGACTCTGCTTCTATCCATGTTTCATTTGGCAACTTCACCTCTATGCGCCTAGCCTGCAAAAACTGTCTATTTAGGTTAGGAAGTTGCACTTTACGACTACCGTACAAAGTATCACCCATAAGCGGATGACCAATAGATGCCATGTGCACGCGTATCTGGTGTGTGCGTCCTGTGTGTAAGTGTACAGAAATTAAGGCCATTTTGTCAACATCGGCAGACTTCTGACTTAAGACTTCCAAAACACGATATTCCGTTAGAGATGGCTTGGGTTCCACCATATCCTTGGTTGTATATTTACGAAAATCTGTCTTACTTTTTCCTAAAGGAGAATCTATAAAACCATGTGCTTTGTCCGGCACACCACTCACTAACGCAATGTATTCTTTTTTTATTCTCCTCTCCGCAAATGCGTCTTTGAGGTACTCATACATCTCTGGAGTTTTCGCAACAAGCATAACCCCACTCGTGTCCTTGTCTAACCTATGTACAATTCCTGGACGGTGCGCCTCTCCAACACCTTCAATTTCCGGAAACTGCAAAAGCAATAACTCAGACAAGGAATCTCCTTTAACTCCCGCACCGGGATGCACTGAAAGCCCTGCTGGTTTGTCTATAATTAGCAACCCGTAGTCATCATACAGAGTTTTTATAAG
>JAHFJH010000029.1 GCA_023245995.1 Candidatus Doudnabacteria bacterium | reverse complement strand
ATTGTCTTCCAGCTCAGCAAAGAGTGCATCAACTTTCGGTTTTTGTTCTTCTGTTAAATCTACACCTTGAGAAGACTCTTTAATAATTTGCGCCTGGGCAATTGTTGCCCCGGCTGCTTCCAGTGCCTTTTTAATAGATTGCAGGGCCTCGGGTTTAGTATATACTTCTAGCCCTTCCGCGGATTCTCTTACGTCGTTTGCTCCGGCGTCTATGGCCGCAAGTTCAATTTCCGATAAATCATCGCTCGTGCGTTCTACTAAAATTTGTCCCTTGGTTTCAAACTGCCACGCCACGCTCCCCATAGCGCCTAAGCTACCGCCATGCTCGGTAAAACTATGCTTAATAGTTTGTACTGCTCGGTTGGTGTTGTCTGCTGCAACTTCTACTAAGAACGCGGTGCCAAATGGGCCATAGCCTTCATACACAGCTTCTGTGATGGCTGCTGCGTTTTTATCGAAAGCTTTTTTAGTGGCACGTTCAATATTGTCATTCGGCATACCTTGCGCCTTAGCATTTTCTATTTCTGTACGCAATTGAAAATTGAGCGTTGGGTCGCTACTGCCGCCGTTTTTTGCCGCTAGAGTAATTTTTTTAGACAACTTCGAAAACACAACTGCCCGCTTAGCGTCTTTTATGCCCTTACCCCTTTTAATTTGTGACCACTTACTGTGTCCGGACATTGTCTAAAATTATGAATTAAGAATTATGTTAAATCAAAATACATTATTTGCCAAGTTTGGACAGTGTGCTATGCGCTTTCCATATTGCTTTAAAGTATTCTCGAAAATTTCGAGCAAAGAGTGGCTCTTTCATTTCTAGCAAGTAATATGGATGCTCCTCTAAGGAGAGCAAAATTATATAGTCGCCATAGACCCAGATGTTGGTAGTAAAGTCTATTTCTGGCAAGTACCTAAAATCGACTTTGTCTTTCGGATTAACTCCTGAGTTGCGTAAGCTTGCATCGTCGCTAAATAATTTTACTTGCAGGGTTTGAGAAGATGGTTCATTCCAAAACCATTTTATATAGTCTTTGTAGTCTAGTTCAAACTGGGCTGACTCAAAACCCCAGAGCGTACTGTCGTATTTCAAAACGCTTGTGTTCCATTTTTCTGTTCTTTTAAATAGGAAGTCTAGTATCTCTTGTTCTTCAATGTATGTAAGTCTGGGTTCTGTTGTGCGCTTGCCTGGTATAAGTTTGGCTAGTTCTTGCACCGCACGTTTGGTAAGCTCAATTTTTTTATTTAACGAGATTTGGTCTTGGTTGAGGCGGTCTAGTAGACCGGTTGGTTGTCTTGGAACTATTCGCACAACTGGTGAGCCTAGGTCTTCCGTAACTAAGCCGTTGGCCATGAGCGACTTTACTACGCTATAACAAGTGGTGCGGTTAATTTTAGTTGTTTCTGCTAATTGGTTATAACTTAAACTTCCCTGTTTTAATAGCGCTGTATAAATGCTTGCTTCTTTATTTGTAAAACCAACCTTTTGGAGCAGTTCATTTTCGTTCATGTAAGCATTCTATTAATTTGTCGATATATAGTCAACTAATTTATTCTGCTTATATAAGCTATAAAGTAGTAATAAGTTAAGTAGGTAATAACATATATTTTGTGATTATTTTAAAATAGAAATATAAGAAGAGTTCTTTTACAGAAATATAACAATCCTCTCAACCTTTCCTTTAAGCGCTTGGTGCATATAGCGCTTTAAGGAGGGGAAGGGAAAGGACGATAGTAACAGGGTGGGCAATGCACATGCTCGGCCGATCGTCTTTTACCCCTCATATGGAGGAATTTATGTTAAAAAGTTTGTGTGTTGGTTTGAGTTTGTTTGCTTGGCTTGCATTATCGGTGCAGGCGCAAACTGTTGACGCCACTGACGCAGACGAAGTTCGTTGGCAGAAGTCAGTCCATGGTTTTGTGTGGGCTGGCAATCGTTACTGGGAGAGCACGGTGAACGCAACCGCCGACGAACGAAGTGTTTTGCAGGGTGGTGTAAACATTGTTTTGCAAAAACGGCAAACAAAAGTCGTTGGCAAGGTTTGGCTGTCTGTTTCGCCAGAGAAAACACACGGCAAGCACTGGACTGGCAATGCTCAGGAACTAGACTTAGGACTTGAGTTGCAACAGGCTCTGGCCAAGGGGCTAGTTGCTAAGGTTGGCTATTCGCACTTTTTTATCACAAAAAGTGCGGGCAGTGACGTAGAAATGGTTGTTCTTGCGGTTAGCAAAGAAACTGCCTTAACCGAAAAGAACGTTCTGGTTGGAA
The DNA here is from genome assembly GCA_023245995.1 of Candidatus Doudnabacteria bacterium. GTDB lineage: Bacteria > Patescibacteriota > Doudnabacteria > UBA920 > UBA920 > JAEUSE01. Next base: position 9,851 of record JAHFJH010000029.1, on the reverse strand, counting down.
CCTTTGAGTTTTACCAGTTCCTACCAACGTCCAGCAAAGGGCCAGCCGGCGGACAGTTTTACTTACCAAGTGTGGCTTTTAGTCGCACTTCTGGGAAGTGGAATACTACTGCGGGTTTGGCAGTTGTCCGCAACTCAAACGGTGCGTTTGGACTAAGGTCTGAGACGGCGGTAAGGTTTACTGGCCAAGTGTTGTACAAGTTACACCATGGCCAAACTGGTCCAGACGTAACTTACGGTGGAGTGCCACAAAGCCAACAGCGACCCATGCGCACAACTTTTGGCTGGTCGTGGGTGTTCTAACACCCCGACACAGAAAACAACCCGGGAGTCTTTCCCGGGTTACTTTTTTATGGTATTTCAACTATGCGCTCGAAGAATTCTTTTATGAGAACTTCATTTTTCATATCACGATTGCATATAAGATAATTCGAGCACATCCATGTGCCTCGGGATTGATATTCTACACCTTTTGGGCGTTTTTTAGTCTCACAGGCCACAAAAAATACATCGCTTTGTTTTCGGTGTTTGTGGCAAAATTCACAAAAACCTAATCTTAGTGCTCCAGCAAGTGGTTTAATAACTTCAAGTCTTAATCCGGTTGTGGTTCCTCGAAAATCGTATACTAGAAACAAGCACATATCTGATTGATCTAACCAGCTGTAGTATGTTAATTTTTCAAAATCCGCCTCTTCTAGTTTAGGTGGAAGGCGTAAATGTTTTACTTTTTTGTAGAGTTGTTTTAGTTTGTCTCGAGTAATTGGTGTCATTTAAACGATGCTAATAACACTATTTCGCCTTTAATAGAAGTTTTTTTAGAGAGTTGTTCTGCTACTTCTGTTGCATTGCCTCGGATAAATTCTTCGTGTAGTTTAGTTAGCTCGCGTGCAACTACTACTTGTGCTGTTGGGTGGTGTTTGGCAATTGCAAGTACTGTTTTTAAAATGCGTTGCGGAGATTCGTAAATAACCAGAGTGCTTGCTGTAAGTATGGCTTGCCCTAGCACTTGAAGTAGTTTGGGTTCTGTTTTGGGTAGGAAACCCACAAATAAAAATTTATCCGTTGGTAATCCAGATGCAACGAGTGCGGTTATGGTTGCGCTTGCACCTGGGATGCTTTCCACTTTAATTTTTTGCTCTACGCACGCGCGAACCAGACGAAACCCTGGGTCGCTAATTCCTGGGGTTCCAGCATCACTTACTAAAGCTCCACTGCCAGATTTTAGCTTATCTAAAAGTTTAGGTAGTACTTTTTGTTCGTTGTGGTCTGCAAACTGGATCAACTCTTTTTTTGGGATCTCAAAATGTTTTAAGAGTTTGGCGGTATGAAGTGGGTTTTCGGCAATGATAAAATCTGCCTCACGGAGCACATTAAGTGCACGTAAAGTAATATCCTCTAAGTTCCCTATGGGTGTGGCAACGATTAAAAGCATGTTTAAAGTATACGGATTTGCGACTAATTCGTACAGTTGCTGAAAACTTCCATATTCAGCTATAATTTCTCTACGTGGGCGTGTAGCTCAGCTGGTTAGAGCATCAAGCTTATACCTTGAGGGTCCATGGTTCGAGTCCATGCACGCCCACCATTACAAAACCACCCAATTGGGTGGTTTTGTAATTTACTATCCATTTTCTACTAATCACTGTGCACTTTTTATATTATTGTGGCGCTGGCAACAGAATCGCCGGAGTCGAGTTTCATAACCCTCACGCCTTGAGTTGCTCGGCCGAGGGTGCTTATCGCATTTAAGGATGTGCGAATAGTTTGGCCAAGCTTAGAAATTATTACTAAGTCGTGCTCTTCTTTAGCGTCTAATATATACATAGCAACTATTTTTCCAGTCTTAGCAGAAATCTTCACAGTTTTTATGCCACTTCCAGAACGCTTTTGAATCTTGTAGTCTGCGAGTGGTGTTTTTTTGCCTAAACCAAATTCTGTAACCACAAGCACTTCTTGAGTTTTTACATCTAGGCTTTTACGGATAACGTCCATGGAAATAATGTTGTCGTCTTTCTTTACCCGCATGCCTCCAACCCCGCTGGCAGTTCTACCCATAGCTCTTACGTCGCGCTCGTTAAAGCGAATGGCCTGACCATTTTCAGTTGAGAGCATAATTTGGTCGTCGCCACTAGTGGTTTCTACCCACTTGAGTTCGTCCCCTTCTTTTATACCTATGGCTATCATGCCACTTTTGCGAACTTTGCTAAACTCTTCTCGTGCGACTTTTTTAATTAAGCCTTTTTTAGTTGCCATAACCAAGAATTTGGCGTCGTCTTTTTTGGAGAAAGTTAGTACTGCAGTAGTTGTTTCACCTGCGCCAAGCTGTAAGAAGTTTACTAGAGCCTGACCTTTGCTGACCCTAGAGCCTTCTGGAAGTTCGTAGACTTTAGTTTGGAATACTCGGCCTTTATTGGTAAAGAAGAGTATGTCGTCGTGAGTATTGGCAGAAATAAGTTTTTCTACTACGTCTTCTTCTTTTAAGCTTTGGCCAATAACGCCCTTACCACCACGGGTTTGTTGTTTGTAGGTGTCGGGTAGCAGGCGTTTAACGTAACCAGATTTTGTAATGGTTACTATCATTTGATTTTCTGGAATAAGGTCTTCCGCTACAAAGGTGCCCACTGCCCCTTTAACTATTTTTGTTCTGCGCTCGTCACCGTACTTGTCGCGCATTTCGGTGCTTTCGTCTTTTACTATACCTAAAATCTTTTTTGGGTGCGCAAGTAAGTCTTCTAGTCGGGCAATAAGTTTTCGCTTTTCTTCTAGTTCGTCTTCTATCTTTTTGCGTTCAAGCCCTGCAAGCGTTTGTAGGCGCATTTCCAAAATGGCCGTTGCTTGGATTTCAGACAGCTTAAATTTCTTCATTAAGCTTTCATGTGCAACTTCTTTGGTTGGGCTTTTTTTAATAACCGCTATGACTTCGTCTATGTGGTCAAGTGCAATAGATAAACCTTCGAGTATGTGGGCGCGCTCTTTGGCTTTTTTTAAGTCATATTCTGTCCTGCGACGAACAATAATTTGCCTATGCTTAATAAACTCTTCAAGCATAGTTTTAAGGTTCAGGACGTGTGGTTCTATGCCACCCACAAGCGAGGTCATGTTAAAGTGGTAAGTGTCCTGAAGTTGCGTGTAGGAAAATAGCTGATTTAAAATTTTATTTGGCAGAGCTTCTTTTTTTAACTCCACTACAATACGCACCCCAGCCGATGACTCATCGCGCACGTCTTTTATACCTTCAAGTTTTTTGTCACGCACTAAGTCGGCTATGCGTTCTAGCATAGTGGCCTTGTTAACTCGGTACGGAATTTCTGTAATAAGTATGCGAAATGAGCCATTCTTCATTTCTTCTATTTCTGTTTTGCCACGAACAACAACACCGCCCCTGCCGGTAGCGTACGCATTTTTTATTGCCGAGATATCGTAGGCAATTCCGCCGGTTGGGAAGTCGGGTCCTTGAATGATTTCGGTTATATCCCCAACTGTTGCCTCTGGGTTGTCTATAAGAAAAATAACTGCGTTCATAACTTCAGTTAAGTTATGTGGAGGCAGGTCTGTGGCCATGCCAACAGCAATACCCAAAGTGCCGTTTAGTAACACATTTGGTACTTTACCTGGTAGCACGACTGGTTCTTTTTCTGTGGCGTCAAAGTTGTCGCGCCAATCAACTGTTTCTTTTTCAATGTCTAAAAGAATTTCTTCTGCAATAGGCGTCATTTTTGCCTCAGTGTAGCGGTAGGCTGCAGCACCGTCCCCGTCCATAGAGCCAAAGTTACCCTGACCTTTTACAAGTGGGTAGCGCATGGAAAAGTCTTGTGCCATGTGCACCATGGCGTCGTACACTGACATGTCTCCATGGGGGTGATATTTACCAAGCACTTCTCCGACAATTTTGGCTGACTTTGTGGTTTTTCCAGAGGCCCTAAGACCCATGCTTCTCATGGCGTATAAAATTCTGCGATTTACGGGCTTTAGACCGTCGCGTACGTCTGGCAGGGCGCGAGACACAATAACCGTCATGGCGTAGTCTAAATATGACTCCTGCATTTCCGCTTCTATTGTGCGGGGTCTTACAGTGCCTATATTACTGTTTGCTGGTTGGTCGTTGTCAATTTTTGCCATATCAGATCAGAATAAAAAATTATGAATAAGTAATTTTGGTTACTTAGACAGGCTTGCGTTGGCGCCTGTTGGATGAATCTTTTCCCGAATTATTGTAACAATACTTTTTGGACTTGAGGAAGCTTTTGGTATTTGGCTTGTCGCTACCCACAAAAGCATTAAAACTACAAATGTTCCGCCTACAATAGTCCACAAAATTTGTTCGCGTTGTCGTTCTGGTAACTTTTGTATGTGTTCTAAAGTTCTCATAGTAAAGGCGAGTTATCGCTCGCTGGTTAAAATAATAGTTTTTGTTTCTTCGCTTGTAGCAATATCTTTTTTCTTTAATATAAGCTTGTCTAAAGTTTCGGCTTTACCACCCATTGATTTTACAAATTTTTCCACTCCATCAAGTTCTAAAGTTATGCCCTCGTTTGCGTAGTGGGATGGAATAACAATTTTAGGTTCAACTTGGTTGACCACTTTAGCGGCTTCGTTGGCGTCTAGTACGCTGTGCCCGCCAACTGGCAAAATAAGAACGTCTATTTCTCCTAGCGACTCCAAGTCGTCTTCTGAAATAGTAAATTCCTTAATATGAGCAAGGTTTAAAATTTTAATATCTTCGCTTTCAACTAGGTAAACAGTAACGTATGAGCCGTTCTGTTTGAGCGGAATGCCTGCAACGGTTACTCCGGACTTGTCGTACTCGCCGGGGCTGGTAATTGTGAAAGGGGTGCCCGAAAGCGAGCCGGCACTGGAGTACAAAGGGTTGTTGCTTTCAGCTAAAATTACCATATCTGCGTTGCCCCTTGGTGGTGTAAGGCCTGACTCTTTTCCTGTTGGATCGGTTATAACAATCGCGTCTTTGGTGGTAAATTTTAAACTGGATAGTCCTAAAAATTGTATATGCATTTTTTTCGAATAATCCTTAATCTTCAATCATTAAAGTTTGGTCGGACAATGACTTAATTAAAGATTAGGGGTTAAGGATTAGAGATAATTCGTATAGCAATTGTATCATTTTATAGCGCTTAACGCAAAGAAAAAAGCCCCTCTTTTACCTATGTTTACAACCATTTTAGCACTTGCTTTGCTAGGTAATTTACGGTATACTGTTAATGCTTATTTGGTTTGGTGCCCAATATTTAACTAGTAACCCCAAATAAGTAAAGACCATGGCACCAAAAGAATATTAAGATGCATGAAATACTTAACGTTGTTCCTGACATGCTTTTAATGCGTGTTTTTTTGCGCTCAAATATTTATATAACTTAAGTTTAAAAATATTTAGCGCGCAACCCGAGTAGTCCATGAGTTCCCTGGCTTTATGCCTAGGATGAGTGGCAAGGGTGGGCATAACGAGTGTTTCGTAGTTTTTTAGAAAGAATATTATTTTATGGCAGACGAATTAGAACAATCCTCTCTTCCAGCACAGGTGCAGGCAGTAAATACTGCGCAGGGGAACGTAGACGAGGTAGCAGCAAAAAAAGCAAGCACTATGGACGATCTACTTTCCACAGGTGCGGAAATAAGAGTGCTTAAGAACGGCGACATGGTAGAAGGTAAATTGTTGTCCGTTGGTAAAAATGAAGTATATATTGATTTAGAAGGTTATGGCGTTGGTGTTGTACGCGGGCGCGAACTGTATGACGATCAGGCTACACTCGCATCTTTAAAGGTTGGTGATACTATTTTTGCTTCCGTAGTTGAACCGGAGAATAAAGACGGAAACATAGAGCTGTCTTTACGCCAAGCAGGACATGAACGGGTTTGGCAAACATTGCAGGCCAAGCTTGAGTCTCGCGAAATTGTTAGCACTAAAATTTTGGGCGCTAACAAAGGTGGGCTTATGGTGGAAATTAACGGCGTTCTAGGTTTCTTGCCTGTATCCCAGTTAAATTTGGAGCACTACCCAAGAGTTGAAGATGGCGATAAAACTAAAATTTTGTCTGCCCTTCAAAGCTATGTCGGACAAAGTTTTGGCGTACAAATTATAACCGCCGACCCAGAAGAAGAAAAACTTATTGTGAGTGAAAAAGCGGTATTTGAAAAAGAAAACGAAGACAGACTTTCTCAGCTCAAAATGGGTGATGTGGTAAAGGGTATGGTTACAGGCGTTGTTGATTTTGGTATTTTTGTAAAGTTTGGCGATCTTGAAGGTCTTGCGCACATAAGCGAGCTTGCGTGGCAACGGGTAGAAAATCCTAAGGATTTATTCCGCGTAGGACAGTCTGTGGAAGCAAAAATTATTGGCATAGACAAAGGACGCGTGTCGTTGTCTATTAAGCAGTTGCAAATGGATCCTTGGCTTGAAGCTGTAAAGCAGTATAAAATTGGCCAAGTTGTGGAAGGTAAGGTAACTAAGATTATGCAATTTGGTGTGTTTGTTGAGCTTACCAAAGACATCCAAGGTCTTGCGCATTTAGCCGAGCTTTCTCATGAGGCGGTAAAGGACGCAGAGAGCATGCTAAAAGTTGGCGATGTAAAAAGCTTTAAGATAATCTCCATAGAGCCAGCAGAACATAGGCTTGGGTTGTCTTTAAAGGCCTTAGTAGAAGCACCTCATAAGTCCGAGGAAACACCTGTAGAGTCGGCAGAATCTGTGGGTGCCCCAGATGTAACAGACGCAATTAGTGCTACAGAAGAAGTAAAAGCAGAGTAAAGACTGCTGTTTTATAAGAGCACTCCATACGGAGTGCTCTTTCTTTTAAATATTGCCTATTTTAGGGTTATTCTGTAAAATTAGTGAGCAAAGTAAGATTTGTATTTGGCGCGTTGGTGAAGTAGTAACACTGCGGTCTGCAAAACCGCCATGCGTGGGTGCAAATCCCACACGCGCCTCCACTGCTTCGCTAAAGCTTGCGCAGTGCAAGCATCTTGTACTAGTAAATTGAACAAGATTAATTATATAGCCCGAGTGGCGGAATTGGCATACGCAACTGACTTAAGATCAGTCGCCGCAAGGCTTGAGGGTTCGAGTCCCTCCTCGGGCACCAAGACACAATTTAATTCAGTTTCAGAAGATTTTTTTAGGGCAGCACGTAGTGCTGCCCATTGTGTTTGTGGGGTAAATTGAATTTTTTGAGATACTAAAAACAGGTTCGAGCCACAGATGTTTTGGGCAGCGACTTTTTTCTCACTTTGTGACGGTGATATTGCAATTTGTTCCAGTGTTTGTGCACCTTTGAGCCATTCTCGAAGCGGTTCGAGCCACACATTTTGTTTTTGCTCCAAATGAAAAATTTCCTCGCTAAACGTCTTTTTTTCTGAGGTCAACCTATTCTTTTCTCCAAGGTAGTGTTCTCGGTCAATATCTTGGTCTATATATACCGCAAGGAGCCGTTCCAGTTTGCGGTCAATATCTGCAATGGTTGACCATAGCTCTTGGACAAAGACTGTTGCAGTTTGCATGCCTGTTTGTGCGTCTGCGTCAGCCATGGTTAATAATTCTGTTGCCCATGCTGGAGGCATGACAAAGTCTTTGAGTATTGCTGAAAGCTGGTTTTCTAACTCAGTATCTCTGATAAACGGCTGGGAGCAGTGCACCTTCTTTTTGGTACAGCGGTAATAGGTAAATATTAGCCCGCTTTTTTTAGTGTGGCTTTCAGCCGTTATCATCCGGTCACACTCGCCGCAGCGAAACAGACCACATAAGGATTTGGGGTTGTTCTCTTTGCGCCGAGTCTTCCCTCGCTGTTGTAACACTATTTGGACCGTATCAAACAGTTTCTTGGAGATAATCGGTTTGTGGATGCCCTGATAGAGTTCTTGGTTGTAGCGAAACAATCCGCAATAGAAGGGATTAGAAAGTATCCACGAAATTTGGTCTCGTTTTAGGGGCCTAGAGCCTTTGCCTTGCCAGCGCAGGGTAGCTTTAGTCTTAATATCTCGCTCAAAGAGGAACAGGGCAATGTCTTCTAGGGTAGAATGGTTTTGGCCATAGAGTTCAAAGGCTTGTTGTATAGCCTTGGCTTCCTTGGTGTGTACTTGAATGGTTTTGGTATATGGGTTGTTGGTATAGCCAATGGGGGCTAAGCCTGGGAATTCTCCTCGCTTAGCTTTTTCTTGCATCCCTCGTTTGGTATTAGTGCTTAAATCCAGAATATACTGGTTAGCCATGCCAAACTCCACGCTCATCATGAGTACGTTATCCGTGGGATAATAATTCTTTTCAAAGGTTCTAATATGTTGAATCGTGCCTTTTTGGAGGAACCAGCTGATTTGTCCACCATCAATAGGGTTGCGGGCTAAGCGGTCTAGTTTCCAGCATAAAATACCTTGAGCTTCCCCGTGCTCAGTTTTGTTCAGCATCTCATTGAAAATCGGTCTGCCAGGAGTCTTGGCTGACTGTTTTTCAACGAACTCCTTAACAATATTTAGCCCTTCTTCGTGAGCTAATTTACGCAAGACAGAAAGTTGGTCTTCAATGGAACGGACTTGCTTGTCTTCGACATCGGTGGATTTACGGGCGTAGAGAAAGTATTTAAACATAATACGTTTGGTTTAAACTGCTAAAGTCTGCTATCATGATACTGAAAGTATAGCAAATCATTATCATACTAGCAAGTTAATGTATCCATGACAACGCAAAACAATATCGGAGCTACTATCAAAAAGAAACGAGTAAAATTAGGGCTATCACAGGAAGGCCTTGCTCAGAAATCGGGAGTAAAATATACAACGCTTTCAAAAATTGAAAGTGGTGTCATTAAAACACCATCGGTTTTAACAATGGCGCAAATAGCTCGAGCACTTAGTGTCACTATTGAGGACTTATTAAAATAGTTACTGATAAAATACGTTTTTTCTCAACTTCAAAACTCCTATGATAGGAGTTTTTTTGCTTTGATATCATCAGATAAGAATTGGTGTATGGCTTCACCCCATGTTTCACAAAAATTGACAGAGAGAGAGAGAGTTAGTAGACTGTCTTCACCTACCGCAAACCACTTGCGTGGGTGGAAACAAACCACAAACCAGACCAGCTCGAGCGCTGGTCTTTACATTGGAGGTCTACTATGGAAATCAAAATCCTGAGACAAGAAGATAAGCTTCTTATTACTTCTGACGGCCGAGGAATTAATTTAAAAGTCGGGCAGAAGCTAAAAATTACGGACAAACCAAACCGTTGGACTGAACTGCAAGTGACTACCAAGGCATACCGAATCAATGTCGGTATTATCGTGGAGTACGTTCAGTGGCAGGATGTGGGTGAACAATTTGTCCCAGTGCGCGAGACAAGTTGTTATAGCAGGCGTATGTTGGAAGGGTTTACGCTTGTTACTCTCGATTAGTTCTGGTAGGCTGCGTTCATTTTGGACCAGCCTTTCTTTTTATATATACCATTGGCACTGTTTCTAGTTTCCACGCTCGGCGAAGAACCGCTTGAGACCAGATTTTAAAATTGGAGAAACACTGGATGCAATTGTATTATTGTCATGTTAGGGAGTTCACAGTTAAAGCCGCGCGTTGGGTGGGCGGGACAAGCGGCTACCATACAGAATCGCTGCCCAAAACATCTGTGGCTCGAACCTGTTTTTAGTATCTCAAAAAATTCAATTTACCCCACAAACACAATGGGCAGCACTACGTGCTGCCCTAAAAAAATCTTCTGAAACTGAATTAAATTGTGTCTTGGTGGAGCTATACAACACAGCTCGAACCTATTTTAGCAAGAACGCCTAACTTTGACCAGCTTGACAACCGTACAATTTCCTCTAAGATGTGAGTAATCCCAGTGCGAACAGATGCTAG
>JAHFJH010000006.1:35509-49691 GCA_023245995.1 Candidatus Doudnabacteria bacterium | reverse complement strand
TGTAACTTACCGCCCGGCACCGTCCACTTACCTGGAAACCTCTTTTTGGTCATGCTCCTGCGGGTTATAAGATACTTATCATCTTTAATAACAATTGCAGTAATAACCACCTCATGCAAATATGGATTTATTTCTTCACTCATATAAACTACTTGTTATATAAAATCATAAATTTATCTATCACCATTTACTAACTGGCCAACAATAATACCGAGTAAAATAGTTACCCCACCAATAAAAGCCATGGTACATGCTCGTTTTAACCAATGCACGCGTGCAACCTTGCCACTCCAGACCCCAAGTAAAAACAAACCAACTACGGCAACAGCAATAGAAGTCCACAGCGCGCCCGTTCTAGACAAAAACATGTAAGGCGCAACTATTATAAAACCGGTCACTAAATATGAAACAAACATGACTAGTGCATAGCCAATGTCGCCTGAAAGCGAGACTTCCTTTTTGCCTTCAAACTCTTCGGCGCTATTCTCCGACAAAAGGCTTCCTACCCCCATAGAAAAAGCCTCTACAAAAATAAGCACCATACCTGTAAGCACCACACCTTTGTTAGACAGACCAGCGACAGCTACACCGGCGACCAAACCTATGGTGGAAACTAGACTGTCCTCCACTCCAAATATAAAATTTCGTACGTATTCAATTTTCCTTTTATTAGCATTCATAATAAATTCATTATACTACCTTTCCTAGATTACCTTTAATATTTAGGAAATATTTTAGTTTATTCAGAGCATGCACCCGAGGGTTGTGTTCTACCTTTTCATGTTTATCCATTTCTGCATATGTTTTTAAGCTACCAATAGGTTGGAATATAGACGCCCAACCAAAGTCTCCCCAACCTCTTGGAGATACAACCGTCCCAGACACGACTGACTCAAAATACTTTTTATCTCCTAGAGCGTTTGAATAACCCAACAGAACTCTATTTCTTACAGCCATACTCTCGTATTTGCGGGCAAGTTCGTATATTCCACCATTTCCCATTCGTTGCATAAACCACTTCACAAAAGGCCCAGGCATACCGTGAAGTGAATCTAATTCGAGCCATTGATCTTCAACAATAAAACTGCCCTTACAATACTTTGTTGCTTCAAACAACTTACTCTCTATAAGGGTTTGAGGATTAATTTCTTGTATCTCAGGCAAGTCAACTTTTAACTGAATCAACTCAGGTAATACAGCCTGAGCTTCTTTAAACTTATCGGAGTTACTAGTAACAAAAATTAAATTATCCATAACTACCAATTATAACAAAAAATGAAACGGCCACAGCAGAAGCTCTAAAAACTTCTGCAACAATGGTCTGTGTTGCCAATTATTGTAATTAACCGACTTCGCTAGGGATAGATCCGCCATAAACTGCGCCACTAACTCGCTAACAGTTACGGAATTTGTTGTAACAATATTCGCTTCCAAATTAAAGTTAAAACTCATACTGTCCATATTCATACTTCCGAATGTGGCCCATGCGTTGTCGCATATTACCACTTTAGAATGCAACACACTAGGTTCGTATGTGTACAACTGTATGCCACTACGAAGCGCCATACCAAAGTAAGAGTGAGCAGCCAAGTCCAGTGCGCGTAAATCGGACTTCCTTGGTAAAATAATGCGCACGTCTACCCCACGCCTGACTGCTTTTTGCAAACTACGGAATAAACGTAAATTAGGTACAAAGTATGGAACGGTAATCCATATCCTCTTTTGAGCTTTGCGCATTGCCTGCTCAATCTTATAGTAAACATAACGTTTTTTTGGGCCTGGTGAGTTTGGTAAAAAATCATAGGTATCATTTATACCCATGAACCTTTGCTTACCTTTGGATAAAATATGAGGTATGGACTGGCGCGACTTATTCCATACTTGTAAAAAAGAACTCCGTACAGAGCCCACAACAGGTCCCACTAAACGTCCGTGTGTGTCCCGCCAATTTAGCATTTGCTGGCTTATGTTTAACCCACCAACATGAGCTATGCTACCGTCTACAACTAGCAACTTTCTATGGTTTCTAAAAAAATACGAAGCGGTGCGGTGTAAAAACAAAGGCAATACTTTGTTATACCAACGCACTTGCACACCAGCCTGAGCAAGCTCTGCCAGCAACGTTTTGTTGCCCATTAGTGTCCAGCTTCCCACTGCGTCTAGTAGTAGTCGAACATCTACCCCAGCAAGAGCTTTCTCTTTAAAGACGTCTAAAAAACGCCCAGTTATGCCTCCGGGATAAAAAATATATTGCTCTAAAAAAATTGTTTTTTCTGCAGTTGCGCAGTCCGCAAGCATACTCTCCCAAGCATCAATTGCCGAAAAATAGAGCTTACAGCTAGATTCGTTTTCCATAAAGTCCAATACGAACAAAATTCCACATAATATAACAAACGTTAAACAGCTCTAGGCTTAGATCTTGTAACTTTTCGTTCGTGAATTTTATCCTCCAAGCGGATTAACATTTTCCCAAATTCAGATTCTATGTCTACATCCAACTCCTCGGCTAGTACAAGTACTGACCACAAACAATCTGCTAACTCCCTTGCAACTTTGCTGTCTACGTCTTTTTGCGCAAATGAGTATCCTTTTCGGGCAAGCATTAACTTAGATAGGTCGCCAACATCACCAATAAACGCTTCCATGTACTCCGATGCAGACCAAGTTTTATACCCTTCTGTACGATTGAGCACATTATATGCTTGTTTTATTTTTTTTACTCTTTTTAAACTGTCGGCAATGTCCATAAATATGTTTGTAAAATTACAATTTGGAAACAACTTGCTTTGCGACCTCTAGTGGGCTTAAACCGTCTGTCGATACTATAAGTTCACCATCTATTTGCGCATTTGCACGACCACTCAAGTAGGAATCTAAATCCTCTATAGTATGTATTCTATAAGGGTCATCGCGTTTTAAAACCCGCTCTCGCAATGTGTCGTATGCAGCGGTGAGTTGTACGAGAACAAATTTATAGCCCTCTTTCTCCTCTACTAACCGACGAATATTATCTATTGTTTCTTGGTCAGGCGAAGGACGAATGTAAATAATATCCTGTTGCTTATCTAACAAATATTTTATAATGGGCGCGGTTAACTCATCCATTAGGCGTGGTATTCGGTGTTCTTTAACAATGTCATACACCGCATTTTTTAACTCATGGAACCAAAACACTTTCCAACCCAGCTCTCGCTCAAGTAACCTAGCTACTGTTATTTTACCCACCCCTGGTTGACCACGTAAATACAAAAAAGTTTTCATATGTTTAACTCCTCAGCAACAGCCAATGCCTTATAATTTATATTTATATCTTTCATCCAACCTGCCATAGAGTTGTTCAACCGCTCAAGCCAAAACTCTTTGTGGACAGCGTCATGTATGGGGACAGCAATTTCCGGTTGCACTGCCTTGGCAAATTCAACAGTTTGGCACGTTGTCGCCCATGGACCACCATTTGGAAGTAGAAGAACTTTTACCCTACCAAGGCTTGCTGGAACTAAGTAAGAGTCTCCCGGATGATACACCGCGTCATTTATTTTATAGCCCATATTGTGAGGACAACTCACGGGAATGCGCTCATGGGGAACATCAAAGGCCTGTATACTAAACCCCTCTATATTTTTAACCTCACCAGGCGTAGCATACTCCACAGCGCACTCAAGGCCTGCTTCGTCTTGTGCAAATTTAATTATTTCCTCACTGGCCACTAGGGTAAATGGGTGCAGAGCCTGCAGTGCTTTAAGGGCTTCAGGAAAATAGTGGTCTGGGTGACTATGAGTAATTACAATTACGTCTACTGGGCCAATATCTTCTGGTTTTAGTTGATTTTCTATAAATACAAAAGCTCCGGGGTCGAACATCAGCCGTTTTCCATTTTCTTCCAGCACCACACACGAATGCAAATATTTCTTTATTTTCATATTAAATTTTTACAATTCTAATACCTCAACAAGTTTTTTTCTGGCAACTTCTGGATGTAAATTTTCCATAAACTTTATTTTAGCAAGTTCTACCCAAGTTGGATAAAACTGGTCCGTCTGGCTCATAATTACCGCTTCGTTACCACCGAGCTTAACTGCACCAGAAAATTCTGTGACTAAATAGTAGTACTCCTGCCTAGGTGGATACTTGCCCATAGTAAAAGGATTAAATACCTCAAACATAGGCTTTGAAATTTTTACGGTAAGAGACAGCTCCTCTGCAACCTCTCTTTTCATAGCCTCTTCTTCAGTTTCATTTTCCTCGACTCCCCCGCCAGGAAAAACCCAATACTCCCCTGCCTGTGTAAACCGGTGCATGAGAAGTATTTTATTGTTTTGTATTATTATAGCTGCCGCTCGTTTGTTCATAAAAATTCTCCATGCTTCTTGAGCATGTAGCGTTAGGGTAGGCATTTCGGCCATAGCAAACCACTTGGCTTCCACTACTTCCTTATTATCAATCACAAAATCTTTACTGTCCACTATGGCAGAAAATACGCTTACATAGTCCTTTTTATATTCCTTTGTAAATAAGTATTCGCCTCTAAACCTTACGTCTTGTACAACAATACCTACTTCTTCTTGCGTTTCCCGAATAGCTGCGTTTGCTGGTGCCTCACCGTTGCTTACACCACCACCTGGAAATGTCCAACCTGCTGGGCCATAGCTGTTACGAATAAGCAAAACTTGGTCGCCATTTTGGACAATGCACTTAACCCCAAACACCCTTGGACGAAATAAAAACCAATATACTAACAAAAGTCGATAACCAAAAAAATATATCCAGCGCATTAGTTCAACTTAAAGTGAATAATTTTAACCACCGTGTCTACATTTACACGGTCGCCATAATACTCTCGAAACTTTGCCAACATAGCATCTGCATTCTCATACTTTTCATGTCCTGCATAGTCTACATCTTCTACTTTACCAAGTGGTTTTGTGTATACTTTTGTAAGTACTGCATGTGCAACAATATTTTTTGTAGTTGAATTTAAAAACTCTACTTTATCTCCTGCTTGTAAGTCTTTATCATCAAAAAGCCTCCAGGTAGTAGTCTTTTCCCCAGATAAAATTAAAGTTACTAAGTGCGGTCTAAATTTTAATGTTTTCAACATTTTATTGTTCTGCTATATAACGAAACCTTAACCCCATGTAACCCTCACCATCTACACTTTCTAAGAAGGATGCAAGCGGTCGTACCCACATAGTGCCATCTGTTAGTGATTTATACACCACAACTTCCTGATTTGGCTCTGCCTCCATACGTCCAACACCTAAAACTTGGTAGCGCCCACCTTTGTAATGTTCGTATAAACCAAGCTTTAGGTCTAAAGCGTTTTCAGAGAAAGGGGGCAATAGTTCTTTCATAGCCATACAAAGGCTTTAGCTATTCTTCTTAAAAATATATTCAACAAAAAAATGCTTGGTGGCTGGCCAAAGTTTTAGTGTTTCCATATCTTTTTGCGTATACCAATCTGCTGTGGCAACTTCTTCTACGTCTAACAACATTTTCCCACCGACAATTTCACATGCATACCAATGCACTACTTCGCCCTCTACGTCCGCAGGGGTTTCCGCAAGCTTTTCTTGTACCAGCACATCCAAATTTAGTTCTTCCTTTATTTCTCGCTGTAACGCCTCACTCTCACCCTCGCCTTCCTCTACGTGCCCACCCGGAGGATAATACAAACCAGTCCACTCCCCAAAACTGGTCATGGAACTTACCAGCAAATATTCAGTTTCATTTGCGTTGTTTTTTCTGGACATTATGCCAGCAACTACACTTTTCATACATGGTTTACTTAATGTCTACTACATACTCTCGGCTAAGATAGGCGGAAATAAAATCTTTATGCGGAGGAAACATTTCTGGAAGCTCGTTTAAAGCGAACCAACCCCACTGCTCACAAATTTCTGGTTCTAAATTTTTTAACTCGCCGCTCCATTTTTTTACCAAAAAGTTTATTTGTATATAGTGTTTGTCCGGCTGTGGCGTATTTGCAATGTTGGCAAAAGAGAGCTCCTCTGCTACCAAATTTGTTTCTTCTTTTAACTCCCGCTTGGCGGCAGCCACAAACGACTCGCCGAATTCTAAATGCCCTCCAGGAAAACCCCATTGCCCAAAGCCCGCCTTCTTTAAGCGCTTCCCAAGTAACACTTTATTATTTTCTATAAGAATGTTGTTTATGCCAATATGGAACGCAGAGTCACTCATATAATTTATAGGTTATAAATTTTCAACTGTAAGTTCACCAAAGCCAGTTGCAGAATCTGGCAAACGTTTATACACAACATCTTCAAAAACCAGCAACACTACTTCAGCTGTAAACTTGACTACACACCCGTCTTTTAAGTGACCTCCGAACACGTTACCATGACTGTCTGAAACTGAAATATGTAAATGACAGCCCTCGTTACTTATAGTGCCCGTACCCGAAACAATTTCTACAGGTTCTTCCCAAGTTTTAATAATTTGACTCTCAGGTGTTGCGTCCGCCATACGTAGTACCGTTTTATCTAAACCTCCAACAATAGAAAGTAGGCAACCTGCAAGAATATTATGAGTAACAGCATAATTTTCAATTTCCTCTTTCAACAACTTTCCGGGTTTTAGCCTAAAACTAATTTGTCTCATAAAATGTCAGGTAGCATTTCTCCGATGTTCAGCCTTTATGCGCCAGTAAGCAGAGTCTTCACCGGAGCCAGCACCTTTCTTTGCGTTCTTACGCATTAAGTGTGCAGGATATTTCTTGGCAGCATGGGTCAGTTTTTCGCTAATAATTTTCTGTGTATCTAAACCAAGCAACACAGACATCTCTAAGGAATAAATTAGGACATCTGCCAATTCTTTTTTTATATGCTCAACTTTTACTTTATCCTTTTTTACTTCAGCCAACTCTTTGTTGTCCCATTGAAATAGCTCTAAAAGCTCTGCTCCTTCTATCATAATAGATTTTGCTATATCGGCAGGTCGCAAATGGTGCCACCCTCTCTCAACAAGATATTTTTTTATTCTTTTTTCTAAAGTTTTCATATTTTCAAGCAAAAAATTACTTCTAAAATATTGAACTGCTCATATTCCCCAGCACTATCAGTGCTTATTTGTCTAACTAAGAAGCTTTTTAAATTCTAATTTTTGTTTGTTATAGGGCAATGTTCCGTCAATAGATATAACGGGTTCATTTTTTGGCAATTCTATTTCGTTATGTATGCCCCTAACCACAGCTTCACCAACTGGATGAAACTTGCGTTTCTTGGCCCGTTCTATTGCAAGATTTATTGGAGTCTTAACCCAGACCACTGAATAGCTAGCCTTGTGCTTTTTTGCAACTCGGCGAAGCTTTTCCCTGAATGCTCTTTTTGTAAAATTTGCATCATAAAAAACGCTTACACCTAAAGCAATAAACTTATCAACCAAAAAATCTATTAGCTCAAACAAACGTCCATTCTCTGTAGCTGTATATGTTGGATTCGGAAAAATATAACTTCTTATCTCGTCACTGCGAAGATGCGCCATACTGTATTCTTTGCAAAGACGTTCAGCAAAATAACTTTTCCCCGAACCTGGAGCGCCAACACTAACCAATAAAAATACTTTATTTTTTGTTTTATTAAAACGAGTCATGGTTCCCAATTTAACGGCTAAAATTTAGTGCTCTAGCCCATTCAGCAATTTACATTTTATTTGGCAGGTTACAAAGTTTACCTACGCTACTAAGCTTAACCGCCAATTCTTTGTTCGTGTTTAGAAGCGCCCTTGGCCATATTAGTTTGGTGCTCTTGAGTATTTAGCAGACCGCACTTCTTAAACTTTTTACCGCTACCGCATGGACAAGGATCGTTGCGCCCCACAGAATTATCTACAGGGTTGCCATCAGCTGAACCTGTAACATCACTCCTATTTGTAACCCAATTCTGGTTTTGCGTTTGGACCTGAGCTTCTTGCGGCTGAACATTAACCCGCAAAACGGAACTGGCTATGCGTTTATTTATTTCCTTAGTCAGGCCTGCAAACATTTCAAAACCCTCTCGTTTATACTCTAGTAGCGGGTCGCGCTGTCCGTAACCACGGAGACGTACTGAGTCACGTAAATGGTCCATAGTGTCTAAGTGTTCCATCCACAAAGTGTCCATGGTCTGAAGAGCAATGTACCTCTGGACTTCCTCGTAAGTTTCCTTGCCAATTTCTTTTTCTTTTTCTGCGTAAAGACGCGTTGCTTCTGCAAATAACGTATCTGTTACCCCGAATTCTTTATCGGCTGCATTTTTTGCAGCTTCTTTCGCTCTATTTTTAACTTCATCTGTAAGTGGAAACATGCCACTTACGGTTTCAAATATTTTTGCAAATGCTTCATCAGAATTTTCTTCTGCGCTAAACTGGAACGCCACCACTTCGCCAATTTCTGTACGAACCAAGTCCATAATTTCATCTTGAACAGGGAGCAGCTCATTATTCTGCTCTGATACTTGTTCTACACCCTCTGCTCTATCCCCTACGCCCTGTTTGGATGCTGCGCCCAAATACTTCCTGCGGCGTTTGTAAATAATGTTGCGCTGATGGTTTAGAACATCGTCAAACTCAAGCACATGTTTTCTAGTATCAAAGTTTAGTCCCTCTATTTTCTTTTGGGCAGACTCAATAGAACGCGAGACTAAACGCGCTTCCAAAGGCTGGTCGTCTGGCAAGCCAAGTCGCTCCATCATACTTTTTAGCTTTTCACCACCAAACAACCGCATAAGGTCGTCGTCCATGGACACATAAAACAAAGACTCTCCAGGGTCGCCTTGGCGTCCCGAACGTCCGCGTAGCTGATTGTCTATGCGTCTGGACTCATGCCGCTCGCTACCAATAACCGCTAAACCACCGGCTTCACGCACTGCTTTTGCTTCTTCTGTGTCTATTGGATTACCACCAAGTAAAATGTCTACCCCACGTCCGGCAATGTTCGTAGCCAAGGTAACAGCGCCGAAACGCCCTGCCTGCGAAATTATATGTGCCTCGCGTTCATGATTTTTAGCATTTAAGAGCTCAAACGGCACACCTTCTCGCTTCAAATGTTCTGCAAGCTCTTCGTTTTTTGCAATGCTTACAGTACCAATCAGTACTGGCTGGCCGGCCTTATTTCGCTCCTTAACGTCTTTAGCAATGGCTGCAAACTTTGCTTGCTCTGTTTTATAAATTATATCTGCTTTATCTTCCCTAACCATAGGACGGTTGGTTGGCACTTGCACTACTTGTAGTTTATAAATCTTAAAAAATTCTTCTTCTTCTGTTTTGGCCGTACCTGTCATACCGGAAAGCCTTGCATAAAGTCTAAATAAATTTTGGAAAGTAATGGTTGCTAGTGTTTTACTTTCTGCCTGAATTTTTACACCTTCTTTTGCTTCTATTGCTTGGTGCAGGCCCTCGCTGTATCTTCGCCCAAACATAAGTCTACCTGTAAATTCGTCTACAATAACAACTTCGCCGTTTCGTACCACGTAATCACGGTCTACCAAATAATTTGCCCGAGCGCGCAAAGCCTGTTCTATGTGGTGCAGAGTTGTAACTCCTTGACTTGTGTCGTAAATATTTTTAAGACGCAATATGTCTTCTATTTTACTTATTCCCTCGTCCGTTAAGGTAGATACTTTTCTTTTTTCGTCTATAACATAGTGGGTGTCTACCTGCAATTGATTTACAATTTTTGCAAACTGATTGTACTTGTCTGTTGGGTCTGTGTCGGGCGCACTGATGATAAGTGGTGTACGAGCTTCGTCTATTAAAATAGAGTCAACCTCGTCTACAATAACAAAAAATAAATCCCTCTGCACCATTTGGTTAAAACTTTGCACCATGTTGTCGCGCAAATAGTCAAAACCAAATTCGTTGTTTGTACCATAAGTAATGTCTGCTGCGTAAGCATCTTGGCGTGGGCAAGGACGCATGTGTTTTACATCCATTACCAAACCCTCTGTACCTTCTTCTAGTTGAGCAATTTCTTCTGCCTCTGGTTGGTAGCTTGGGTCATACAAAAAAGACGCTTCGTGTTGTATGGAACCAACACTTAAACCCAAAAAATGGAATACTGGACCCATTAAACTTGCCTGCCAACGAGACAAGTAGTCGTTTACAGTAACAATATGGCTACCTTTACCGGCCAAGGCATTTAAAGCGAGAGGCAATGTAGCTGTGAGAGTTTTTCCTTCTCCAGTTTTCATTTCCGCTATCTTGCCTTCTGAAAGCGCTATACCACCCAAAATTTGTACGTCGTAATGAAACTGACCAATCGCCCGCTTTGCCGCTTCGCGAGTAAGTGCAAAAACACGCGGGCGAATAGTTTCGAGCTTCTTAAAAATTTCTGTTTCTGCTAAGCCTTCAAAATCTTTTTTAAAGCTTGCTATTTCTTGCCTAATTTGGTCATCGGAAAGAGCCGCTACTTCTTCTTTATAGCCATGTATCTTTTGCAATTCTTTTGCATACTCTTTCTCGGGTCTAAATTCAAAACTAAGTAAATTTGATAAAAAACTCATAAATTCATTATTTAACAATATTATTCGGTTTCAACCATCCAAATGTTAACCCTTGCATTATACCAGCCATTTGCTGTTATTACTATTGACAAATAAGCATAATAATCCTATAATTATAAACAATGGTGAGCTTAAATCTAAGCAAAGCACCAACAAACAGAAACAACTCAACCAAAAGGAGAACCAGATGAAACTGAGAAATGCGTACGCAAGATTGTTCGTATTGGCCGCGCTCGGTGGAATTTTTTTGGCTTTTGCAATTCCTGTTTACGTCGAAAGAGGAGAACGTGCGGAAGCAAAAACACAGGCCGAAGATTACATAAAAGCTAGGGGTATAGTTCCAATCGAGACCCTTATTCTGAACTGTAATCAAGGACCCGAGCCTACCGCATGCCAAGGCCGACCGTATCTTGTTAAAATTCTTGTCCCAAACGACGATAAGAGCAAGGTGCGCCTAATTTCACTTTGGGCTGGCGGGCCACTTGGTGCGACAGTGGCAACCGAAACTCGGGCAACAATAAAATAGTCTCCAAGGCTCCAGCACTCGAGGAGGGTGCGAACAATGCAGAAACAACAGCTATGGCGGAAACTGAAACCAGTCGCGCTTTATCTTTTGCTGGTATGTGGGAACTCAAGCCACATCACAGCCGAAGTCCTAAGAGGCGGCGGAACCATTGAGTCAATAACAGCAGAGTTCGGGAAAGCTGTACTGGCTATCCTAGTTTTCCCGCTTGCGATAAACGCGCTTCTTACGCTTAATCAAAGCGAGAAAGAACTGCGAAACGAAACAATGTGGCGCACAACAATCTTTGTAAGTTGCCTGTACCACATAGTGGCTGTCCTGTTGGCGTGTTTAAACCACGCCGACGTTGCAACTACAACATTCATTGCTTTTGGTGGACTTGCTCTAAACATACTTGTTGCGCAACAAGTATGGCGATACCCGCCAAGACTTTTCTAAATCGCCAAAAGAATGGCGCAACATCTTTAGCGTAACCGCTCTACATGCTTCCACTACTAGTGCCCGAGACTTTTAGTGCGAAGCTTTTTTATTTGCCTAGATATTAAATAAGTCTATAGGTCGCATAAGACTTATAGGACTTATTAGGGGGATAATGGTTATCGTCCACGGGACCAAATACGTTTAAAGGTATTACCTAGTTTTCTGCGCAGAGACACTTTTTTGTCTTTATCGCGCGTTAACTGTTGTTTAATTTTTGGTATAAGTAAGTCTATGGCCTCATACAAGTCCCCGCCATTACTTTGAGCAAAATGCCCACCTGGCTGTATGGCAACTTCTGCCCGAAACTCGTTATTGGCCTCTCGTCCCGCCTCTGCCTCTATTTCCACTCGTACCGTGTGTTCACTCCGGAGGAACGGTTCTAGTACCGAGAACTTAGCTTCTATATCACTTTGTATACTTGGCGTTAACGTAGTCTTCGTCGCTTTGATGTTTAAATTCATAGAAGTTATGTTTAATTCTCTTACCTACATTATACTACGAAATTTCTGGCAGATTCTTACAAAATAACAAATAAAGCTATTTATTTGGATTAATCTCAATAAATATAGATAAAATCCTCCAGTAAACTTATTCCTCAAACGCCTCGGCCAACTCATGTGCTAAACGGTTAAAAGAGCCGACAGCCATAACCACGACAACATCCCCAGCTTTGGCTTCTTTACGCAAAATGTTAAATGCGTCTTCCTTGTCCAAAACCAAACGAGTACTAGGTTGGTTTACTTGTATTGCCTTCAAAACTTCATTGTCTGTGATGTCTACATGCGCACCTTTTTCTCTTGCTGCATACATTGGTGCAAGCAAGACCAAGTCTGCTTCATTAAAACTTTCAGCCAACTCAGGGAGTGTTGCTTGTGTGCGACTATAGGTGTGTGGTTCAAATACCGCCCACAACTTTCCTTTGCTTTTAAGATTGCTTTCATTGAAAAAGCGTTTTCGTGCCGCAAGCAAAGTTTCCTTAACCGCTGTTGCATGATGCGCATAGTCATCCACTACAATAATTGGCCCTTCTAACAAAACATCAAACCTACGCTTAACTCCGGAGTATGTAAGTAAATGCTGTTGTATTAACTCAGGCTGGAAACCCAACGCACGAAGCGCGGTAATACTTGCAAGCGCGTTATACACATTTATTTCTCCTGGCAAACTAATCTCATAACGTTCAGTTTTAGTGTTGTCTGGGTCAAGCCTATTTTGTAATGAAAAAGTACTGCCATCGTCATGATATGTAATGTCAGTAACGCGCATGTGGGCGCTGTTATGAAGTCCGAAAGTAAATGACCTTCCTTGTTCACGATATGTTACATCTGCCAAATTACTGTCGTCGGCGTTATAAATTATTAGTCCATCGTCGGGTATATTTGCTATTAAATCACGAAACTCACCTTTTATTTCATCTAAGTCTTGATACATATCTGGGTGATCAAACTCCAAATTTGTTAGCACTAGCATATCTCCCCTATAATAATGCATTTTAGGAGTTGGATCGTTAAAAGTAGATTTGTATTCATCACCCTCAAACACAATATAGTGCCCTTGGCCTGAATAAAAATTAGTATCGTAATCTTTCAGAACCGCACCAACCATAAAACTACTGTCGTCTATCTTATGTAAAACATGGCCAAGAAGTCCTGCGGTTGTAGACTTTCCATGAGTTCCTGCCACAACAACACGCACTTTGTCTTTGGATAGTTCATATAAAAGTTCAGCAAAAGAAATATAAGAAATATCCTCGCTCAAAAGCCACGCTACTTCTGGATTTTTTTCGTCTTCGCCGGAAGATACAACAAATAAGTCTGCTTTGCTCTGCTTTACGTTTTCAGCACTATACCCGATGAACACATGAATATCGTGCTTTTCGAGCACATCTTTAGCGGGTGGGTAAATAGTAGCCGCGTCGCTACCAAGAACTTCAAAACCTTGTTCTTTGGCAAGCCCTGCGGCAGCTGACATGCCGATACCGCCCATGCCAATAAAATATATTTTTTGTATGTGAGTAATGTTCATAATTCAGTACAATAAAAACTAGACTATTTGGACTGCAAACAGAATAGTAAAATAATTAAAATTTAACAATTTTAGACTCTTGTGACGAAGTGGAATAATTATCTAAAGCGTGTCGGATTGTAGGCAAATAACGAACCGCGCACGCACGACCATTTTCATACAGTTGCTGCATATTACCGAGTTTAAAACTGTCTCCGAATTTATTTTCACCTTCACGAATAAGTAGATTGCAGCCAAAAGTCTGGTGTTCGCTGGTAAGCCTTCTAGCCTCAAGCGCCAAGTCCATACTCCGACCTAAAATTTTTAACACCCCGTGTCCAATTTGTCCTTCTTCTTCCTCGTGCTCAAAAGTGGAAGTGCTAGTTACATAAAAATTAGTCGAACGTGGTTCAGTTGCAAAACCAGTCAAACGTACAAGACTGTTCCACCATGAACGCACCTTTAATAAGGAACCCAAAAACACGTGCCTACTAGCCAATAACTCAAGCCCTATTACTACATCTGCTCCATACTCCCTTGCAAGCCGACCTGGCACCACCGAAACAATACCACCATCTGCCAATAAGTGATTACCCCAATGCACTGGTTCAAAAATTCCTGGTATAGCACAAGTAGTGTGCACGCTCCTTGCAATGTCTCCAATAGCAAGAGGTACCAA
>JAHFJH010000006.1:11743-35499 GCA_023245995.1 Candidatus Doudnabacteria bacterium | reverse complement strand
GTAGCTGTAAAACAAATTTTCGGACTAACATGAGAAAAATGCTGACCTAATGTGTAATTATTTCTCACGTACTGTTCCACCCCTTCTAATGTGTATATACCGCCTCTATGAGAAGCTTGCATAAGTTCGCGGATGGTGTCCCAATTAAGGGCAAATAAGTCAGCCTTTAATTTATGCAAAGTTCCGCAAACAAAACTTGCCGCTACAAATGCCGCTCCCGACTGTGCAGCAATTACCTCTATTTCTATTTGCTCTTCTTTAAGTACTTCCAAAAAACCCACGTAAAACATGGAGCGTGCCGCTGCACCAGATAGTGCCAAACCTAATTTTGCCTTAGGAGTTGCCATATTGTTCGGAGATTACGCTTCAAGAGAGTTAAGAATTATACGCGCTACTTTCTGGGTTGCCTGCTTTGGCATGGTCTCCCGAAGCTTTAAAGCCAAGTCCTTTTGCAAAGTATGATCAAAAATTAGCCCGCGCACAAGCCCTGGAAAGTTAGTAGCATTTAATAAGTGCTGGTCGAAGGTCAATACGGCCCCGCGTTTTGCTAAGAAATTTGCGTTATACTGCTGGTGCGAATTGGGCATGGGAACCAAGATACAAGGTTTTTTAAAAGTAGCAAGCTCGGTTATAGTAGACAAACCTGCCCGAGCTATTACTATATCGCTTGCAGAATAGGCATACTCTATTTCATCTAAAAATTCATACGCCCTATACCTTTCGTGCCGTTCTATGTTAGCGTTTTTATTTTTTCCTGTTATGTGTATAACATTTGCAAAATTTAACAGCTGTTTCAGACTAGCAGTAACTAAAGAGTTAAGAGCAGAAGATCCTGTTCCACCGCCAATTACCAAAAGGGTGGGGTAACCCGTGCTTAACTTAAAATGTGCCAGAGCTTCGTGCTGAGTTGGCACACTAAACTCTCTTGCCGGATTGCCGGTCCATACAACTCGACTGTTATTTTGCAAATTTGCTACCAACCAACCATGAGGAAAGTCAGCTATAGACTCCTCAAACGTAACGGTAATTTGTTTAGCAAATGGAGCGCATAATTTATTTGCCAAGCCTGGTAAAACATCTTGCTGATGAATACATACAGGTATACCCAAAACCCAAGCAGCCCATACAACCGGCACCTGTACGAAAGAACCCACTCCAAAAACAACTCTCGGATTTAAGCCACTTAATATTCTATAACTCTGAACAAAGGCCACAATAAGTAATAGTGGGCTAAAAATATTTTGTAACGACCAATACCTGCGAAATTTAGCGCTGACTATAGCTACAAAAGGTATGCCAACTTTTTTTACCATGTGCCTCTCAACTCCTGACTTTGTTCCAATAAAAACAAAACGTGTCGTAGGAGATGTATTTTTTATTTCATTTGCCACAGCCAAGAGTGGACTAGTTGGTCCACCGCTACCGCCACCTACCAAAACTATAATATTTTTTTTCTTCCCGTTCACAAAATTATATTTCTAAGTTAAGTACAAATGTAACTTATACTAATTTTACTTCTGTATACACAATAAGTATAGCAAGCCTTATGCTTGAGCTAACAAATCTGGAGCAACAGGAACTACTTGCTGTTTTCCCGATGCTGCCCTAAGTACAGACAAAGTTTCTTTTGCGGTTCGTTCCCAGTCAAATAGCTGACCTCTAAAATATGCTTTCTCCTGCAGTAACTCATAGTATTGTTGATCTGTTGCAAGCAAACGCAATTTATCGGCTATATCGTCCGGACTTGTTGCGTCAAAATATACAGCTGCGTCATCATATATTTCATTAAATACCGGAGTATTGCTTACGGCCATAGGTAGCCCAAAGCGCATAGCCTCTACGCCGGGCAAACCAAAACCTTCATTAACCGAAGCATTCGTATAAGCATGAGCACCTTGGTAAAGCGCTGCTAAATCCTCGTCATTAACATATCCTGTAAAAACTATGTGGTTCGAATGCTTAACTTCTAAGGCCTTCAACTTTTCTTCAGGATAATGAGTGTCTACCTTACCCGCAAATACTAAATCTACATCTAAATTATATTTTTCTAGTAACTTATCGAAGCCACGTGCAAGCCCAACAATATTTTTCTTTCGCTCTAGCGTTCCAACAAACAAAAAATATGGCCGAGTTAACAAATATTGCCTCTTTACCCTTTCAACACTTGCCTCAGATACTGCTTGCAAACTAGCCCCTTCGTATATAACACTTATCTTATTCGTAACTCCAGCAAAATAATTTAACACCTCTTGCTTAGAGCTGTTAGACGGAACCAAAATTGCTTTAGAGGCTAAAAGCGCGTGTTGCATTTCATACTTATAGCCTTGAAAATATAACCAACGACTTTTTTTATGTCCACTTAAGCGATGATGAACCATGTCATGAATGGTAACTACAAATGGTTTTTTATATAGAATGGGATGGTTAAAATTTGGAAAATGCATTACGTCTAGAGACATGCCTTGTAAAACCTTTAAAAATGAAGTTTGCTCTGCAAGCGAATAATGTCTAGCGCGCACTTTTACAAGCTCTACATTTACATGCTCATCTAGTGTTCGTAAGTCATCGACCACAACAGTGTCGTTATAAAAAACAAAAAAACGGTCTTCTTTGTCTATTTGCAACTCTGCTTTAAGTAGCTCAAAAGCATAGCGACCTATGCCACCATGCGCTGTACCACCCATACGAAAATCAAAACCTATGTTCATACTAAAATTATTTACTATACTAGCCAAGGTTTAAACACATTTAATATATGTATACTGTATGTTTAAACCTTGGTTAACGCTTTTAAAGTTAGGTCTGCAGTGCGGTCCCAATCAAACATCTTTGCTCGCAGAAATGCCTTAGCTTGCAATTGCTCTCGCAGATGTTCATCACTAACCAACTGGTCCAACGCAAAAGTTAATTCGTCAAAGTTATATGGATTTACCAACAACGCTCCATCGCCCGCAACTTCAGGTAAACTAGTTACACTGCTAGTAACCACAGGGGTACCTACGGCCATAGCTTCTAATACTGGCAAGCCAAATCCTTCATAGAAAGATGGAAAAGCAAAGACGCGAGCAAGCTTGAGCAAATACGGTTTATCTGCTTCTTCTACAAACCCTAAAAAGTGTATTGCCCTTTGTTTACTACTCTTTCGCGCCAATTTAAATATTTCGTTATACTTCCAACCCGCCTTACCAGCAATTACCAAAGGTATATCCACTTCCATACGCTCCCAAGCTTGTAACAGCCCCTCTACATTTTTCCTCGGTTCAAGCGTGCCCATGTACAAAACGAAATCTCCAGGCAAACCATAACGGTTACGCACATAGCGAAGTTTATCCGTGTCCAAATT
The DNA here is from genome assembly GCA_023245995.1 of Candidatus Doudnabacteria bacterium. Lineage (GTDB taxonomy): Bacteria > Patescibacteriota > Doudnabacteria > UBA920 > UBA920 > JAEUSE01. The sequence goes on along the minus strand of JAHFJH010000006.1, from coordinate 32,156 downwards.
TGGATGGAACCTTGTGTGATCCACACCCTGATATACTACATCAACTTTAGCCTCAGCAATGCCTAGTACTGAAACAATATCTTGCTTGGTATATTCAGATACTGCAATTATTTTATCTGCACGAAGCAAGGTACGTTTAAACCCCACTGACCAGTGCCAAAGGCGCCTGCGTAAATTATAAAATTCCGGCAACACGACTGGTGACAAATCATGGACAGTAACTACAAGTTTTGCTTCTGACCCTAAAACGACCTGATTTAAATTTGGCAAGAATAGAACGTCGAACTTGCCAATTAATTTTGTAAAGTTAGGCTGACGAAAAAAAGTTGTACTTAGAGCCAAAAGTTTGTTGGGCAATCTTCGCGCGACCACGGTTGTATTTAAAAAGCGCAATTCTTCTGTTTGTACTGGACGAAGCCCATTATAAAACAAAATATACTTATTCTCTTTGTCTTGGCGAATCATCCGTTCCAAAAGACTCAACGTGTAATTTTCCACGCCACTAAATGTTCCTCTTTGTATACTTCGTAAGTCTACTGCAATAACCATATATCAATTAAACAAAATAACAATTTAACACGAATCTAATTCATTAGGAATTAGATATTAGGCATTGGGTATTTCGGCATTTACAACCCCCTGAATTTGCGCTATAAACTTTTTTTTACTAAACTCCTCTGCATGCGCCCTCAAAGCTTCTACACTATATTTACTTTCATCCCAATTCTGAAGAAGTCCTTTTAACTCATTTTTATTGCCAACAGAAAACCACTCTCCTGTTATACTTGGGATTATTGTCTCTAAACTACCACCCAAAGACACCCCTATGCTTGCGGTGCCACAGGCCGCCGCTTCAAGTGGCATAAGTCCAAAATCCTCCACCTGAGGATATATATAACCTCTTGCACCTCTATATTCATTTTTTAAATCTTCGTCAGAAATACGACCTAGAAAAGTTATAGCGGGTCCGGCAATGGCACGTAAATGTGCTTCATCTCTACCTGTACCTACAACATGTAAATTCAACCCCAAATCGTTACACGCATTTATAACCAAATCGTTATGTTTATGCGCATGTAATCTTCCGGCAATTAGGAAATAGGGATTAGGGTGTAGGGTGTAGAGCGTAGTACTTGAAACTGCATCTTGTACTATACCCTTTCCCCTATACGCTTTGTCCTCATGAAGAGGTTTCCAAAACTCTGTATCTACAAACGGATAAATCACTTCACTGTCACGTTTATAATATTTTTTAATCCGCGCTTGTACTTCTTTAGAATTTGCAACAAATACATCTACATTCTTGGTAACCCGCAAATCCCAAGTTTTCATCCATCTTAAAAAAATCTTTGCTGGAAATCGTAAAACTTTTGGCACCTCTTGTGCAAAATATTCGCTATCGGTCCACAGAAAGCGAGTCGGAGTATGGCAATAGTTAACATGCCTCGCTCCTTTTGGCTTACGAAATCCTTTGGCAAAAGCAGAACTAGAGCTAAAAAGAACATCACATTTTGGTAATTTGGTAAGCCTTAGAGCAAATGGAATAAGGGGTAGTAAATATTGGAAAACGGGAAATACGTTATAGAGACATTGCAACTTAGTTACTCTAATACGATGCAGTATTTGAGTGGGAAGTTGTTTTGCAATATTTTTGTCTAAGACTAGAGTGTAAATTGGGGCTTCTGGAAAAATATCTGCCATACACAAAAAAACTCGTTCTGCCCCACCGAGTTGCGTGAAAGAATCATGTGCTAGGACTAGTTTCATATATGCAGATTCCAGATTTATTCAGATATACAGATGACTACAGATCCGGAATTATCTGTGGTCATCTGTATATCTGTATGTGTCTGCATATCAGTAATCTTCCGTAGGCTTAGCACCAAAAAATATTAAATATGCACTCTTAAACAAAGTTTTAATGTCTAACCATATAGACCAATTTTCTATGTAGTAAGTATTGAGCCGAATTTCTTCTTCAAAAGGCAAATCCGGCCAGGACATTTGCGCTATTTGTGATACACCAAATATACCGGGCCGTATGCTAAACATCCGCTGGTATTTATTTCGGTACAGTTGCACTTCGTCTACCATGTGCGCCCTTGGACCTACTAAGCTCATATCCCCTCTTAACACATTCCAAAACTGTGGAATCTCATCTAATTTAGTCTTACGAATAATCTTGCCAATACGAGTAATACGCGGGTCATTTTTTATCTTAAGAAACGGACTGTCCGCCCCGCCCCTGTCATTATGCTTCCAAAGCTCTTCACGAACCTTTTCGGCTTCTTCTCCACCCAGACCGTTACTCAAATGCGTATACATGCTCCGAAACTTATAAAAAGTAAAATCCTTACCCATACCACCACGCGGATACGGATATATTGCAGGCCCTGGGCTGTCCAATTTTACGGCTAGGTAAATTATCAAATAAACTGGTGACAGTACAATCAACGCAAATGCACTAAGTAACACATCCATCACCCTTTTTGTTACCTTGCCCCAGCCATCTAGCGGGGTATTTTTTATAGATATGAGAGGCACACCATGGTAGTCAAAAACTTCTCGAACATTGCGTTGAACGTCAAAAACATTTGGCACATAACTATAAGACAAACCCTTGCCACGAGCAAACTCTAACAACTGTAAATTTTGGGGGTCTGTAAGTGTTGGATTTGCCTGAATAATTTCGTCCACTCGCTCGGAAGCGTATAGTTGTTCAAGTTCAGCAGTTATGGTATCACCAAACGATAACTCTTTTACCGTTTTAAGTCCCCATTTTGGGTTTTTAAGTGAGTCTTGAATTATTTGTGAGTCCGTGTTTGTACCGTTCACAATAACAACGTAGTGCAACCCCTTGCCTGCCCGAAACAATACTTGTTGTAGCAACTGTAGAACGACCCTACCAAAAAACACAAAAGCTATGCCGTAACCCCATGTAGCAAGTACAATAAAACGCGAAGGAAAAAGCTGTTGGTAAAAAAAGAACAGCACCATAACCAAAAACAATGCCATGGAAATGCCTATGAGTATACGACCAAACTGAAAAGTTAATTTACGAGCTCCGCGAATGTTATATAATCCAAGCAACACAAACAAAACCAACACTATAGGCAAAACTCTGACCGCAGTTAGTAAAAAATCTGACAGGACCAAATTGTACTGAACTGGTCCAACCAAATGTAGAGAATGCAAACGAGTATAAAACGAAACCCATGCCGCAACAAAAAGCATTACAGCATCTAAAGGAACAGAAAAAATATTAAATAAAAGTTCTGAACGTTTCATAAATTAGTGGATAGTGAACAGTGAATAGCGCTGAGCAAGTAATTAAATTGCGAAAAATACTAAAATTGTTCACACTTATAAGTATACTACGAATAATCTCTGTCGGAAACACTAAAAAATCCCGTAATTACGGGATTTTTTAGTGTTCTTTGCAGGCTCATAAGCCGAATTCTGTTTCTAAATAATCATCTATCTGTCTCGTCTGTTACCAGACGGATCAAGCTGCCTACCAAATTTGGCATTGCACTCAAGTAAGGATTTAGCCGTTTCATTCTCTATGTTGCCATAAAGATTCATCCGCATGGGATGCCTTTGGCTTTCGCCACCGGCGTCACTGTTCGCACCTCTGGGGTTGCCCCCGACGGGAATTACCCGCTACCAGTCTTGATAACTCATATGAGGCTATCAAATAAGTGTTCGGACTTTCCTCCCCGCTATTTCTAACGAAGCGATTATTCGGCTTGCAAAGAACTCATATATTTTACAATGAATGCTGTATTCTGTCAACAATATAAAAATGAAGAACTCCGGCAAATCTTCACTAGTTTTTTGCAAGCGATGAACTGCTTGCAAAGCTTTGTTGGATTTGCCGGAGTTTGGCGCGTGGTTGGGGATGGAAAAATTTTATTGAGCTTTTTGTAAAAAAAGTTCTAAAAATCTTTCTCATGGCCAAACCACGAAATTTTCCTCCTGCACGTAGGACTGGCGGGTGAGCATCGAACGCTCAGTTTTTCGAGTGCCTCACCCGACCAGTCCCGTCTGGGAAAGCAAAGCGTATGCCGCTCTTTCATGGCTTTACTTCCCCCATACGTCAAGGGTAATTGAACCAGGATTCCCCCCGGTACCCAGTCAATAACTCTTGACGTAGAACTCACAAGCGAACTCCAGGCTGACATCCGCAAGGGATGCTAGCACCACATCCGACCCAGTTGGTCGGGCATCGCCGGCTACAGAGCCAGCCCGGAGTTGCCACAGCAACAAACTTCAGGTGCCAGTCAGTACTGGCTTCTTCCGGGGATGTCCCAAAGTTGTTGCCGCTCAGGGCTACACAAACCGTGTTTGGCCGTCCTCGCTTAGGACAAAGTTATGCGGCTAAGGAGGCCACATCGCAACCTTGCCCGAGTGGTCGGGCGGCCAATTGTCGAAACACGTTTTGGTAGTACGAGCATTATACAGATATTTGCTAGAAATGCAAGGCCCATATAAAACCCAGAATATAAATCCTTATAAATAAGCACAAAAAAATACCCTAAGTATTGCGACCACTTGCCGAAATATTGCCTAGGGTTTTCACAGGGTTGACAAAGGAGGTAAATCTTCAAATTTTTTACATAGTGCAAAAAAACTTCAAAAATTACTTCCAGTACTACAACTGGGTATGTTCCCTACTACAACTTGTAAGCAGTTTCGTGGCCACCCCGGCCTACAAAAACAAATTTACCGCTTGGTTAAAACCTGCTTATGCAGACAGGCCACGAAACTGTACATATATAGTACACCTAGTACTTAAGCAAACGCAAATTAAAATGTAAATTGCAGTTACAAAAAAGCCACCAGTTGGTGGCTTTAAACTTTACTATACGTTATCTGACTTCAAATACTAGCGTAACAGTTTGCGTAATCTCCTGACTGCCGGGTTCTATATTTGGCGCAACTGCAGCACCGCCTCCACCCATACCCATTGCCTTATCTGTTGCGTAAGCCATAGGAACTGGAGGGTAGTACCCTTCCCCGTCTTGCACACTCACAACCTTACCAAGTTTTATACCAGCTGCATCTGCTAGTTCTTTAGCTTTTACTTTTGCCTTAGCTATGGCGTCTTTACGTGCTTGCTGTTTTAGGTTATCTGGGTCGTCAATTGTAAACTGACTGCCATAAACTTGATTTGCTCCATTGTCTACCGCACCGGCTAAAATTTTCCCAACAATTTCATTACTCTTATCTACTCCACGCACCTTTACGGTAACCATTTGGTTTGAGTCATAGCCAGTAATATTGTTCTGACCATTTTGATAGTCGTATCTAGGATTAAGGCTAGCTTGGCTTGTGGTTATGTCTTCTTTTGCAACACCTAAGCCTTTTACAAAAGCCGTGATTTTATTTATGCGCTCTGTTGCTAAATTTTGAGCTTCTTTAGCGTCTTTACCTTGTGCCACAACCCCAAGACTTACTGTAGCAATATCTGGGACTGCTTTAACTTTTCCGGTACCAGAAACAGAAATAACGTTGTCCGGTTTTGCGCCTGACACAAGCTTACTCAAAGCGTAACCCCGCTCGCCAATCATAAGGGCCACAAATACTATGAGCAGGATGCCAAGTACTGCTAAAATAGTTTTCAGACTCCCCCATCCAGACACATTTTGCATATCCATAAAACTTTAAATTTATAAACTTAATTTTAAATTCAAACTTATATATATTATAGGACAAATTTATAAAAAATTACATTGCCCACTCAATATAACGCCAATCCTTACAAAATGTTACAACAAAAAAAGAAGCTCGCTAGAATGGTCCATTGCTGGATTACACTCTAGAGAGCTCCTTGGTAACAGCGCCTAAGCACTGTTTAGATTAGTTCTTCCTCCTGCTTAACTTGCCACAATTTTTCGATGTGGCCCCGCCCAAGTCTTTGCTTGAGACTTTCGCTTCCGTCTAGAAAAACTTCGACGTCAACGAAAGATAATTCATATCCACGCGGTTATTTTCGTCATTCTGCACAAATGGCATGGCGCGGTGCAACTTCCGGCCAAGTTCACCAAGCGTGGTGGTATACATGACCAGGGCATCGCCCGGGTCATTTGCACCCTCCACCAAGGAGCGCAAAATTATTGTATCCACACAGCCCGAATTGCCTAGCTGCACACGCCATGGCTCCTGCTGTCCAGACATCCCAGCACAAAACTGCGCGTAGACTGTCCAAACAATCAGTTCCCTGAACGTGCGAGGATACATACCAGTGATGCGGTTAATCCACCCGCGCCACTGTGGGTCGGTCCGGCCAATAAGCCTACCCAGTTCTGGGTCGTAAATCCGAAAAGCTGGCCGGCCATTGAGTAACTCGTCGCGAATTTGTCCCACCGTGTGCACTTGCACGTTTGTTTGCCGGTCCGCCAACAGTTCGCGCGGTTGGAACACAGCAACATCCGTCTTCACGAACAATGTTGCCCATGTGCCGTCCGTATCACCGTTGTGTCCTTGGATATGTAGACCCCAGACACCCCCTTCTGGGACGACGAAGTCCACATTGAGGACAAGCGAAGTTGGCTGTTGCGAATTTGGATCGCTCCACTTCAGCAGATTCCGAGTCACCTCTTCGCCTGCAATGGTGTTCGTATCCAACACGTCGCCAGATACGTTGGCCGCGCCGTGCTCAACGTTAAGTCCCCTACGGTTGTTCCAGAGCGAAACCAAAGTGGTTCCGGTGAAGCCGTCTTCACGACCGAGCGCCAAACTGAATCCGCGGTCCCGAGTCCTGAGGCCGTCCGACTGGTTACTGACCTGCACAAGTACCCGCAGGTAAACGTGCGAGCCAGGCCAGTAAGGTTGCGTAGCGTTAATCACCGACAAGACTGGCATTTGCGGGCCAATCTTGCCAGCCACAACTTGAGTTGCCACCCAACCGTCTTTTTCCCAACACGCATTCACGAATGGTTTGCGTGTGGGATCGTTTGCCGACTTGTAGCTTGCAAGGCTATCTGTCAGCGTATTGTTGAATGGATTGGCCATGGGCGCGTGCCATTGACCAACGTTGAAGAGGTCTTGCGCCTGCACGAAGCAAGGCGCGAGAATTGCGAGAGTGGCCGCGACAATGACGGTCGTGAGCGTGTTTTTAATGTACTTTTTCATGGGTATTTCTTTAACGTCGGGTCCTTAAGCCGACGCCTTACACAGACCTTTCAGTCTGTTTGGAGTTTGTGTGTGTTTTTGAATGTTGGCTCCGTAAAACTAGAAGTTTTACGGGGGGCGGACAAATTTTTGGTGAACCAGATAACCAGATAACTGGTATCTGGCACTCCAGCTTGGAGGGCTTTGTCCTTAAACCCTGCTGAAAATATAGGTGTTTTATGCGTCTATATTTTCAGCAAAGCTCAATTCTTTTAAACAATTCTTCTGAAACTGCTAATTGTACTACGGTACATGGTAAATGTCAAGAATCCAAACAAACTTTTCCTAAGTTTAAAAATAAAAAAAGCAACTTAAAATGGCTTAAATAAAGCATAAACCCCGCACTTGCGGGGTTTAAAATTTTAAAACTGAAAACTATCTACGTAAGTCACTCAAAGCCAAATTAACGCTTGGCCCATTGTGGAGCACGACGAGCACGTTTTAAGCCTGGTTTCTTGCGCTCTTTTTTGCGGTCATCACGAGTAAGTAAACCATTTTTCTTTAACACACGCTTTACTTCATCACTTAGTGTAGCAAGACTTTGTGCCAAACCGTGCCTAACTGCGCCAGCCTGAGCCTTTATACCACCGCCATTTACAGTTGCAGTAAAATAGTACTGATTACCCATACCAGTGACTTTAAACGCGAACAAGGCGTCGTCACGTAAAAACTGGTGCGAAAAATATTCGTTAATTGGTTTTTTATTTACTACACTTTCACCTTTACCGGTAAACATGCGAATGTTAGCAACAGCAGTCTTTCTGCGCCCAGTAGAAAATAAATATCTACCCTGCTGAGGAGCGCCTGTCTGTGGCTTTGCTTGTACAGTTTGTTCTGAGAGTACTTCCGTTTGCTCGACAACAGGTTCTTCTACATGCTTAACTACACGCTTTCGTGGCGCTACTGCATGAGCCTCTGCTGTCTTAGTCGCAGCTTTACGAGCAACAGGTTTTTTCACTGGTTTAGTAATTTCTTCGGACATATCTTTAGTTACAAATTGAAAATTTAAGATTTCTTACTTACGGGAAAACCATGTTCTTTACCAGCCACTACTTTCATTCTGCTAAGCATGGATTTTCTAAACTTGACTTCGTCAAGCATGCTTCGTACGGCTTGTCTTAAAACCCATTCTGGACGGCGCTCAAGCTCTGACTTTAAACTACTAGTTTTAAGTCCTCCAAGATAGCCGGAGTGTCTGTAGTACTTTTTCTGTTCAAGTTTACGACCGGAAAATTTTAAATTGTCCACGTTGGTTACTACAACAAAGTCGCCACAGTCTACGTTGGGTGTAAAAGTACGCTTGTGCTTTCCTCGAAGCCAAACAGCAACCCGACTAGCTATACGTCCAAGAGTTTGACTTGACGCATCTATTTCGTGCCACTGTCGGTTAACTTTAGTTATAATAGAAGATTTCTGAGCTTTCATAAAAATTGAGTTAGTCTACTAATTCTACTACTACTCGAGACAAACCAGACTTAGGATCGTTTAACTTAGTTATGCGCGTATACCCACCAGCCCTAGCTGTAAACTTTGGCCCAAGAACTTCTAAAGTTTTTGCGGCGGCATTTCTGGTGAGCGCAGAAAGCAACTGGCGACGGATGTGCAAAGTTGGAGTTTTAGCTTTGGTAATAAGTTTTTCTACATAAGGACGAACAGCACGGCCATTGGCGTATGTAGTCTGTATACGTTCATGTAATACAAGCGAAGAAGCCAAAGTTCTTAACAACTTTCTTCTATGGTCTGTACCCTTACCAAATTTTTTCTTCTTCTGATGTCTCATATAATAGCTTCTAGCTTCTAGGCACTAGCTTCTAGATTTTCTAGCAGCTAGTAGCTTGAAGCTAATTCCTGATTATTACTCTCTCCCTAACAGCATCATAATTTCCGCTATGGTTTTCTTGCCAAGTCCTGGTATAACATTAATTTCTTCACTAGGTAAAGCCTTTAACTGTTCTACTGTCGCAACACCATACTTAATGAGTGCGTTCTTTGCACGATTGGACAAGCTTACACTGTCTAAATCACTTTCCGGAGCCTGTGGTTCATCTGCTGTTTGTTCTTCCTGTTCGTCTTCGTCACTTGGTATGCTAACTTCTGCACTTGGAACCTGAGCTACTGGCGCAACACTACCATGAGTAGAAAACAACATACTAAAGTGATCTACTAAAATATGTGCAGAAATATCTATGGCTTCCTCGCCACTCAATGTACCGTCTGTTTCAATATTTAAAACCAATTTGTCGTAGTTGGTCATTTGTCCAACACGCACATTTGAAACTTCAAAAAAGACCGCGCGAACAGGAGTAAATATAGCATCAACGGCCAAAACACCTACCTCATGGCGTTCAGTTTCTCGAGCTTCCACTGGAACATATCCACGTCCTTGTTCAATGGTTAATTCCATGTCTAACTCGGAATTTTTATTATCAAGAGTTGCAATATGCAAATCTTTATTCATAATTTCCACTTGGTCAGACTGAGCAATGTCTGCTGCTGTAACAACTTTCTCGCCTTTAACTTTCAGTGAAAGTTTAGTAGGCTCAGACGAAAAACACTTAAGTCGTAGTTGCTTAAGATTTAAAATAATTTGCACCACGTCTTCTTTGACGTTTGGTACTGTAGAAAATTCGTGATCTGCAAAACGAATTTTAACCGCAGTGACTGCTGCTCCAGGCATGCTGGAAAGCAAAACACGTCGCAACGCGTTACCAATAGTAACACCATACCCAGGATGCAAAGGCTCCAGAGTAACTGCGTATTTATTGTTGCCTAAGTGTTCAACCTTGGCTTTTTCGGGAAGAGTTAGAGCTTCCATAATTTTATTGAGGGTGTAGGAGCTAGGTGTAGGGTGTAGTATACGAATATGCTTAATGCATTTTCTATACCCTGTCCCCTATACGCTATATCCTGCCTTAAAAATTAAATACGACTATAATGTTCAATAATGAGCTGAGTGTTTATGGCTTTGTCCATATCCTCTACTGTAGGTTGACTTAAGACTTTGGCCTTAAACCCACTTGGTTCGTAACTTAACCAATCTGGAGGAGTTGCTGCCTTTAGTTTGTCTTTGGCTGTTTGCATATACTTGGTTTTAGCCTTAGCCTCACCAACTACAATGGTATCGCCAACGCGTACAGAGTAAGAAGGAATGGTTACCCGCGTTCCGTTAACCTGAAAAAAACCGTGAGAAACTAATTGTCTTGCCTGTGCTCTAGAGTCTGCAAAACCAAGTCTGTAAACTACATTGTCCAAACGCTGTTCAAGCAAGGTTAACAAATTTGTACCTGTAACACCCGGTTGGTTCTGCGCTTTTAAAAAATAACGGAAGAACTGCTTTTCTTGAATACCGTATGCGAATTTGGCCTTTTGCTTCTCTTTGAGTTGCAAGCCGAATTCAGAAAGACGACTACGGCTGTCCGCATGCTGACCCGGAGGTCCAGTTCTGCGCCTAAGCACTTTCGCTTCCTTATTTGTAAACGCTTGGCCAAGCCTTCGCGCCTTTTTACCTTTTGGTCCTGTATATCTCATAGTAATGGTTAAAAGTTTCTAATGTTCATAAAGTGATGGATTTCTAAACTGCTTTACAAACTTTCAACTTTATGAACTTTATAAACTAACTAAATTCTCCTGACTTTCTTTGGGCGAATACCGCCATGCGCTGTTGGGGTCTGGTCTTTAATAGAAAGAACTGAAACACCAGAACCTTGGAGAGCTCTTATAGCGGAGTCACGACCGCTACCAACGCCTTTTACTAGTACATCCACTTCTGCTAAACCTCGGTCTTTAATGCGACTAAGCAAGTCTTCCATGGTCCTCTGTCCAGCGTATGGTGTAGATTTCTTAGAACCTTTAAAACCTGCACGACCACTACTTCCCCAAGCCAAAACATTACCTGTTTGGTCTGTAACACTCAAAATAGTGTTGTTATAAGTAGAAGTTATGTAGACGCGACCCTTGGTAATCTTACTTTTGCTCTTCTTCTTTTTACCACCTTTAATTTTAGAAACAGCAACATCCGTTGTCGGAGTTTCTGTGGTAGCTGTCTCTGTAATTGGAGTATTTTCTTCAGACATAAATAAATTTCAGGTTGATGATTGAGGATTTTAGATTGTTGTTACAAATGCATTTATTAAATCTGCAATTTGAAATCTACAATCTGCAATTAACTAGGTTTTATCGGTAGACTTCTTACGTCCGCTACCAGCGGTACGACGCACGTTTCCTCGTCTTGTACGTGAATTGGTCTTTGTGCGCTGACCACGAACAGGCAAGCCTTTAATGTGTCGTAGGCCTCTATAAGCACTAATTTCTTTAAGGCGCTTAATGTTTAACAAAACCTGTTGTCTAAGCGCTCCTTCAACCTTCACATGTTTGTCTATGTATTCACGAATGCGGTTTAACTCAGCTTCGTCAATGTCCTTAGTGCGCTTGTTTGGGTCTACTTGGCTTACCTTTAACACGTCCTTAGCCGTATGTGGACCTATGCCGTATATATATACCAACGCTGCTTCTATTCTTTTTTCGTTGGGTAAGTTTATACCAGATATGCGTGCCATAAAATAATTTCAGATTTCAGATTGATGATTTTAGATAATGTGCATATTAAATCTGCACTCTGAAATCTACAATCTACAATTATATTAGCCTTGTCGCTGTTTATGCTTTGGAGTCTTGCAAATTACATAAATCCGGCCAAAACGTTTGACTATCTTACAATCTTTACATCTCGGTTTTACGCTCGCTTTGACTTTCATAAATAATAAATTGATTGAATAAACTTGTTATCTTAATCTGCGAATAATTCTCCCTTTGTTCAGATCATAAGGAGTCATTTGTATAATGACTCTATCTCCTGGTAGAACGCGAATCATATGCACCCGCATTTTACCTGCCAAGTGACCCAAAACCATTTGACCTGAGTCTAATTGGACACGAAAAAGCGCGTTGGGCAAGCTTTCTACAACCTTCCCATCAAGTTCTATAACATCTTTACTTGTCTGGTGCTTCCCAAAATCGGGTGTTCTGCTAGAAATAGACTTATTTATGCGGATTAATTACAGATATCTCATTGTATCATAACCCATTAACGAGTGTCAATATAAGTAGTACACATTCTTCTATTTTGAGACCAGCTGAATACTTATTCTGCTAGCAAGGCGTGGCAAGCTGGTTTGCCAAGAAGGCCATAGGACTATATCGGCATGGTCAATTGAGGCATTTTGAGCCAATTTATCGGAAGCTTCTGTTTTGGACGCGCCGGTTAAATCTTTATTTATATGTGCAATATCTACATCCTTTGAGGCAAACGACTCAAAATGTACTATAAAACGCATGGTGCCAGCGACCTGATCTATCTGCCGTACCTTAAAACTCATAGAATCTTTATCTGGTTGTTCAAGATGATTACCTTGCGACAAAACCTGAGTTACCCTAGACCTTACCAAACTGGCCAAAACAGTAGGGTCAAAGACTAGCCCTTTTACGCGCACTGAAGCTTTTGCAGAAAAAGATGGTGACTCTTCCCCTACCTGCTTTGTTGGTACAAAAGATAACACTTCAACGGTAAACGCTTTCTCTGCCAAAAGTTGAGATTGTTTTTTAAAATCTTGAGCTAAATTGTCGGTTATCTTTTTTACTAAAGAGTCTTGAGCAGATGCAAGGTCGCTTTGGTCCACAATGGAAACAAAGCGAGAATTGCCGCCTACAAAATCTTCTTCTGCTATCGCATATAATTGTTGTGGCTTACTTCCAAATACCTGATTTGAAATTTCAAGCCTGCTACCGGCTGGAATATTTCCTGCCTCACCACCAACAGTTGCGCTAACCGATGCCAAATGTCCTGCACTGGGACTAGTCACAGCTTTACCACTGACTGGCTTTATATAATTTTGGTCTGTACTAAAAGTATAAGTTTGTCCTTTTGCGGTTAAGGTCGTAGTACTTGCGCGTAAATTTATGGAAGCACCTGTTAAATTAAAAACTCTAACCTTACCAGTAGACTTACTACCAAGTTCTTTTTTGCCGACACTTTGAAAAGTGTCTTCTATTTCCACCGTCTTTTCAAAAGCTGTTGCAGGCATACTAAGCACATTTACATCTGGCTGTTTTTGAGCGGTAGATAAAGAAATCTCCAAATCCCGTGACACAGACTCGGTTTTAGGATACACAGCTATTGTCGCCTTTGGTAACAAAACGGTTACAAAGATTAAGCAAAAAAGAATAACTAAAGCAACCGAGCCAACCCAGACCGTACGCATTCTGGCGGTCCTACGAACTCGCGAAAATAAAGCCCCGCTCTCTTGTGTGGACTTGCCTGCTACATTTGAAAAAATAGTATCGTGCACACCAACAGTTGGAATGGAATGCATGCGCGGTCTTGGAGCAATCCTCTCAGGTTCTGGCTCATTCTGCGCTTTAACCTCTTCCTCAATAAAAGGCTCCGTGACTTCATTAGGTGAATTGTGTATTTTTTTTGTTGATATATCGCCCATGCCAGACCTTACAACTCTACCTGGTAAGGCTTTTAGTTCAAACCCTGCCTCTTGAGCTGCTGCTTGACCACGTTCGTCCATGGTAAGAATGGCAGCGGTTTTACCTAGTACTTCCAACTGCTTTTTTAAAAGTTTTACGTTTACAGGGTCTGCAAACAAGTAACTACGCCTTGGAAATACTAAAACAAAATCGCTGGAAGGTTCCAGTCGCAATCGCGAAGTAATAGTCTTTACGTCGTCCTCAATATTAAAATATAGGGTTTTTGCCATACTAGTATTATTCTAGCAGTGTTGGGCTGGTAGTCAACCAGAAACATTTCAGATTTTTAATTGCAGATTTTATATTGGAATGCGGTACTTAATCTGCAATCAAAAATCATCAATCTACAATTACAAAAGTCCTTTATATGCTAGACGTTTATTGAAACTTATAAGCTTACCACTCTCCACCTCTGGCTGGTCAAAGGGATTTAAGCCTCGCAAAATACTACTATATACGGCAAACATTTGCCAAAAACCTATATACTTGCCGACATCCAACGAGGAACAAGCAGTAAGTGCCATGGAACAAATTGGCATATTCTTTAACTTAGCATCTTCTACCATGCCAGTTCGCTCAAACTGCATAGACTGCTCTAACGGTAGATTATTTAGGTTGAATAACGGCTGGTTATGAAATACCACGCTATGAATTTCTGGTGAATAATTTGTTTTTGCACTGTTTCCACCTGCAGTAAGTCCAACAAACCAACCCAAGACATTCTTTCGGCCACCTAAAAACCTCTGAAGAGTATGGTGTTGTGCTTCTGGCCCTTCCGAAAAAGAATAAGTTTGCCCTAAACCGCTCTTACCAAAACTTTCATGACACAACTGTACTACAAGTGGTGACAAGTATTGCAAAAAATGCGAATACACAAACCCAAGCACATCCACTACGCCATTTTGCTCCAATTGCCAAACTACGTTAGCTGCTTTCCAAGCCAAATTATTAGTTTCATAAAGCGCATGAACTTCCCTACCCCCACGAAATATAGTCTGCACATCCAGTCCACAGAGTAGCGCCGGCAACAAGGCTGTCTCTGTAAACGCTGTGAATCTCCCACCAATGGCCGAATGCAAAACAATATCCAACTTTTTCTTTTGCGCAATATGGTAAAGTGGCGTGTCTTTTTCTGTAACTACTAATATAGGAAAATCCCAAAACTGTGTTAAAGCTTCCAACTGAGTTGTGTCTTCTCCGGACTTAGATATAGCTACTACTAGCGTGTCTGCGGGGTTGAGCTCAGCTTCCAAATCCATAATATAATCTGGATCTACTGTAGACAAAAAAAATGCGTTTTTTGCCTCACGCTCATTTACGTGCCGTCTAAGTGCATTGTACAATCCATAGAAACTGCTAACACTTCCGCCATGTCCAACTACTAAAATATTTTTGTATTCAGCATATTTGTTGGCCACTACTTGCATTGCAGTAAAGTCTGGCCGGTAAGTTAGAAACTCCGCCTTGTCTTTTGGCAATATTTTTGGGTCCAAATGTAAAGGCTCTGGACAGTTATAAAATTCTATGTTCATCTTTGGTTCTAAACTTTGCTGATAATTTAGTAACTAATTTTATATACCATAAACTCCCATAGACTAAAATAGGCGATTAGAAGCAATGTGAACTCAAAAACAAGTCTCGCCCTCTCAGATTGTAACGAAAACTTATAAGAAACTTCTCTTTGCTTCAAAAGTCGAGTAACTGACAAATATAAACTTATAAAAGCAAAAAGAATAAAGAACTCGGGATAATATACAGTATAACTAACTCGAGCAATGCCCATAGAACCACAATAATAATCTTTAGTAGTAAGTTCTTCTATTATGAACCCATTTCCACTAATCTTCGCTTGCTGATTTAAAAATATGCTACGAATATTCCTACAAGGGAAGTCCTGCGATAACAGACTTATCATAAAACATATCGACAAGATACCAAAGACTACGAGCACAATATTAGCTCCAAAAAAACTTTTAGGCATATTTTAATTTTATTTAATTTGTATAAATTTTATTTGCATTTTATTTTTTATTTGTAATACAACCTTGCGACTCTCGTTAATATCTAAAAGCGTTTTTGATGAGATTCGTGCAGTTCGTTAATTTCCCCACTCTCTCTTAGGAAACGCAACAAAACATCTTTCCCTGTTTCATTTATTGCATAAAAATTAACCATTTGGTTTCTGCCTTCCACGGCTCGCCTCTCAGAAACTATACATTTGTGCATTATGAGTTTGCCAAGCCTGTTGTAAACATTTGCACCGAACTCAGCAGTTAGTTCACTACGAGGTATGTCTCTGCCTTCGTTTCTAACCAAATACTTAAGCACCTCCATATGCGTTTCGTTAAGCCCTGTGCCCATACTAGGAAATAATAACTTTTAGCCTACTACTTATATAACTTATCGCTAACTTAACTTGCACTAATAAAATATCCCACAATAGTAAATAACACCAAAACCCCAGATACAATAGCGGTAAAATTGTGTTTACGCAAAATTCCAGAGACCAACCCCACTAAACCAAAAGATAGGCCTATTATACAAAGAAATAAAACACCGGCAGTTCCCAAACCATCTCCGGGATTGCTACGAGCACCTATACCAGCCAAAATTTGTGCGGCACACAAAAATAAAACAAGAATTGCATATGCAATATCTCCAAAAGAGACTGACTTTGTTTCTTTTTTCATTTGCGTACTAACCATATTTTGTTCCATAATTTTATTTTTTTATTGTAATATTATTACCAATTATTTTTAAATCTTAATCGCTTTTTATAAACGACTCAGTGCTATTATATATTATAAAATTCTATGTTCACATGATTCGTAATAACCGAATAGACGAAGTATGCCCTGAATTTATATTACGAAAAAGAAAGCAACTATAGTGGCTATGAATAAAATAATGGCTATAACACCTATTACTGTGTCCTTTCTTCTAGCTGAGGAAATAAAACCCGCCACAGCAAAACAAACAGCAATAAGAGCGATGGGTAAGTAAATAATAAAACCCGCGATACTGGTTATACCCTGCGATTTATGTTTAGTTGTCAGAGACATGTAAACTTCTATAAACAATAAAATGCACACAATAACAACATAAACTATATTCCCCCAGCCCACTTTAGCCTTTGTAGCTAAAGGTATTAACACATTATTTGTTGGTTTCATTATGTTATTCTATTACTGCCTTAATTCTTCTAACCCCTGCACTAACCGCTTCTTCTTTTTGAATATGGAATTTACCAATAGTACCTGTGTGTTCTACATGAGGGCCGCCACAGAACTCCAAACTAACTACTTCATTCGTCTTGGGGTCAAAAATGGTGTAAATAGATACTTCATCAGCATACTTCTCACCGAACAAACCTATAGCCCCACGCTTGCGTGCTTCGTCCAACGACACCACCTCACGCTTTACAGTAAGGTCTCGAAATATCCATGAATTTACTAATCTTTCTACTTCTGCTTTTTCTTCTTCGGTCATTTTCCTTGGAAACGTAAAGTCAAAACGAGTACGCTCAGAAGTTATGTTGCTACCTTTTTGCCATACGTCTTCGCCTAGTACTTGCCGTAAGGCTTTCTGCATAAGGTGAGTTGCAGTGTGGTACCTTACGACAACTTCGCTATGGTCGGCCAAGCCACCCTTAAAGTCACCAGCACTTGAAGTTCTGGATAGGTCTTGATGCTTCTTAAATTCTGCCTTAAATTCTTCTTCGTCTGGACGTTGACCTGCTTCTAAAGCCAAGTCTCTTGTTAGTTCCCATGGGAAACCAAAGGTCTGGTACAAATTAAAAGCGTCTGTACCTGTTATGGCATGCTGACTGCTAATCTTATTAAACTCTTTTAAGCCCTTGTCGAGCGTTGCACTAAATTTATTTTTTTCTTCTTCAATTACTTTGGTAATAATTGCTGTGTTTTCTCCTAAAACAGGAAACGCTGTTTTGTAAGTTAAAATAACCGCTGCCACTGCGTTTGGCACCCAGTCAGCTTGACTCCCAAGCATCCGCATAGCCACCATACTCCGGCGAAGTAAACGACGCAGTACATAACCACGGTCTTTATTGCTTGGAATAACGCCATCGCTTACCAAAAACACACTTGCACGAATATGGTCTGCAATTATACGCATTTGTCTAGTTACATCCGCCGACTCACCGTATGTCTTACCAGACATTTCTTCTAAGTAGTGTATAAGCACCCAGAGCACGTCAATCTTAAACATATCGGGGTCGTCACCCACTGCTGCGGCTAGCCGCTCCAAGCCTCCACCAAAATCTACATTTTGCTGTTTTAATTTTTCAAAACCATTTTCGGTTTTAATGTATTCCATGAACACATTATTACCAATTTCCATAAATCGGCCACAGTCACAATTTACGTGACAGACTTCGTCTTTCCATGCTGATTTTTCATGCAAGTTCAAATGCTCGCCAAAATCCCAAAACATTTCTGAGTCTGGCCCACCTGGCTCGCCAACCGGCATGTTGCTCGGAACGCCTGCCCTACTCCACCAATTCTTTTTTTCATCGTAATAAAAAATACGTCCGCTTTGCATGCCGTCACGTTCTGGAAAATCTACAATAGTTGCGTCAATATTCTTTTCGGTAAATAACTTCTGCCAAATTTCTGCAGACTCTGTATCTTTGTTAATTACATCATTACCCCGAAAACAAGTTACATAAATACGCTTTGGATCCAAAGATAGCTCACTGGTTAGAAATTCAAACATCCACGGAATTTGTTCAGTCTTAAAATAGTCCCCTAAGGACCAATTTCCAAGCATTTCAAAAAATGTGGTGTGGCGATTGTCACCCACTTCTTCTATGTCTTGGCTCCGGAATGACTTTTGAGAGTCGGCAATTCTTGTGCCTTTAGGATGTGGCGCACCGAGCAAATACGGCACCATGGGTTGCATACCACTTCCTGTAAAAAGAGTTGTGGCGTCGTTTTCTGGCACTAAAGAGCTGGAAGGTACTACTACATGCCCATGTCTCTCAAAAAACCTTAAATATTTATCTCGTATTTCTGCTGTTTGCATACCCAGTAAGACTTCTTTGCACTGGCATTTTTTCAAACATATTCACGCTGTCATTCGTATAAATATGGTTAATCCAGTATGAATTACAATTATATATGCCAGCGAAGCTTGCAAAGAAGCTCTACTGGGCATGTAAATATAATACTACAAATACCTATAATAAGAAAAGACGGCGCTGGGTTGTCACATCCCAGCACCGCCGTTGATTTTTACGCAAAGCGTTAACCCCCTTTTGGTTTGTGCGTTGGGCAACACGCTACTGATGCCCACGCCTTTGCTGCGACTCCTTCGCGGTGAATCTCCGTGCCGCAGACGCGGCAATATTTGACGTCGCCTGCAACACGGCCACTTCGAACGCAAGCCGTACATTTCTTTGTTTTAAGCCAAGTGGTAATGGCCTCTGCCGTCTGCGAGCCCCGAAACCGTCTTTTAGCGCCGCAAACGCAACAGTGCAGGCCAGCCATAGCCGACCTCAGTAGGGTCTGCAACTGCTGTGCCAATCTCGCTGTCTTTTGCGACAGTTGCCTTGGCGATGGTCCGCCCAAACCTGGAGCAACGGTGTTGCCCTGACGATGCAATCGAGATGGGATTGCTCGTTCAGTTTCATGAGGGAAACTACTTGTTGGCAATGTCCTGTGACTTCTCTCCATTAACACCTCCGGAAAAAGCGCATAAGCGCGAGTTATAGGTTCCGCCACCAAAATGCGTGACGGGCGCAAAAGAGCAACTCTTTCGAGTCGCCTTTCACTAAAAATTCCTTTCCACATAACTTGCAATGAAGCACCGATGTTACAGACGCGCTATTGTAGCAGCTTGCAGAACAATAGTCCCTTCTGAACCACCTAAAAAACTTGGCCATTCGTTTTTTATATTCACCCTTCCATACCTCTTGTTTACCGCAACCACGACAATACCACTCTTTGGAAACTACTAAAGGATTTGGCCACTTGCGCTTACGCCCAGTAAAAGAGCTCACCGATAGTACTTCATGTTCATAATAGTCAAGTACTACAAGATATTGCTCAAGAACTTTGGCTTGGACCCGCCACTTAATGTCCAAAAAACATTTATAAATATCCAGTGTCAAATTCGCCAGTTGATGCGTCAAACAACGGCTATGTACAGTTTGTCTACTCATTTGTCCTCCTGTTCTCTGGCGTCGTGCCAGCCCGATCGTTTATACGACTATAAACGATAACTCAAGGTACATAAAAAATGCATTTTTGTCAATCTTTTTGCCATTAAATCCAACAAAGATGCCTGCAAGTGATTCCGACGAACCACGAGCAGGCAAAAGATTGGAGTCAGTTGCAGGTGAGGCAAACTTCATGACTCCACTTTTGTGGCGGTATTTTATAATTGCATATATAATCCGCCGCAAAAGTTAGGGCAACGAGAACAAGAATTCCGGCTAGCCGCAATGCTGCTGTTCTCATTGTTCCTCCGTTGATTCGTACGACACTGCTTCCAGAATAGAAAAAGCCGACTTGCGCCGACTTTTCTGTTTTTTGACTTTTATTACTTTAACACTTCTTGTAGTGCTTTGTCAAGCTGTGGGTCTTTATTATTTTTAATGTCTTCTTCGGAAAGCTTAACTGCAATGTCAGGGTTTATACCTTCTTTGTTTATATTATGTCCGCTCGGAGTTAGCCATTTCGCTATG
>JAHFJH010000006.1:0-11733 GCA_023245995.1 Candidatus Doudnabacteria bacterium | reverse complement strand
TTAAGCGCCGAGTTACCCTGTAAGTTAAGTAATTGTTGCACACTCCCCTTGCCAAATGATTTGTCGCCAACAAGGGTTGTAAGCTTATAGTCGTGGAGGCTACCTGCCAAAATTTCTGAGGCCGAGGCAGAACCGCCGTTAATTAATGTAATTGTTTTTATACTTGCCAGACGGTTGTAACCTTTGGATTTATATTCTATATTTTTACCATCACTGTGCGCTTCTGTTACCACTATTTTATCTTTTTGCACCCAGTAGCTAGCCAAATCTACTGCAGTTTCTAAGTAACCACCTGGGTCGCCACGAAGGTCTAGCACTAGCCCAGACACACCTGCGCCTGCTACATTTTGGACTGCTGCGTTAAATAAACTACTTGTGTCATCACCAAAACGGGATACGGTTATGACACCGACTTTTTTTTCTTTTCCATTCTCGTCTTTTACGGTCTTAGTTTCCCACTTTACCGACTTTATGGCTATGGAGTCACGTTTAATTTTTACGTCAAAGGTGTCGCTTCTGCCTTCTCTATATATATTTAAAGTTACTTCCGTGCCTTTTTGGCCACGAATATGCCGAACAGCCTCTTCGGTTGACCAACCGGTAGTAGATTGTCCGTCCACTTTTACAATTATGTCTTTCGGGAGCAGGCCTGCTGCTTTTGCAGGTGTACCATCCAGTGGCGCAATAATTACTATGCTTTCATCTTTTTTTCCAATTTCCGCACCTATGCCATCGAAGCTACCAGACAAATCTGTTTCAAAGTTTTTTAGTTCTTCTGGAGTAAAAAATTCCGTATAAGGGTCGCCAACCGAGTCCACAGCACCTTTAACCGCGCCGTAAAGAATTTTTTGGTCGTTATTGGGTTTGTCTATATGGTTAGCTTTAAGCTTGGTTATAACTTCCCAAAGCAAATTATAGTCTACAGTCTGCGGCTGGTCTTTTTGATTCACAACCTTAAACGACTTAGGGTCGTACACAAAACCTTTACGGCCTTCTGTATAACCGATTTTAAAACTACCGACTATAAAAATAATTACTAGGACTATACCCAACCAGCGTTTTTTGCTATGTGGGGTTACAACTGCAGGTGTTTCTGTTATTGGTTCATTCATAAAAGATATTCAAATCTACTAATCTAACAAATCTACCCATACCTACAAATTCATATTAGTGGTCTAAATATTTGTAGACATTTGTAGATTTGTCGTATTCGTTAATTTGATGTGTTACTTACTTACATACGCTTCCTGTCTAAACGCATTCTTGGTTAATTGTAGCACATAGCGCAACCAAATACCGACATAAACCAGCCAATTAAGAAAGAACGGATATTGTTTTACCAAATGCTTTTGATAGTACTGCCACATGGTATGATGAAATTCATATAACGCCTTTTTTGAATTTTTCTTTGAGCTGCTTCCTTTATAGTGTACTGTTGTTGTTTTTGGATAGTACCATACTTTAAAGCCTGCGTCAGATGCGCTTTTGCACCAGTCTAAATCTTCGCCGTACATAAAAAACCGCTCATCTAGCAAACCAATTTTCTTAAAACATTCTGGGCTAACAAACATAAAAGCACCGACACATGCACCAATTTGCATTTCGTCATCTGGACTTGCGTGACTTAAATTGTATCCTGCAACTAACTTGGACTTAGGCAACAAAAAAGAAAGTCCCGTAACTCGCATAAACGCATTCCATGGGTCTGGCAAGCTACGTTTACAGGCTGCGTCCAAAGTTCCGTCACCCTTTACAAGCTTACAAGTAGCAATACCAACATCTGGCCTAGACTTCATAAAATCCATCATAACCTGCAAGGTTTCGGGAGCAACTTTCGTGTCTGGGTTAAGCAATAACTTATACTGGCCTTTGGATATTTTTAGTCCGCGGTTATTTCCCTTGGCAAACCCCTCGTTTGAATTTTTTATAAGTGTAGTCCGAGAAGCAATATCTGATTTTGATAAATACTCCTGCTCTACCATTTCCACACTCCCGTCCTGTGAGTCATTGTCTACGATTATTACCTCATACTCAAAATTGACCACAGACGCATATACTGCGTCCAAAGTAACACGCAACTTGTCCTTACACTTATAGGGAACTATGACGATTGATAAATCCATACTATATAGTATACAATAAGCCCAAAACCAATCTGGCCACAAAGGAGGTGAAATATAAATGGCCGAGCTAAGTCTTGATCGATACTTAGAGAAAGCATGCACTACCGCAGGCCTTACAACTGCAGAGCGAGTAGATGCAGTGCGATTGCTGTCGCAAACACCGACCGGCAAAGAGTTTTGCAAAAACTGTTCTCCGAGAGAGCAAATACCGGCGGTTGGCTCCACAGGGCTATGTCTAACCTGTCTGAGAGAGGCGCTGACAGCAAAAGCAGCCTGAAAATTGGACTAGCGGCGGGAGCAACCACTCCCGACCGCTGGTTTTTTTATTACAGACAATAACGACAATAGTTAATCTAATACACCCTTATTGTGTAACAACTTCACCCACTCAAGACTTTTACGATGCCTCTGTATCCACTTCCGTTTTTTCCACATTAGGGGGAACTGTTTAAATAGAGTGGATAATATTTTTAATGTAGATATTTCAAACACTACCACATACCCCAACATAAAAAATTCCCTCACAAAAAACTTCCAATAAAACTTTGGGAAATTCTTTACCACTACGAACATGTGATTCTTGTAATTTAACTGCTTTATCCAAGAAGAGAAATTTTGATGATGTTTTACAAACGCACCTACATTCTTATAGCCTTCTTTAGAAGACCCAGCTGTTCTACCGTGGAAGGCCACGGCGCTAGGCACATAACGACACTCAAAACCTTGGTTTTGCAAAGCTAGAGACATGTCCGTATCTTCCCAGTAACTATGGAAATCTTCATCGAAATATTCGAAATCAGTTGTCAGTAGTCGGTTGTCAGTAGTCGGTGTAGTGTGTGGATTAAACTGACTACTGTCTACTGTATTCTGACTTCCCATCTTCGGCATCTTAATAGCATCCAACGCACTTTTCCGGTACATTGGCCCAGCGCCAGACACGCCAATTACTTCTATCTGATTGTCATACTGCCCAGTATCCTCTTCGTACTGGCCACGATCACGCGCACGACCGTTGCGAGACATAAGAATACCTGTTGTATCAATAGTCTTGGTTTTTTCCTTAGTATCAAATTTGTACTGCAACAGTTTTCCTGTAGCAGCACCTAAATTTGGTTCTTTTTCAAATTCCGCTACCATTCTTTGTATGTAATCTGGTTCTAAGATTAAATCCGGATTCACGAGCTGGTAGAACTCTGCATCGGTACTAGCAAAAATTTCATTGTGTCCCTTGGCAAAGCCAATGTTATAGCCCGGCTCGAGAATTTTTATCTGTGGAAAATGTTGCTGTATATACTCTTTGCATCCACCATCATCCGAAACTATTTGCGCAATAATTTCTGTGTCTTTATAGGTTTGGTTAACCATAGCTGGATAAACCAACTCCATCCATTTCCGGCTATTGAACACCTGCTGAATTATAATTACTTTCGCCATTTCTTTCGCTAGCTATTGGTCTTATTTGTCGTATTGGTTCTATTAAATGTCAGTGCCGACCGCACTAGCCCTAAAACCAAAAACGTATACAAAAGTATTTTATCATTTAGCCAAGTAACATCAAAAACGCTATACGCAAGGAACCAGAGAAGTACAATAGAGGTAGTAGCTATGTACACAGTTTCTGGAACAATACTCTGTGCGAAATTTACGAGATATTTCCAAGATATCTGGTAATAGGCAAGCCAAAATAAAGCAAACAAAATTAAACCCAGTGCGCTTAGTTCTACCAAAATTTGTAAATACAAACTGTGTGCGGTTACGTAACGCTGTGGTAAGTTGTATAGTTTATTTTCTTGGCTTGCCGCTTCGTTAAAACTCACGTTGTTAGAGGTTGGATTTAGTGTTACTACAAAATTCGCGTACCCAACTCCAAGCGGGTGACGAAGAGCATACTTAGTTGCCGCCTTCCACATAGCAAGTCTTCCTGCATTTGAAGTTTCATTTGGGTCCACTATGCTCGCAAGACGGGACAGCTCCCCTTGCCCCCCACTGTGCCTAACCCAGTTAAGACCCATGTCAATAACTGGAGACGCAACAAATAAAATAACCACCAGCATCATAGCAACATAAATGGGCCTTATAATTTTTCTAAAAATATTTTTAAAGTAAAGTGCACCAACTACAAGCAACGCTGGTACCATGCCTGTCCATACACCACGCGTACCAGAAAGTATAATAGCCAAACACGCTAAAACAATAGTTGTTAGCAACCATCTTTTTTTAAGCATGGTAACGCCGTCTACATACAAAAGTGGTAAAACAAAAACAAAAAATAATACGCACACCATAGCAAACGCATGGCTACTTGGCATAATGGAAAACATGCGCAAAGTCTTTTCTTCTCCGCTAACAGTGACCCAAGAGTTAGAGTACTGCAGGACTTTGGAAAGATTTACGCCATAGTAAAGACTACTTACACGGAGTGCCCAGTACTGCCAAAAGTAATAAGTATTGGTAAATAGTGTAGTTACAAACTGCACATAACCAATAGCTATAATTATGCCAGTAGATAATGTACCGTACTTTAATACCCGAATAAACTGCTCACGACTCTTAACTACCCAAACTACAATTGGATACACGAGCACAGTATTTAACAAAAATATCAGTTGAGACGCCCCGCGGAGTGGGTATTGTGCAAATAATAGAGATAGGACACCTAAAATAAATAAAACTATAGCAACTTTTTCATAGGCAAAACACTTACCCCAGTAAGCACGAAACGAAATAGTTTTATGGCTTCGCCACCATTCCCAAACCAACTTCAAAAACAAAACCCCAACTACCACTCGCCACATAGAAAACGTGTCGGAATAGTGCGTAGGCAACACAACATAAAAAGGCATACTAGCCACGGCTAAAAGCAATCCTTCAAACGTGGATTTTAAAACAATAAATAGCAGTATTAAACCAAAACTTAACCAAGCCACCCAAGTAGGTATGCTTCCCACAGCCATTAAATACACCAATAAAACTTGGAGTATTACAAGTCCGGAAAGTAGGTATGTATTCTTTAGTCTCATAGTAATATAATATCACTAGCAACATTCCATCACACTCACCAAGGAGGACTTTATGACCGCACAACAACTGCACCAAAAGTATGATTGGATGACTGCATGTATTGAGTCTACCGCATTGGTCGGCAAAATCCCATGGGATGTGCAGGCCGGCCAGCTCATTTGCCAAACAAGGGTTCGTTTTCCTTACATACTTCTTTACCCGCAAGGCATAAGAAGAACTAAAGGGACACAGCCTGGAAAAAGGGGGAAAATTATTTCAAAACCTTTGTGTAGGCTGCACTATACCGAGGTAGATAAAGCAACTTTCGTGAGTTACATATTTACTTAGAAGTAACAACTCCTAAAGTTGCTTCGGCACATTTTCTCCAACTAAAACCTTTCAGCTGTTGACGCCCAAGGCGCACCAATTCTGCAGCACGCGCCGGATCCAACAATACGGATCCGAGCGCTTTTTTTATACTTTCAACATTTTTTGGATCGCAGTACTCAGCCGAATCCCCTGCCACTTCTGGCATACTGGACACGTTAGAGGTAATTACGGGAACGCCTGCATCAAAAGCTTCTAGTATCCACATACCAAACCCCTCATAAAAAGACGGGACACACAAGGCCGTAGCTTTTTGGTAGAGCATAGCCCTATCAGCGTCTGACACATGGTTTAAATATATTACCACATCTTTATTACGCTCGATTTTTTCTAACGCGCTTTCTGCTTTCCAACCAATTTTACCCGCCACCACAAGTTTATGAGGGTCGTCTGGATGTTCTTGTTTGAACAATCTAAACGCATCTATTAACCCCTCCAAATTCTTTCTCGGCTGAATGGTAGATAAAAAGAGCACAAACTTCTCTGGCAACTGATTTTGTATTTTACTGTCCCCTAAACCCTTAGCGCTTAGCCCTACTTCTGTGTAGCCATGATGAACAACAGTAATTTGCTTTTCGCTAACTTTCCAAAATTTAATAAAATCTTTTTTTGTTGACTCTGAAACTGCAATTATTCTCCAAGCCATTTGGCTTACTAACACGTCTAGAAACATATGGAAGCAGCGCATAAAAGGCGTGTAAGTTTCAGGGTAAAGCATAAACGCTAAGTCATGCACCGTAACTACTGTTTTACGAGGGTGAATTAGTGGCATAGAACTAGCAGGAATAAATAACACGTCCGGCCTATGAAGAAGCATTTCCCAAGACAAACGTAATTGCGTCCAAAAAATTGGAAATGGCATTACCTTATAACTAAAGTTTTTTGGTAACTGTTTTATCCACTCTTCCGGCTTTGTGCGTAAGTACAAAATGTACTCATTTTCGTGGTCCAGCTCTGAAAACTGCAAAATTAACTGCTGTGTGTAATGTTCTACACCAGTTTTAACCGGATTATTTGCCCTTTCGGCTTCTATTCCTATGCGCATATATTTACTATACTATACATAACTAATTGAACAAAACATGCCAATAAAATTTACTAAATCCAAACAAACATTTCAAATACGGATGCCAAACAATTACACTTTAAAAGGCGTACTAAGATGTACTTCCAATTCCAGTAATTTGCTTATTCTCTTACATGGTTTGGAATCTAGTTACAACACTCCACTATTTAAGGCAGCAGAAACCTTTTTCACAAAAAATCACTTTGCAGTTTTACGATTTAACTTTTACGGCAAACCCTCAGAAAGGCCATTTTACGTCACAAGCTTACAGGACACAACACACGATCTTGCAATAGTTTTAGAACATATACAAAATAAGTTTAAAAATATTTTTATAGCCGCTCACAGCCTTGGCGCTATAACCGCAATTGAATTTTTGCAAAATCAAACAAACATACAAGCGCTTTGTCTTTGGGACCCGTCTCTGCCACCAGAACAAATATTTGCAAACCTAGAAGATACGGAAAAAAGACTTTGGAACAAGTCTAGCCTACTTTCTTGGACTAACTATAAAAGCTTAGATCAAAAAATGAGAAATATAAAAACACCAACTCAAATTATAGCAGCCGAGCTTGCTGGAGCACACTATGCCCGAACAACTTACTACGAAAAGTTAAAGTCGCTAAAAAAATACTTAACGATAAAAGAAGCTGACCACAACTTTACAAATTCGCTTAGTCAAAACAAGCTTTTTTCAGAAACCTATAACTGGCTAAAAAAGAGTCTGCATAATTAATTACAGACTCACAAGCTTAAATCATAAACTCTGCGCCAACGGGCAGCTTTACTGAGTACGGTTTTCTTACTCCCTTTTGTTGTCCCAGTTTTTCATTATCCAGTCATATTCTCTTGAAGCTGGCCAGTTACTCATGCGTGCTACAAAATGTTCCTTATAGTATATGACCCCGGCTGGTCCAATTTTAATATGTTTATCAACCAAAGTCTTAGGTCGTTTATTTGGACGTAGACCTTCGTGTTGCTCAAAATACCTGTCTAACGCTTCTTTTATCATAATGCGAATTTCTAGCTCCGAAGGCACATACTCCTTGCGTTGCTTAAACTCTGCACTGGAAGGTTTTTTATCAAAAATTTCTGCAGCAGTTGGATGATGTATTTCACGATTTACCATAAAAATATTTTTAAGTTAAAACAGCTCCACACATTATATAGAATATGCAATTCCCTAGTCTGCATGGCGAATAAATCGCTTAAGGAAAATGACATCTTCTTTTGTGAAAAATTTTAAAGCCAAAAGCGCCACAAAATAGCTAACAAGACCTAAACCGCCAACAACTAAGACATTAAGTATTAATGGTAGTAAATGTCTAGCACTCGCTTCAAATGGTACCATAAACGGAACCCAACTACGAATAAACCACAAAACAACTCCCATAACAAGTGCGGCCAATAAAGGTTTTATAAACACTCCCACAAAACGGAAGTGCGTTATGTGCTTCCAAATAAAATAAAAATAAAAAACTCCTTGCAAACCTTCCGAGACAACCGACATTATAGCAGCACCGCGTATACCAATATACGGCACAAGTAATAAATTACCAACAATATTTACAAGCACATTTACACCGGTAATATACACGGCCCATTTGGTAAGCTGAGATATTACCAATGAATTTGCAGTAACGTAAATAAAAAGTATAACTATAGACCAAACCAAAATACTTAACACAGACGCCGATGGTAAAAATCTAACGTCACCGCTAGTAAGAACTAAAATTAACTGCTTGGAAAGCAAGCTCCCGCCAACACCAACAGGTAGCGCCACTGCCACCATAAAACGCATATACCTTTCAAGCAATAAACGAACGTCTGGAAACGCACGTTTTGCCATTAGTCCCGCCAAAGCTGGGTACAGAGCATGGGAGACAACAGCCGGAAAAAAGTTTGCTAAATCAACTAATTTATAGGCAGTAGTGTACAATCCAGTTTCGGCATAGCCTAATAATTTGGTTACAATTACCACATCTACACGGTTATAAATTGTACTAAAACTAACTAGCAAGGCAAAAGGTGCTGCAGCGCGTAAAATATTTTTTAACAAGCCAAAATCTACATAGGAAAATGTACTTCGCAAACGCAAATCGGGAATAATTCTGCGCACATGTCCGTAATACAACAATAAAGAAAAAAAGGAAGATAAAATTTGGTTTATAGCCAAATACACAATATAGTGCTTAAAATATACAGCGCTCAAAATAACGGCAACGTTTATAATAGATGCAACAAAATTATTTATTGCGACTTTTCGCAACTCCTGAAACCCAGACAATACAGACAAAAATGGTACCGTTAAACCGTACAAAAATAAACCACCACCAGCAACCAAGATGGCCTGTTGCACTACCGGCTCATAACCTCGCGCCACCACGAACAGCACCATAAGCCCATAAACCAAGGCAGCCAGAATAACTTCAGCAGCTAAAAAGTTATAAAAATATTTGCGCACCTGCTCTGGCTCTTCGGCCACTTTCTTAGTTATATACTGCGAAATACCTAAGTCTACAATAACACCAAAAATAGCAACCAAAGACAAAACAAACTGATACTGGCCAGTGCCGTATGGCCCCAAGTGCCTAAATAATTGGGTGTATGCAAAAAACAGCAACACCAAACCAAGCGCGCGGGAAATGGACAACCAAAAAATATTTTTTGAAACTGCTGCCACGGGATATCAATTTAACAACAAAGAACTAAACAATATTCACATTGTATCAGACCTAAGCATTTTTTGTAATTGGACATTATTTAAAACTTGTCCTTGAGTTGGTATATTACAGCGCGAAACTCCATATAGCATGATATAATACATACATGAAAAAAGTAAAAATAATTATATTATCTTTCATTTTATTTATTTCGCCACTAACCAGTTTCGCCTCAGACTCTGCTGTTATTACCCAAGTGCCTAGTGTACCGATAGCTGTTGCACAGATAAAACAAGCAAAGGCACTCCTAGAAGAGGTAAAACTTAACTACGCTCTTACACCACACTACAAAACCATAAAGCAACCAAGAAAAAAACCTACTACCAAACAAGTCTTAAGCAATTACACGCTAGACACTAAAGATATTGCCTTAGCTATTTTAGACCCAGCGTCTGGTGACATTAAAATAACTTCTGGAACGCAACGAGATACAAATTTTAACTTTTCAGACAAAAATTTCGACATTCAAAAGATCCGCTTCAATGGAGTCAACACTCGATTTACCGTAAACAAACCTTCAGGTGGAAAAGTCTTAGCCATAAAATATCTTATAACCCCTACTGAGTCTGGCTCAAAGTCAACAATTGAAAACTCATTATACTCAGGTATTTATGTTCCCTATTCTCCAGAACTTGTGACTCCCGAGGTAAGTCAGTACGGCGCAAATTACCTAGACGGGGTAATTAATGGAGCCGTGGCAGATTTGCAAAACACACAATCTGTTTCTGTGCCAGGACAAACAATACCAAATGCAATACGCCCAGAGCTAGTTCGAGCGTTACTCTACGCAGAGCACATGGACACAAGCGAATTTTTAAGTAATCCAAACACACAAAATTTAATAGATAAAATAAATATTTTACTCGCAGGTAACGAAGGCGACACATGGAAATATAGCGTTAGCAGTGCAGGCGCCGCTGGTATAAGTCAATTTATTCCTTCTACTTACGCGTCTTTAGTAAAACGCCATGCGCAAAGCGGACTTATACCCGATTTCGTTCAGGGTATGCGCAACCACATAAATGCAGTTAAGGCCACATACCTGCTTTTGGATGATTACATTGCAGCGGTACACACGCAAGCAGGTGATGCATTTTTGACTGCACACGCTTTTGACTATGGCGTTGCTGCGTACAATGGAGGCACAGTGCGAGTAGCAAAGGCCGCTATTGCTTTTGGACCAGTGTGGTCACAAGATCACTCAAATGAAATATCTCCACTACAGGATAGGGTTGCAAGACAAAATGCTGTAGTAAACGCGCTAAAAAATCAAATTAAAAAGACAAAAAAAACAGCGGACAAAGCAAAGCTCAAGTTAGTGCTAGCAAAAGAACAAGGAGCCCTAAACGACGCACAGTCACAACTTGCAACCACACAAGCCAGTGTACTGCGTGGTGAAACCGTTAACTACGTATTTAAAATAGACAAACTCATACAAATTTTTAACGACTATAAACCTCAGCAAGTGCTAGCTAGTAGGTAGTGCTTTGGTAATTGACAACCACAAAAGCACGGCATACAATTTAGCCAAGCAAACTCGGAGCCTAGATTGTTCATTGGTTCAATCGAGGCTCTTATCTTTCAACACAATCCAAAAGTGAGGGCGTATGATGAAGCGAACCATAACGTTAGCATGCATTTTCTTTTGCACGAGTTTTGGTGCGACCTTCGCCCAAAGCTCAACTTCGAAATATTGGAATGTGCATGACTGCGTGCAAGCGCCGTCTGCCTGTGTAAGCAAAGACCACACCAAAGAGGCCTACGGGGAAAGTATTCGTAAGGATGGCCACGTGTGGTCGCCATCTGTATACTTACTTCATGTGGGCAAAACCGTAGTATATGTACACGAGACCATGCCCGACAACCAGAGATTTATACCAAAGTTGTACCAATTCGACATACCCTACAAAGAAGACTCTAGTCGCTGGTACACAATGGTCAAAATCAGAGGCTGCGACGAGTGGCTCGGTTGTTATAGCTGGCACCTGCAAGCTGGAAGTGCACCGGCAGAAGTGCTACAAAAGTTTAAAAGTCTGCTTGGAAGTTTGGCGAAGCAAGACAAAGTTTTTGAAGCACTCTTCTAAGTAAATGACACTTTCGCAAAACAACAGACACCAAAAGCCCGCGGTAACGTTACCGCGGGCTTGTTCTTTTTTTAAAACCAATTACGCAAACATTATTTAACTAGCACATCTCCTTTGGCGTAGGAATCAACTTCAGCTTGTGGTAAATTGCTTATCTTCTTAGCAGTAATTTTACGATTCTTAAATGCAGTATAAGTTAGTGGACGTAGCTGTCCTTTCACTACTATATATATAGTACTGTCGCCGTCACCTTTAATTATAGTATTATCCCGCGGGGCAACTGGTATGCCGTCTGCCCAAGAAGCTGCTTCAGCTTGGCTAAATGTAAAATCAGCGGCTATATGTTGTTG
>JAHFJH010000028.1 GCA_023245995.1 Candidatus Doudnabacteria bacterium | reverse complement strand
AGTGCACACATCAGCTAATCTTTAACAAATAATTTACAATTTTTAATTTTTAACCAATTTTCAATGTTTAAATAATTTAAGCATTCATTAAAAATTGTAAAATTAAAAATTTTATCATGATAATTCTCGGAATAGACCCTGGAACAGCAACCACTGGTTTTGGTGTAATAGAGAGTCAAAAAAATAACCTCTGGAAGGCTATAGAATTTGGCGTAATTACTACACATAAAACAGCGGGGGATGCAGAACGTTTAAAAATTTTAGCAACAGATTTACAGCTAATTATAAAAAAATTTAAACCCGAGGCAGCAGGCGTAGAAAAAATATTTTTTTCTTCCAACCAAAAAACAATAATTACTGTAGCACAAGCAAGAGGAGCTATACTGCTTACACTAGAGCAATTAAAAATACCAATTTACGAATTTACACCACTCCAAGTCAAAAACACGGTTACCGGATACGGGGGCGCAGATAAAAAGCAAGTACAGTTTATGGTAAAACGAGAGTTCGGACTAAAAACTGTTCCAAAGCCAGACGACGCAGCAGACGCGCTGGCTATTGCACTGTGTTGCGGACTTAAATTGAAACAAAACAAATAACTATTTACCCAGCCCAGACCCTGAATGTGCTGGACAAAACATTTGTTTGCTGTTACAATTGCCCCAAGGTAGTGTAAATTATCTTGCAAAGTCATTAGTAACTTTCCTTTCTAATATTTTTGGAAAGGTCGAGGAGACATTTATGTCCGACGCACAAGTTTCACCTATGGGTGAGGATGAAGAAGTAAAGCCAGAAGGCGTAATGCCAGAAATGCCTGCTGCAGAAGCTCCTGCCATGCCAGAAGAGCCAGCAGCCTAAATAATAAAACCCCTAGCACTTGCAGGGGTTTTATTATATCTATTTATATAACTCGTACAAATTTCCGTTTACCAACCTGCAGTAGCAGGTCATTTTTTTTGCCTATCGCAATTTCTAAATCAGTTGGCACCGATTTCTGATTAACCTTTACACCACCTTGGGTTATAAGTCTTCGTGCTTCAGTTTTAGACGGCGCAAGCTTTGTCTCTACGAGCAAAGAAGACAACAAATGTTTCCCTGCCTGTACAAAAACTTCTTCTATGTTGTCAGGCAACTCCTTTTTACTAAATTGGTTAACAAATGTGCTTTTGGCTAAGTCTGCTTTTTTTTCACCATGATACTGACTTACAATTTGCCATGCGAGCTGCAATTTTTGGTCGCGGGGGTTCTTAGTAGAAGTTAGAAGTTGCTTAACTTCGGGCAAAGAAATAGTTGTGGCCAACACAAAATATTTTTCTATTAATTCATCTCGTACAGACATGACCTTACCAAACATGTCGGCAGGCTCATCCACAAGATTAATAACATTGCCCCAAGAAGAAGACATTTTTCGTCCGTCCGTGCCTTCGAGTAAATCGAAGGTCATTATGTCTTGTGGTTGTTGTCCATACAAAGGCTGAATAGTGCGCCCAGCAAGTAAATTGAATCGCTGATCAGTTCCGCCAAGTTCCACATCCGCCTGAACCGCCACACTATCGTACCCTTGCATAAGGGGATATAGTAGCTCTCGTAAAGAAACACGCTTTCCAGCCTTAAGGCGCTTAGCAATATTCTCACGTGCTGCCATCTCATGTAAACCAAAAGCCCCTGCCATCTTACCAAGCTCAATAAAACCTAATTTTTTTAGCCAAGTAGAATTATAGTGTGTTTCAGTTTTACTTTTATCTAAAATCTTAAAGGCCTGATCAAAATAGGTCTTCATATTCTGCTTAATTGTTGCCTCTGCAAGTTCTGGTCTCTCTGCTTCTTTGTCTGAAGTGTCGCCAATAAGACCTGTAAAATCTCCACAAATAAAAACCACTTGGTGACCAAGGTCTTGGAAAGCTCGTAACTTCCACAAACTTACTGCACGCCCAATATGGATATTTGGACTGGTCGGATCTATACCAAGTTTAACGCGTAATTTTTTCTTACCCTTAAGCGCTAAAAGCAAATGCTTTTGGTCTATACTTTCCACCACGCCTCTAGTAAGCAGCTCTTGGATTTTCTCTTCTTTAGTCATATATCAAGATAGCAATGTAACAAAATAACAATTTAGCAGAAAGCTTTAAAAATTGGAATTATGTTATATTGTTATTTTTTTAGTTGTTATATTGCTGTATTGTACCACTTTTACAGTGCTCCCGAAAGTAAGTATAATAGAGTAATGAAAGTATACTCATTTGAATCTGTCTCAAAAAAATCTGTGAAGCATGCAAAACAATTAAAAAATACAATTTTTGCTAACAAAAGAAAAATTGCCGTTTGGCTATTTCGTTTTTTGGCGCTTGGAGCTAGCTTAGTAGCGATATTATTTGTTTACTACAGCTTCACTTTACCCGACCCAAATACGCTCCTACAGCGCACGGTAGCAGAATCTACTAAAATTTTTGATCGCAACGGCATACTACTATACGAAGTCCACGGCGAAGCAAAACGTACACTTGTACCGCTAGACCAAGTATCTAGTAATGTAGTACATGCCACCATAGCAGTAGAAGACAAAGACTTTTACAAACATCGGGGTATATCACTTCGCGGTTTATTTAGGTCTGTGTTAGTAGACATTACATCTGGAAGCAAACAACAAGGTGGTAGCACCATTACTCAACAATTTGTAAAAAATGCATTACTAACCAAAGACAAAAGTTGGTCGAGAAAAATTAAAGAGGTTATCCTCTCTATAGAACTGGAAGCACGCTACTCTAAAGACCAAATACTTCAACTCTACCTGAACGAAATTCCCTACGGTAGAAATGCTTACGGCATAGAGGCGGCAAGCCAAGCCTACTATAACAAACACGCAAAAGACTTGTCTTTGGCTGAAAGTGCATACTTGGCGGCATTGCCACAATCCACAACCTATTACAACCCATTCGGCCAACACAAAGACGCTCTAGACAAGCGCCAACAAACCATTTTAAGTCTTATGGAATCTCAGGGCTACATAACGGCCGAAAATAAAACTTCTGCAACACAAGAAAAAGTGACTTTTGTTCCTTTACAAAATAGCCTTAAAGCGCCTCATTTTGTTTTATACGTACAAG
Organism: Candidatus Doudnabacteria bacterium; assembly: GCA_023245995.1. Lineage (GTDB taxonomy): Bacteria > Patescibacteriota > Doudnabacteria > UBA920 > UBA920 > JAEUSE01. The sequence goes on along the minus strand of JAHFJH010000028.1, from coordinate 9,064 downwards.
ATTATTTGGCGGAAAAATATGGTGAACGCTCACTAGAAGAAGAAGGACTAAAAGTTTACACGACACTGGACTACAATTTGCAACTCATGGCGGAAAAAGCGATTAGTGATCGTGCAGAAAAGAATGCAACCTCATATAACGCCAACAACGAAGCACTAGTAGCTATAGACCCTAAAACTGGACAAATATTGGCCATGGTTGGAAGCAAGGATTTCTTTGGTAAAAGCGAACCTGCCGGATGTACGTCTGGCAAAGACTGTTTATTTGACCCAAGTGTAAACCTTGCCATAAACCCCCGACAGCCTGGAAGTAGTTTTAAACCATATGTATATTTAACTGCGTTTAAAAAAGAAAATGGCTATAGTCCGGCTAGTATGCTATTCGACGTTTCTACCAACTTTGGAACATACAACGGCAAAGAATATAGACCAAAAAATTACACCGGTGCCAACTTTGGCCCACTTTCCATGAGGCAAGCTTTAGCCGGAAGCTTAAACATACCAGCAGTAAAAACACTGGCTTTAGTTGGCGTAAAAAACGCCATAACAACCGCCCAAGACCTAGGAATAACCGGCAACTTTGCTGACTGTGGCCTTTCTTTGGTACTTGGTGGGTGCGACGTCAAACTACTAGACCACACTGCCGCTTACGCTTCTATTGCCAATGGAGGAGTAATGAACCCAGCCACTCCAATTTTAAAAATAGAAGACAGGGCGGGTAAAACTTTAGAAGAATTTCAAAGCAAAAGCAAACGCGTTGTAGACGAGCAGGCTGTATATGAACTAACCAGCATAATGACCGACAACAATGCGCGTAGTTTCATTTTCGGCCTTAACGCTCCTTTAACACTTCCAGGGCGTCCACTTGCGTGCAAAACAGGAACGACCAACGAATGGCACGATGGTTGGACAATGTGTTTCACGCCTAGTCTTGCAGTTGGTGTATGGGCAGGCAATAGCGCCTATAAGTTTCCTATGAAAAAAAATGCAGACGGCGTAGTTGTAGCAGCGCCAATTGCTAATAACTTCTTAAAAACAGCACTAAAAGACACGCCCGTAGAAAATTTTCCTGTTCCCGACGGCATTACCCACGTTACAGTAGACGCAGTGTCCGGCAAATTGCCAACGGAATTTACTCCTGCCACGAAGGACGAAGTGTTTGCCAGTTACTCCGCCCCAAAAGACTACGATAATGTACATATAGCAGTTAAAATAGACAGGACAACTGGACTTCCGGCAACAGATTTAACTCTGCCATCAGATATTGAACTTAAAACTTATACCGTATTCCATAGTGAACAACCAAATAACCCAAACTGGGAAGTCCCTATAGAACTGTGGATGCAATCCAAAGGTCTTCCTTACCCACCGAATGGAAGCAAACCTAGTTCTACACCCCCCACAGGAGAACCACCTACAGCTAGCATATTATCTCCTGAAGAAGACGCAACTATTTCAGAATTTCCTTTTACCGTACTAGCTGGAGCAACCTCGGCTAGTGGTATTGCCCGAGTCGACCTACTTATTGACGGACAACTTGTCGACACTAAAACTGTTAGCCCATATACATTTGTTGTAAACAAACGTTTTACAGACGGCGCAAGAACACTAGCCATACACGTAGTAGACATGACAGGGGTTAGCACCGACATTAGCCAGCCGGTAACATTTGCCACAAAACCACCCCTACAATAAAAAAAGTGCCCGCTAGGCACTAATGCAAAAAAATAAAACTAACTAACTTACAGAATCTACAAATAAAGCTTCTAAATCTTTGTCATTATTTATATCTGTGGTTTTAATTACTCTGACGAAAAACTTTTCAGCAAGCTGTAAAAGCTCCTCTTCCAACTGCGCGTCTAATATGTAGGGCGAGGCCCAAATACTAGACTGCCACTTTTTAAAGCCAAGCGACTTTAAGCGATTGCGCAAAAACGTCCTTACCTTACGCTGTCGCTCTGGGATATCAAAAATAACCAGCTTCCAAACTCCATCTCGGTGGGGTTTTTTTAAAGAAAGTAGCGCACTTCCATCTTGAGTTAATTGTATTTCAGTTTTTGCTGGATTGGTGTAGGCTACAAAATCTTGCTGAATAAGCCGAAACAATGCATCGTATATGCCCTTGCGCCCTTTTGTAGGAGCAAAATGTTCAAACAGCTCGCGTGAATTTAACACGCCAGTTGGGGCTGCCGCTATAAATGCTAACAAGTCTATACTAAAAGCTGTATGTGTACGAGCCATAATAATTTTAGATTGCAGATCTCAGATTTACGAAATTGATAATTTTACCAATCTGCAATCTGAAATTTAAAACCTTGAACCATACCTAGTTCTTTATTCGAATAATAACCCGACGGTATGGCTCCTCGCCTGAACTTACAGAAACAGCGTCAGGCCTCATATCGCCAACCAAAGCATGAACCAATTTTCGTTCAAAATTTGGCATGGGCATAAGAGCTACTGCCCTGCCTGTACGTGCTATGTGGTCTAGAGCACCGCGCACAGTTTCTTTAATATACCACTCGCGCTTACGTTTATAATCATCCACATCTAATGTAAATCTTACATACGCACCTTGAGTCTTACGAGCAACTATAGCTTGCACCACATGTTCAAGCGCATGTAGACTTGCACCTCTGTGCCCTATTAACAAATAAGGATCGCTCTCTGGGGTAATATTGAAAACCAAACCCTTTAGTATTAAATCTTCTGAGTCCACGTGGGCTTTTATGCCCATATGTTGAATAATCTCAAGGGTGGTATTTTGTATTAACTCAATTACTTCGGGAGTTGTTGGCATGGACTTACGGGTTAAAAATAAACAATTACGAGTAAATCCAGCCCCTCGAACTTAGTTTACAACTTCTAGTGCCTTCTCTTGTTTGCTGGATTTTTTCATTATATACGATTGCTGAGCAATGGCAAACATAGTAGTAATTATCCAGTAGAGTGGTAAACCAGCGGGCAGTCTCCACGCAATATAAACACTTACAAGTGGCAATAAATAGGTCATTTGAAGTTGCATTGCCTTTGTAGTGGCGTCAGTTGGACCAGTTTGTTTAGCTTGCATCATTTTTGACTGCCAAAATTGGAATGCTCCGGCCAATATTGCAAGTACAATATTTGGCTTGGCTAAATTTACCACGCCAAATAAATATGGGTTTATTACTCCTGGATTATAAACAAAGTGGTACAAACCTTGAAGATGCCCATTTAAAGCAGTTCTAAAAACTTGATAAAGAGCAATTAAAATAGGTAACTGTATAAGCAACGGCAAACAGGAGCTTAGTGGATTTACATTGTGTTCCTTATACAAATCCATAAGCGCTTTTGTCTGGGCCTCTTTGTCGTCTTTATGTTTCTCCTTTAACTCGTTTAGTTTAGGTTGGAGTTTGGTCATAGCATGCTGGCTTTTTATTTGCTTATGCATAGACGGAGCAAGTACTATGCGTACCAAAATAGTTAGCGCAATAATAACCAAGCCAATGTCATGACCAGGAAGAGAGTTATACCCCCACACAAGTAAGTTTAGGAGTGGTTGATAAATAATTTGATGATAAAGCGCAAGCATAAATTTAAAATGTCTAATTACTAATTTTTAATATCTAAGTAAGTCTTCCTGCTAGACTTTTTCTTACTTACTAAATAGCAAAAATTAGGCATTAGGAATGCTATCAACTTTAGGCTCTGTAAATGGATTGCACTTCAGTATACGTAAGCCACCTAAACGCACACCTTTCAAAAAACCAAATCGCAAAATAGACAGCTTTGTATATTCACTGCAACTTGGGTACATACGACAGTACCCATATGGATAACGCACTCGAAACCAACCATGGTCGGGAGACAAGGTATGTTGATACAGTTCAATTAAAACAACTGCCAATTGTCTCATACTAAATATTCTTAATTAATCCGCTACGTTTAAACACCGCATCAAGTGAACCCCGAAGTTCCTCTGCTGGAAGCTTTGCCGCTTGCGTGCGAACTATAATCATATAATCTCCTAAAACAAAACCTTGTAACCTAAGTCTTACATATTCTCGTAAGACCCTCTTTATACGATTGCGAACGACCGCGAGCTTAGAAACCTTAGTAGACACGACAACAGTAAAGCGAGGAGCTGTGGAGCCACGAACAAATTTTATAATAAACATTGGGCTAAAAAACGAACGCCCCGCGCGAACGACGCGCGTAACGTCACTGTTCTTTGCGAGGCGATGAGTTTTAGCTAACATGAAAATAAGTTAAAAGTATAAAGTTCATACAGTCTATAAAGTACACTACTTTAAAAACTTTCTGCCTTACGAACTTTTTACTATACGACAGTCAACAGCTTCCGACCTTTGGCTCTGCGCTTAGACAATACAGTTCTGCCTGCCTTAGTTGCCATGCGCTTGCGAAAACCATGTGACCGCTTAGCTTTTCTAACTTTTGGTTGATATGTTCTCTTCATAATAAAATTAGGTAAATATCGAATTTTAGTATACAAAAAATATCACAGTCCGTCAACCTCATACAACATGGTATAATGAGCTTAATGAACGAGTCATCTGTGTCAAATTTTTCAAAAATACTCTTTGTACTGCTTTTTGCAACAGGAAATGTAGTGCTTATTTGCAATACTCTTGAACCGGCAAAAACAAACATGCAAAGCGGTAGAGTTGCTGCTAGTACATCCCTCTCTGCAATAGTCCCAGCAACTCCAACGAATACACTATACGCGGAGCTACAACAAAAACAAAAAGAACTGGAGAAAAAAGAGCAAGCACTAACAGCACAAGAAACACAACTACGCTCGCGCACACAACCAAGCTCTTTTACAATGCGGAGCCTATACGCCCTCTTGGCCGCTCTGTTAGTATTAACAAGTTTTAATGTATATTTAGATTTTCGTCGTAACCAAAACCAAAACGTTTAAGCACTGTGCTATGGAATATTTTAAAAAAAATAAACTATACAAGTTCGTAGCACTTGGTGCGCTTATAATGTTTACGTATATTGCAACCGCCAACTTAGCAAAAGCAGGCAACCTAACCACTTTACGAGACACACTATCTACTCCTGCCCCAAGTACTGCGAGCGACCATACTATAATATTCACCACCGCTAGCGCTATTACCGCATCTGGCCATATATCTATTACTCCAAGAGCGGGTTACTTCACAATACCGGCAAGCCTAGACTATAGAGACATAGATGTGCAAGTTAATAGTACAAACATAAGTCTTGCCGCAACTGCCGGCAGTGGAATTGGGGCAGCTTGGGGCGTTGCTGTTACCAGCGGCACGTCGGGAAGCGTTACGCTAACCCTTAACGACACTAACTCAGTGGCTGGAAACAGTTCAATAGAGATAAAAATAGGAACAAACGCGAACTTTGGAACAACTGGAACAAATCAAATAACAAACCCCGTCACCACCGGTTCTTATGTGGTAGATATAAATACATCCACAAACACCAACAGCGAAATAGACACAGGAGCATACGCCTTAGCAATTGTGGAACCTGTCGGAGTAAGTGGGGATGTCTCAAGCACTCCAACACCAACAGCAACACCTACACCGGCGCCAACCACACCCAGCAGTGGCGGAAGCGGTGGTGGTTACTTACCTCCTGCGCCATCTGTTCCAAAATTTCCGATCAGCAACCCATGTGACTTCCCGCCAGCAGACCTAAACTGCGATAAAAAAGTTAACGCCAAAGATTTTAGTATTCTCATGTATTACTGGCAAAAGCAAGGAACAAATATTAGAGCCGACATTAACAAGGACAGCACGGTGAACTTGCTAGACTTCGCAATTATGATGTATTGGTGGAATAAATAAATATGAAACTAAAAATAAACATGAACTATAATCGCTTTTTCTTAACCTTACTTACCATTGTGTTTTTGACAGTTCCCGCTATTACTCAAGCAGCAAATACTGTACTAAATTTCACTGGACCAGCTAAAGTTGGCCAAAATAGTGTGTTTACCGTTTATGCTAAAGCCAGCTCCAATATAGCAATAAACACCATAGAAGCCAGTATTAATTACTCCTCGGAACTGCTTAGCGTACGCAATATTCGTTATAACAACTCTATTTTAAAATTCTGGCCCGAACTTCCAAGCAACAAAAATGGAAACAACGTCTCATTTATAGGAGGCCTGCCAAATCCAGGGTTTTCCGGGAACAATGGCGGTATTTTAGAAATACAATTTATAGCCAAAACAACCGGTAAGGCTGTAATCTCGTTTGAACCAAGTACGCAGGTTTTATTAAACGATGGACAAGGCACAAACACGTCTTGGACTGCAGAACCGCTATACGTAACTATTACTAAAGCAACTACTCCGCCTAGCCCAACCCCTCTAGTCACAAAAGACACAGCCCCTCCAACCAACCTAGAACTAATTATTGGGCGGGATAGCTACTTATATAGCGGTGAATGGTTTGCAGTATTCCAAGCCGAAGATAAAGAAAGTGGCATAGATTATTATGAGATAGCCGAAATTGACCCTGAAAAAAACTCTCCAGAAAACACCAATTGGGCAAAGGCGACAAGCCCATACCGGCTACAAAAACAAACCGAAAATACGAAAGTATTCTTAAAAGCAGTAGACAAAGCAGGAAATGAAGCTGTTATAAGCCGTACGCACTCACCTGAAAACGCAAAAGACTATTACACAGAGCTCCTACTTGCACTCCTTTGTTTTGCTTTATTACTGGCGCTTTTAAATACTTATACACAGTTACGAGGTTGGAAGAAATATATTACTAGCCAAAAACAAAAAAAGTTATTATAATAAATTAGTCTTGTGGATTATTCACGGAAACAAAAAAGTAAAACCGTATTGCTATAAATCATGAAAAATAAATTACACCTTTCCTCCATACAACGCATAGCCATAGTTAGCATTGTTGCTTTAATTGCCGTTATATTTCCTCCGGCATCCAAAGCTGATGCAGCGCAGGTAACAAGCCTTTCCGACGTGATGAGCAGGCTTAAAGCCTCAACTGCCTCCAACCACGAAATAAAATTTGTAACCCCCACTGGCGTGGCAGCTGGACAAACTATAATTTTAACCTTCTCTTCAGGTTTTACGAACGTTACCAACATAGTCTTTACCGACATCGACTTTGCTACAGGAGACACCTCTAACTGCTCCACTGCAACCTTTACTGAAAAAACCCTCGCTGCTTCTGCTTCTGGAACCACATGGGGAGCAGATGGTGACTCTACTACAACCGTGACTATCACATCTGGTACTGGTACGGTTACTGCGGGTGTCTGCGTGCGTATACGCATTGGCACTAACGCCGTGACCGGCGCAACAGGAAGCAACCAAATTAGCAACGGTGCCACCGGCAGCGCCGATACCATAGCCGTAAGTGGTACATTTACCGACTCTGGCACCTTAAACGTAGATATAATTACCGACGACCAGGTGGTAATAACTGCCACAGTAGACCCAACTCTTACATTTAGCATTTCAGACACCACGGTAGGTTTTGGAACTCTTTCTACTGCCACAGGTAGATGGGCAACAGGCAACTTAAGCGGTGCAAACGCCTCTGCTGGTACAGACCCTACAACCTCTAACACTGCTCACACCCTAAACGTAGCCACCAACGCCCAAAGTGGTTATATAGTTAGTTACAACGGTACGACTCTTACCAGCGGATCAAATACTATTGCAGTAGCTACAATAAGCAGCGACAGCGACGGAACTCCAAACTCCGCCCAGTTCGCTCTATGCGGCAAAGCTACTACGGGAAGCCAAACTGTTACCTCCGGTTATGTGTGCTCTACAACCAGCAGTTATAACTTTGTAGCCAGCACCACTACCACCCTTGTTACCTACACTGGTCCAGCGAGCGGTGATGTTACCTCTGTGGCATATTTAGCAAACATTTCTGGGTCCACACAAGCAGGCGCTTACACTAGCACCATAACCTATATTGCAACGGCCACTTTTTAGAACACAACCAATCCTTAATCTCTAGTCTTTAATCTTTAGCCCAAAAGTGGTATCGTAAATTAGTTGCGAGACCATCTGCGTAACTCAAGCTAAAAACTAAGGGCCAAAGACTAAGGATTTATTATTTTACCAATGACTAAAATGCTCACAATTAAAAATTGTTGCGTAATTACCCTTGCACTGGTGGCGTTGTTGTTGTTTTCCAAAAACGCCTCTGCGCTAACAATTTCTCCACCAAAAACCGAGCTAAGCGCAGATCCAGGAAGCGTGCTACATGGCCAGCTTAAACTAATAAACGACGAGCGCCAAAGTAAAACTGTATATTTTTTAATTCGAAACTTTGAAGCTAAAAATGAGAGCGGTACCCCAGACTTTCCAGAAAAACAGCAAAATCTAGCTACTTGGATATCTATTCAGCCAAGCGCCACCGTTGGACCAAAACAGGACATACTAGTTCCATATACCATTACTGTTCCGAATAATGCCGAACCAAGTGGTTACTTTGCAGTTATCTTTGCTGCCAGCTTGCCACCAGGTGCGGACGGCGGCGGACAAGTTGCGCTGGGCACAGACCTCGGCAACCTAGTACTACTACGCGTAAATGGCAACCTCACCGAAGGAGCGAATATTTTAGAATTTAATACTAAAGACAAAAAACACTGGTTTTCTTCTTTGCCAATAGACTTTTATTACCGCTTTCAAAACAACGGCGACTCATGGGTAAAACCACTTGGTGATATTGTTATAAAAAACATATTTGGAAAAAACACTAAAATAGTGCCAACAAATGCCGAAGGCGGCAATGTTCTTCCTCGAAGCATTCGCCGCTATGAAGTAAGCTGGCTTACGCTTAAAGGACAAGTAGAGGACAGAAGCAACGCAAGACCCCCAGAGCCTCCTAAAGACTTCTGGAAAAAAGTCGGGTATGAATGGCGCTACTCCCCACTTGGACTACGTTATACAGCAAAACTTGGGCTAACTTTTGGTGCCACGCAGGACCACGACAGAGCAAGTATTGTAGTTTGGATTATTCCTTGGCACTTGCTCTTAGTAGTTATACCTTCGGCCATACTATTACTAGCCTTACTATGGTTCTTTA
>JAHFJH010000027.1 GCA_023245995.1 Candidatus Doudnabacteria bacterium | reverse complement strand
TAAATAGCCGTAGGCGGAAAACTAGACTTAAATTCCGAAAAACTGTGCGTTCTATTAATACCTGTTCGTGGAATAGTATATGGGTTTTGGCCTTTACTAATAATACCATCATCCATGGACAGGGCCATTAAGTACCCCGCAGCTCTCACAAATTCCAGGACCTTATCTGTATATCTACCTCTAGGATAAGCTATGTACTTTACATTCACATTGAAACGTTTTTCTAGTTCTAACTTAGACTCATGGATTTCTAATTTCATATCATGTTCAGAAAGGCCCCAAAAATCTCTGTGCGTAGCACTGTGCGAACCTAAGGTCCAGCCAGAACGAATAAGCGAACGAATTTGTGAATCAGTCAAAAATTCATAATTGGCATCCAGCTCAGCGTGGCTGGCCTTGCTTGGATCAGATAGTACAAAGAATGTTGGCTTGATATTTAATTTATCTAGTAACGGTTTTGCAGACAAGATGCTAGAATAACCATCGTCAAAATTCACAGCAAAAGCCGGTGTGGTAATGGGTACTTTGCCAGCAACGTGTTTATATATATCATCCATAGTCACAGGGCGGGCAAAACTCCTGAGCCAAGTTAACTGCAGTTCCAAAACTCTTAGTGAGACTCCATGAAACCATCTATCTTCGTTTATGCTGTGATAGCAAAGCACCACAGGATATGGGCTAAGTCTGTACCAAATGCGACCTAATACACCAAACGAACAATAAACTAAACGTCTGAGCTGTACTAATATCTTTACTTTAAGTGAATTTGACATACTACTCTGCTTTCAAAATAAGTGTTAGGGTTTTCCGTGTACTAAGTTCCCAGTCAAAGTTTTTAGCCCAAATAAGGGCATTCCTACCCATGGCTTCTCGTAGCTCTGGTTGCTCTAGTAGTTCAGTTATACGCTTAGCAAGTGCGTCTTCGTCGCCATAAGGCACAAGGTAACCTGTGTGTGGGTTCTGCACCGACTCCCGCAGTCCCGGAACATTACTTGCAACCACTGGTACACCACATGCATTGGCCTCTATTGTGGTTATACCCCAACCTTCCATCATTGAAGGATTTACAAACACCCAAGCCTGTTGTAACAAGCTAAGCTTCTCTGCGTCTGTAACCTTACCTTTAAACTTCACAGCGTGCGACAGTTTGCGCTCCCTTACTAACTCTCGCAAACTATGCTCTTCTTCCCCACCCCCAGCTATAATTAGTTTTGCATTTGGTAATTTGTTTCTAACTTTTTCAAATGCGCGCACAAGCACGTCTACAGACTTATAGGCTTTTAACCTGCCTAAGTACAGTATGCTTGGCTCTGCAGATTTTTCCCCCGGCTCCAAGACTTCTAAGTCCACTCCCGGAAACACAACTTCAATTCCGGCAAGTCCAAGACCCAAGTCTTCCATTTCTTTTTTGCTTGAGTTAGAAACAGTTATAAACTTCGTGTCGCGGTACACATAGGGCATAAGATCTTTTTCTAAACATGCAGCGAACAAGGCCAGTGGGCGGGACAAAAACTTATGGAACACTTCTTGGTGTACATGGTGAAGCAAACAGTAGACCTGTTCACGGGCGTAAAAAGGCGTAAAAAACGGTATGCCGTTTTGACAATCTATAATAATGTCGTACTTACCGCGGAAGCGGAACATATAGTAAAGAAAAGCCCAAACATAAACAAAGTAAAACCCACCCCTTCGTACTACATGTACTCCGTCAACAACCTCTTCTCTTAACTGTGTACTGTCGTTGCCAGAGAACTGGGTTACAGAGTGTCCGGCCAAAACCCAACGCTTGGCTAGTTCATGAATATAACTTTCTGCACCGCCGGCAAATGCATGGGTTGTGTCTCGCCAATTAAACACCAAAATTCTTTTAGCATTTTGCTCTAACTTGCTAGAAAGTGGAGTAAAAGTGGAAAATGGAACAAATAAGTCAAACAGGTCTACTAAGTTTCTGAGTACAAACCGACTATTTATAACTACGGCGCGCCACAAGACTATTAGAAACAAAGTTCCTACGGCTCCTACAAATACAACTAAAGTTAATGTGCCAATGCTGTCGTTATAAATTAGCAAAGCAAGGAGTGTAGCAAGAGAACCAAAAACCTGCACCCAAGCAAATGAATATTGCTTTCTGGCTACTCTGTAACCAACAAGCGCGCAACTTAAAGTAAAAGCAACCATGGCCAGCCCGTAAGCGTTAAGATAAGGCACAATTATGTTGGACTTATCGCCAAACAGCAAAGGAACAGTCCAACGTCCAAGTGGACCAACACCTAAAAACGCAAGGCTGGAAGCAAATAACGTAAGCCGAAAAATTTTGGAAAAAGCCGTATGGGGATCTGTTTTTGCACCGTCGTGGTGACTAACAACAGAGTTAATAAATGTAGTTAGCAACGAACCAAACAAAAATATCATTTTGCCAACTAAAGAAAGTAGAGCATACGCCCCTGCAGCCTCTGGGCTAAGCGTGTGTTTGGCTACGAGTACGTCTATGTTTAAAAAGAGTGTAGCAGCAACACCACTTAACATGCTTGCACCAAAAAAGCTATAAGGAAATGCAGGAACTTTTGTGTTCGTCTTTTCAGCATCGTTTTCTACAGCTTTTGCGTCCAGCATTTTTTCTGCGTAGTAGTCTAGGACTAAGAAAGAAACAGCTATAGAAGCGGGAATGCTAACAGCCACCAAGTCTGTTCTCCCACTCCATACGAAAGCCATGGCAAATACAAGTTTGCTTATAGCCTCAACAAGGGTTGCTATGCCAAGTGCTTTAAAACTGAAACGACCCTTAAGGAAGCCATACTGCACCGAAGCAAGCGCGCCAAACAAAAGCGTAGGCGAGAAAAACCAAATTAAAGTTATATCACTTACTTGAAAGAAGTTTGCAATGTAATCGTCCCCTAACACCCACACAAGACATGCCAGCATGGACCATAAGAAAACATACCGAACAGTTTTTTTGTTAAAAGCAACGCCTTCGGTTACTCGCTTCTGGCCAAGTAAGAAAGCTACTATATGCGTAACAGTAGAAGAAATTGCGCCAAAAACTACCGCCGAAAGACTTATAATAGTGCTAAATAAAGTTACCACCCCAAAGTCCGTAAGAGTAAGTTTCCTACCCAAAAAAGCATTTAGTAAAAAGTTAAAAAAGTTCGCACCTGCGCTGGCAACAACAAGCCAAGCGCCTTCCATAGCAACTTTGCTAGACCTAAGCTCTAGGTATTTTGCGGTTACGTAAGCACGAATAGAAAAAGAACTACTTGCCCCTAGCTTCAAGCTACTAGACAAGACAGAAGCACTAGTCTGCGGTTTGTAGTCTGTAGTCTGTATAGACTCAGAAATCAATAACTCAGATGCTTGGTGTTTTAAACTTGGAGCTTGGTCCAACATCGCAGGTGTAGCTTGTAGTTCTGGATTCAGTATTAACTCCGTCTTTTGCTTTTCACTTTCAACTTTTAACTTTTCAATTTCGTCTTTGGCCAAATGCAGTCCGTGATTTGTTTTTTGCCAGTAGTGTGGCTTCACAAATAACTCATAAAGCGCTTTCCAAGCTGCTACGGACATACCAAGCCAATACAACGGCACCAAGAAAACAAACTTCATAACTCTAAACTCTTTACGTTTTGCAAGACCAATTAAGTACGCGTAAATGTAAAAAAAGTTTCCAAAAATAAGACTCACAACACCAATATACAGAACAGCTGGCGGGAAAAAAGGTTCTATAATAGGCGCCACCACAGTACGAGCAGCGAAGTAGCTTATGGTAATAACCCAAAGCAATGGGTTTATAAACATAGACAAAACTTTTCCACCAATGGTCAACTGCAAAAGCAAGAAGTTCCGAAGTCCAAATTCTTTTACCGACTTCATGGGGCTTCGCATGTGCACTAAGTAAGTTTGCATGTAGCCCTTTATCCACCTAGAACGCTGTCGGTACCAGTTGTGGTAGTTACTATTTGCCTCTTCTAAGGTAGTTGAATCTACAATTGCTGTTTTGTAGCCACGTTTAGACAAACGCATACCCAAGTCACAGTCCTCTGTTACGTTATACGCGTCCCAACCATAGATTTCGTGAAGTATAGACTTTTTAAAGTTATTCGATGTCCCACCTAAAGGAATAGGAGCACCAATGCTCTGAAGTCCAGGCAATATGAGGTCAAACCACAAGCTATACTCTGCTGTAAACATACGAGTAAGCATGTTCTGGTGCGGGTTATAAAAATTTAGCTTTCCCTGCACGCAAACTACATTTTCCGGCAGTTTCCGAAACGCAACTACAACTTTTTTTAGTTGCAAGCTTTCTGGCTTGTCTTCTGCGTCGTAAATGGTAACTATGTCCCCTGTTGCAAACTGCAGACCATAATTCATGGCCTTTGGTTTAGTTTTTGGTTTAGAATTTGGGACAACCACAATTTCAAAATATTTTGGCAACTGCATATTTTGCGCGCGTTGTACTGTTTCTGCGTCGTCTTCTTCCAACTGCAACATGACTTGCAGTTTATCTTTCGGATAGTCCAACGCCTGCATGGCTTCTACGAACTGCGGTAAAACTTGCCATTCTTTATACAAAGGACAAAACACAGTGTAGGTGGGTAAATCATTTTCAACCAAAGCGTCTAACTCTTCAGCACTCACCTGTATTTCTGGATTGCGAGAAAAACTTCTATGCGCTAAAAACAAACCAAAAAGCAAGTCCACAAAATAAAAAACAGTCAACACGCACACGAGTGCGAACACGACTGTTTTATAACTAACAAGCAATAAAGCAAGAACCAATATACAAGAAATAAGCATTACCAACTTTTGCTTAAGAGTAATACTTACAGCTGCGCTATTTTCTAACTCAAGATTTGAGTGGTGTACAAAGCGTTTATTGCCCACCATAAGCCCCCTGCCTTTTGTAGCCAAGTCGGAAAATTCGTGTACATTGTGCTTACCAAACCAAGTCATTTGAGAGATAAATAAAAACCCCGCCCATAAGCTCCTTTATATATGCGGAGTTTTGTTTACTTTGTTTGTTCTAAGACTAAAAATTATAGCAGTTTTAGGCGGTTTTTGTCAAACTCCAGACAAAACGAAAAAATAGCACCGCAAAACTATATTGGGTGCTATTTTTAAAAATATTTGGTTTGTATCTAGCGAATTACTGGTCTTTCTGGCCGGTGTCTCCGCCAAGCACACTAAAAGTGAATGTCTTTTCCACGGTTTGCCTGCTGTCTGTTAGTCGTACAGTTACGTCGTAGTCACCAGCGTATGGCAAGGTAAATGGCGTGTGCCACATACCGCTGTTAGAAAGTTCAAAAACTCCTGCAGGGTATGCGTGTTTGCTTGGCACAATACTCCAAGAATACGGTCCTACTCCACCGCTAAACTGAAAATGATAGTAGTACCCTTCACCTACATTTCCGTCTGGTAATGCAGACTCACCTGTTATGCGTAAAGGCCTGCCTGCGTCTTCCGGACTTATAGTAAACTGGTGTACACCGGTAGCGCTTCTACCAGCAGAGTCTGTAACTTTTACGCCTACTTGGTAGGTACCAACATAAGGCATATGGTCGTTACCAGAGTCACCGCCAACAGAAGCAAACAGTCCACCTTGACTAAGCGAAACCAAACAACAAGGATACCAGTCAAGATTTGACTCTGTAGTAGTTTCCCAACTGTAAGGCGCTGTACCACCCGTTACCTGAAATTGGTAAGAATACGGCTGCCCCTGAATACTCCCCGGCAAAGTTCTGGGTGACTTTATAACCAAAGGAGACCTGTTACAGCGAGGGCTTGTGTTGCTGGGTTCACAAATAGGCGGACCCAAATAGCGAACATTTCCAGAGGCGTCTGAGTGCATAGCACTTAGGCCAAACTTATTTTGCACCCCACCGTTGCCACTAAACAAGACTACTCCAAGCAAAATAGTGACCATAACTCCCCCAAAGTAGCTTGTAACCATACCTACTACATCTGGATATTTTTTCCAAAGTGTTTTCATTTTGTTTCTTTAACTAATTTTTATACTATTATTATATCATATAGTTATAAATAAATTTGCCCCGTTTGCCTGAGAAAACTACCACCAGACGTGGGTTTATGTTCTCTCAGGCAAACAGGGACTTGTGCACAGCTATTGGCGAAAGAATTTGGCAATTGTCTGCCAGTTGGCAACTATTGCGCCACCAACCCGCGAGCGCGGCAGTTACCAAGGCGGCCTTGATGTACTTCGCGCGCGCAGCGGCGCGGACATTGCGTTTCTCAAGTTCAACCAAATCTTTCGCTGCATCGTAGTCTGGAGGCAGACTACTAGCATTTGCAATCGACAGTAGCTCTCGTTTCATAATCCCTCCTAGTCGTTGGTACAGCCAAGCATTCGAGCTTAGCTGAAGTAAAGTTAGTGCCGGACGCCCCAACACTCTGCCCATGGTATAACAAAAAGGCTGGAATAAATCCAGCCTTATTTAAACTAGCCTTAAATACAACCATTTTTCACTGAGTCGAAGGTGCTCTTCGCCACGCTATATTAAAGGGTCATGAACTTTTATTAGTTTATTGTCCCGCATGTCGTATGGCAGTATGCAATAGTCTAAATCTTTTACTAAACCCAACTTCCAAATAACAAACGGCAAACTAACTTCGTCTCGGGTAGAAAACTTTTGGTTGTGTTCCCACCATAAGTCATCTAACTTTTTTATAATAGGATGGTTATGTTGCCGTAACATAAATCCGCCTTTCATTAAACCAGAGGTATCCGGAAAGCCTTGTGCCCTGTAAAATTCGTACTGTTCTTTTGCACGCTCGGAACCGGTCTTGTTATGTTTCAAGCAATACTCAACCTCTTCGGCAACCGTATGTCGTGTCGGCGTTTCAAACAGTACAAAAGGCACGTGCATATAAGGAAGAAGTTCCTCGTATAGTGAGTCGGAAATAATTTCTATACCCGAGTCCACCCACAAAGAACGCTCGTACTGGGACAAATACACCTGTGGCTGTAGCTTATATTCTTTTGCCTTAAGCCTTGGGTTCTCCTGTTTTGGCCCACAGTTTATAGCATAAACTTTAGACTGCACTTCCGCGTTGTCTGTAAAACAAATGTAGTCAAAATTCTTAGAAACAAAATGCGGGTCCCGAATAACTGCGTTACCTAACGCCGCACTATATACAGCAATATTGTTGTTCATGTATTTTATATTTTACACTGTGGCAAAAGTGCTCTTTACCACAGGCCTGCTTAACAAAAAAATAGCATTTAACGACTAGAAATTATAGTTATGGCTATACCAATCGTACGTCTCGCGCAAGCCTTCTTCCAAAGAAACTCTTGGCTTCCAACCGAGTTTAGCTATTTCAGTAATATCTGCCTTTAGTCTAGTGTTCGGCGTTTCGCCTGGTCTCATGGGTAGGTGAATAATTTTTTTTCCAGTCATACTTGCCACTATATTTGCCACTTCCTCTACGGTTACTTCTGTACCACTCCCCACTTGAAATGTTTTACCTAATATTGCATCTAAATTATTTAGCAAAATTTGAGTTGACTCAGCAATATCTGTAGTATGAATTAGGTCCATTGTTTGACTGCCGTCGCCATATATTTCTATATTTTCATCTGTAAACCATGTTGGTATAACTTTCCTAATACCTGACTCTGCAAATGTCGGCTGGCCTGGACCATAGGCATTAAACCACTTTATTACAATATGCTTTAAACCTTTTTCTATCCTGTACATTTCTGCAAACTGTTCATTTGCCGCCTTGGTAATAGAATAGGTATTTGGCCAAATATTAGGTTTTGATATTAATACTAGTTTTTTATTATGCCGAGAGCAACTTTCCATAACATTTACACTACCCTCAATATTTACAGAAATTGCTTCTTTAACTTTCTCAACCAGTTCATGGGTACCCAAGAGCCCAGCTAAGTGAAGGACAACGTCCGTCTGAGCAATAACTTGGTCTATTTTTGTTGACCTAATATCACCCTGCACATAGGTGACGCTACTACTAACTGGAGGCTTTAGGTCGTAGACCGTAATCTTGCCCTCTAATTTATTTGATAAGTGAGTGCCTATAAATCCGGAGCCACCTGTAATAAGTATATTCATATAGCATGGATAGAGCTGGTCTTAATTTTACTTAGGTCATTTGAGTATAATACTACACTATATGGTGACGACGTAAAACATGAAGTTATTGTAAAGCGCATAAAGACGCCTAAATGTATTTTCTTCCTTTAAGCTCCTGTGGCAAGAAACTTGTGTCAGTATACATTTCGTAACCTTTACCGTACCCTTCGTCTTTCATGAGTTTGGTAGGAGCGTTTCTAACAATTAACGGTATAGGTAGGTTGCCAAACTGTTTTACATCTTCTTGGGATGCACGAAGTGCCTCGTAAGCTGAGCGGTCTTTTTTACACTTAGAAAGGTACGCCACCCCATGAGCCAAGTTTATTGCACATTCTGGGTAACCAATAGTTTGGCAAGCTTGGAATACTGCATTTGCCACTACAAGAGCTGTAGGCTGAGCTAAACCTATATCTTCACTTGCAAAAATAACCATGCGACGAGCAATAAATAAAGGGTCCTCCCCTGCCTCTACCATGCGTGCTAGGTAGTACAAGGCAGAGTTCGCCTGTGAGGCGCGCATGCTCTTGATGAATGCGCTAATGGTGTTGTAGTGTTCCTCTCCTGCTTTATCGTACCGTAAAGTTTTTGACTGCAAAGTTTCTTTTAAACTTTCAAGCGTAATTTTGCCGTACAAGCTAAAGGTGTTCTCAAGCATAGTTATAGCTTGGCGCGCATCACCATTTGCCATTTTTACTAGCCAGTCAACAGCTTCCTCGTCCAGTACGCCCATACCACTGCTTATGGAAGCAAGTACACTTGTGGCTCGTTTTATAACAGTGCTTACTTCATCGTCTGTTAATTCTTTTAAAGTAAAAACTCTGCAGCGTGAAAGCAGGGCGGGTATAACTTCAAAACTTGGGTTCTCTGTAGTAGCACCTATGAGTGTAAGTTGCCCACTTTCAACATAGGGCAACAAAAAGTCTTGCTGTGCTTTGTTGAAGCGATGAATTTCATCCAGGAAAAGTATGCGAGATTTATTTGTAGTTATTTGTTGATTTGTTTCATTTGTAGATTTGGACTGTTCAACTATCTTTCGTATATCTTCCTTACCCGCACTTACCGCAGAAAGCTCGTAAAAATCCGCGCCTAATGCTTTTGCGTATATTCTGGCAAGCGTAGTTTTCCCTACTCCAGGGGGGCCCCATAAAATAAAACTAAACAAGTGCTTTTGTTCTATGGCAGTACGTATGGGCTTACCTAAACCCACCAAATGTTCTTGACCTATGTACTCCTCCAAATTTTTTGGCCTAAGTTTTGCCGCAAGTGGCTGTGCATTTTCCATGCTAAATGTTTAAATACCCAGCAGAACTTCTTTGCAAGCTTTGCACTTAGGTTCTGTCGCATTATTCATCTGCAATACTGGCATGGATAATGGCGTTAAGGCCAGTTGCAAAGAAGTCTAACTGGGTTCAATACTGTACCAACGTATACCTTATTGTAACATAAAAAAATGGGAGACCTGCGCGCCTCCCCTTGCGTAACCAACAGAGGGTGCTGTTAGTCGGTGAAGTACCGAGGAACAACATTAAACTCAATTTGCGTAGTCGCATGCGTTGTGCGCCTAACTTCTTCAAGTGCCTCAAGCATAACCCTTACTTTTGTAGCACGTCGTTTAAGCTCCGCTTGAAGCTGTTGTTGTTCTATAGCGGAAGTGCCAAATTTCCGAATTCGCACTCCGCCCACCTCTATGTATTGGATAACTTTCATGAGCGTTCTCCTCCTTACCACTATTATATACAGACAAAGTAGTTTTACCAATTAGTTGACTAAATACGGCAAAGTCCTTATAATGGTGCATTAGAAAAACTGAGTCGTACCGGCGAAACCGGCTGGCCTAGTCAAAAAAGAGTGGAGGAAGTATGGACCAAAGACAACCCTTTTTAACCAAAGTCTTGGCGACTTTGGCTTCAAGTTGCAACTTCTGGTTAAGAAACGACCAAGCTCAAGCCAACCAACCAGTAGCTATAGCAAATGCAGCCCCTGGCTGTAGATATTTGGTGAACAATTACGTAAGCGACCTCGTTTTGGCGACGGACTTCAAGCCGGCTCAAAAAGCGCAAATCGTAAATGCAGCAAATGGCATCAAGACTGCATGTCCTGGGCACGCAGAGATACATGCCAAGATGAACCAGTTGATACAAAGGTTTAGTTAAATGTGGGTAAAAGTTGTCGCAATAAGAGGCACGTAATTTCAGTTTTACGTGCCTCTTGTTTTTTTATATTGAGCTTAAGTCTATTATTTCATCTATACGCACTTGTGCTACAAAATCCGGAATATGCGAGACCATTATAAGTGCACCTTCGTACTCGTCTAGCGCTTTTGCTATTACGGGTAAGTGCCTAAAGTTTATGTGGTTGGTTGGTTCATCTAAAACCAAAAGTCCCGGTTTCATTATTACCAGCCTGCAAAACGCGAGCAAGCCTTTTTGCCCTTCAGAAAGCGCCCCAATTTCCGTGCCAAGTGCTTTACCGTCTAGCAGGAAACCTGCAGCTATGGAGCGCATAAGTGGCTCGTCTTTAAGTTGCATAGCGTCCATAAGTGCATCAAAGGCTGTTTGGCCAAAATCTAACATGGAAAAATCTTGTTTGTAATAGCCAACCTTTACCTCTGGTGAAACTGTTACGCCTTCTGCTGTACCTTGAATTAGTTTTTCAAGAAACGTACTCTTACCAATGCCGTTTGGACCCTGTATAAGTATGTGGCTACCGCGACGTATGGTTATGTCCCGCTCTGTGCTTATGGGCTCGTTGTCCTTAATTGCAGTTATAGAATCTATTTTTACAATTTGCCCGTTAAAAAAAGCAGGAAACTCTTGTACCGGAATTACAAACTCACGTATGGTTTTGTCCTCTTTGCGTACGTCTACCATGGTGTCCTCGGCCTCTTCTGCAGACTCGCGCATGCGTTTAGCAACGGCACGGAGCTTACCACCCTTATGTGCAAACTGTTCTGACTGCGCCTTTAAGCGTTTTATTTCCTGTTCAGCTCTGGCATTTTGTAAGTTTTCCCGCTCTATGCGTTTACCTATTTCTTCTACTACGTCAAAGTAATTACCCGTATACTGCTCTACTTTTTTTGTAAATGAATCTAAGTACAACACGCCGTCGGTGAAGGCGTTTAAGAAATCGGCGTCGTGGGAAATAACTATGCAGGTTTTTTCGTACATCATTAAAAATCCTGTCAGGTGTTCTATACCCGCTTTATCTAAATTATTCGTAGGCTCGTCAAGTAGCAAAATGTCTGGTTCTTGTATAAGCGCGTAGGCAAGCAGGAGTCTTGCTTGTTGTCCACCGGAGAACTCTTTAACTTTTTTTTCTAAAGGCAAAGAGACATTTACCGCACCAAATACATTGGCTATGAGTTTATCTAAATTATATTTTTTTTCTGCAAATGCTGTTGCAAAGTACTCGCGGACTGTTAGCCCCATGTGCTCGGCGGGTATGACTTGTCTTGCTATACCAACAGACGTGTCCTTTGGCGTTAGCACTACTTGCCCCTCGTGAGGTTTAAGCTCACCGGTTATAAGCTTAAAGAGCGTAGACTTACCAGCCCCATTTTGACCCATAAGCGCCACCCTGCTCCTCTGTCGTACTGAAAAAGACGCTTCTTCTAAAAGCGGTTTTTTGTGAACATATTCATATGTTACCTCGCTAAAACGGAGGACGACTTCGTTGGACATTGAGTTAGTGGATAGTGGTTAGTGGATAGTTAATAGTTAAAACGAAACCTAATACAAAGAAAAGACCCTTTCGGGTAAATTTATCTACATAACTATAACTAAATTTCTACATTTTGGCAAGATTCATTATAGCCCTATTCATAGCCTTTTGCCTGAAGCTTGAATAAGTGTGCATAAGTACCATTCTTTTTTAAGAGCAAGTCGTGACTTCCTTGCTCGTGAACTTGCCCGTCCTTTATAACGCATATAGTGTCCGCTCTTCTTACAGTTGAGAATCTATGAGAAATAAGGATTAAAGTTTTGCCTTGCGATAATTGCTCGAGTCGTTCAAATATATGCGCCTCTGCCTCAGCGTCAATAGACGCGGTTGGCTCGTCCAGTACAAACACATTCGGGTTGCGATAAAAAACACGCGCAAGTGCAAGCTTTTGCCACTGCCCTATAGAAGGATCTATGCCTCCTGTGAACTCCCGACCAAGCATTTGTTCGTACTTGTTTGGCCACTCGTT
>JAHFJH010000026.1 GCA_023245995.1 Candidatus Doudnabacteria bacterium | reverse complement strand
GATTGATTGGCCGGCCGGCCCAAAACCGCACGAGCGCGAAATTCGCGAGCAAATTTTTAACGCCCTCGTGAATAAACCAGCGTCGAAGGACGCGATTAGGCTGAACGGGACACTCCCGCAGGCCAATAACAAGCCGGGCTGGCGAGTTTACTACTGGATTCGGCAGTAGCTGTTACCGCCAAAGCGCAAAATCAAGCAATCATTTGCTTATAGTTGTCCCGACTGCGCTTTGGCGGGACTTTTTTTATTTTTTCTAAAGAAACTGTAGAAGTGCATACCTTGCATAAGGTTTACTTATGCTATAACTCCACCACCAAGACAAACCTTACCGGAATACAATACAACACTTTGACCACTTGCAAGCGCCTTTTGAGGCGTTTTAAATTTTACTTTATATTGGTCTTTTCCAAGTTTTTCCAGACTACACGGCACAAGCTTGCCTTGGTGCCTGTACCTAGCAGTTAGGGTATAGGTTATAGGGCTAAGGGCTAAGTTAATACCACTTCCCTTCTTACTAAGCCCTATACCCTTAGCCCTTAGCCCTTCTTCACTAATCCAGTTAGTGCTATGTAACTCCACTTCGCTCACCTCTAGCCCTGGGTCATTTGCATCTGCCGTGACGTATAAAATATTTTTCTTTAGGTCTTTTCGTATCACATAATACGGCCCACCCTTACCGCCTACAGCTATCCCCTGCCTTTGCCCTATGGTGTAGTTGTGTAGGCCGCTGTGGCGGCCAAGAAGGGTATAGCGTATAGGGTTAAGGGCTAAGTCAGAACTCCTCTGGGTTCTACTTAGCCCTACAACCTTAGCCCTTAGCCCTAGCATAATCTTCCCAGGCTTCGCCTTTACCTTTTGCTTTAAAAAATCTTTTAGCCGAATTTTACCCACAAAACACAAACCCATACTCTCTTTTCTGTTTGCGTTCGGCAAACCAATCTTTTTTGCTAACTTTTTAACTTCGGTCTTTTTCATTCCACCAATAGGGAATAAAATGTGCGGAAGTTGTTCTGGTTTAATGTTGTAAATAAAGTATGTTTGATCTTTAAACTCGTCGCGACTCCTGAGTAGTCGGTAGTCAGCACGTGCCCCAGTAGTAGGTCGCAGAGCACGACCACTACGGGGCTTCGTCCCTTCGCTCCTCGCATAGTGTCCTGTAGCTAAATAGTCAAATCCATTTTTCATGGCAAAGTTATAAAGCAGTTTAAACTTTATTTCTTTGTTACACATGACATCTGGGTTTGGAGTTCTTCCTGCCTTATATTCGCGGAAAAAGTAATCCATTACATTTTTGGAATACTGCTTTTCAAAGTCCAACGTATGCAATTTAATGCCTAAGTGCGCCGCAACGCGCAAAGCTTCTTGCCGGTCTTGAAGCCATGGACAGTCTTGCACCTTTAGCCCTGCAGTAGAAGACCAGTTCTTCATAAATGCACCCTCTACCTCATACCCAGCTTTAAGTAGAAGGTACGCCGAAACAGCAGAGTCTACTCCGCCCGACAGCCCGACTAATACTTTTTTTCTGGAAACATTTGGCATACGATGTTTAATCTGCTAAATATCGCTTACGTAGTTCATAGGCGCATATAACTAAAAAGTAAAATCCGCCTTCGGAAATAAGTGTACCAATAAAAAATCCAAAAGTTACGTTGTGACTATACTTTGTAGCAACATAAATTCCCCACGGCTGAAAGAAAAACGCGTTAAGAGCATGAGCCGGACCAAACTCTACCACACAGTTACGCACAGACTTATAGCACGCCTTGGACAATGAGTACTCCGGTTTTGTTTTGCGAGAATGAAAAAATTCGCGGACAAAATTAGCAATGTAGTACGTCACACCGTCTGTCCAGCTTGCCACATAAGAGACAGCTAAAGTATTGTAGTCCGAATAATTACCAAAAACCGCCACCATGTAACCGCCAAAAGTAGCCACCGCTTCTGCCGGCCCGTACCTATACAACCATTCTGTAACTTTATTAATTATATTCTTATTGGCCACAAAAAAAATTGGCATTCTAAATTAACTTATATAATTGTTTTGACTTTGAAACTTGTATAAACGCTACATCACTAAAAATTGGAAAAATAAAAATACCACGGAAATTGCCAAAATACGACAATACTCCAAAGCATTGAGAAAAAGTTATTTTTCAGCAAACTGGTCGGACCAAGACGCACGGGAGGAGGCAAAACGCACGAGTTCTTTTGCCTCACTAAATCTGCTTTCTTTAGTACTTCCACCAAGAACAACAACTATAAAATAGTGGCCCTGGCTGTCTTTAAAGCTTCCGGCAAAGTTTATAGCGCCATCTAAGGTACCGGTTTTCCCTGCCACTGTGGAGAGCGATGTATCCTTTAGTAACTGATTAGTGTTGCGCAAGCTTTGGCACTGTTTGTTTACACTACAAAACCTGTAACTCTGGAGTCGTGTAATGGCGCGAACACGATCTGTGCTAAACGCCGAATTGGCAATGTGCGCCATATCGCTGGCGGTTGTAACATTTTGGTTACTTATACCAGAAAAGTCTACGTACGAAGTGTTCACCGCTCCTTGCCCGCGAGCTTTGTCGTTCATGCGCGCTAAAAAGTCTCCATGACTTACCCCGCTACACCGAGCCAAAGCCGTAGCAGCGTCGTTAGCCGAGGGAATAAGTGTTGCATAAAGCAAGCTTTGCATGGTGTAAGTTACTGCAGTATCTTTTTTTGTAATTTCTACACCACCAACTCTGTCTAAAGCTCCAACAGTACATAGGCTATTCCAATTTGAAACCACGTCTAAAGCCACAAGCACAGTAGTAAGCTTAACTAAACTTGCGGGCACACGAGACTCGCCACTGCCTTGTTCATACAAAACTTCCCCAGTAGCTTGGTTTAGTACAACAACTGACTTAGCAGTAATGCTCGCGGCCTCCACTTTTGGTTGCAAATCGTAAATAGACAGCGCAAAAGCCTTAGTGGGGAACACTAAGGCGATAGTTATAATAAATATAAATATTATATATTTTCGCATGTTTTTTTCACTGAATGTCTAATTCCTAATATCTAATGCCTAATGCAATTCCAAATCCTACATTAGAAATTAGTAATTGGAAATTAGACATTTCTGTCTAGTACTGTTATTGCATCATACTCCCGAACTTGCTTTGCAAAACTTTCTTGTGCTCCTTAAATAAGTCTTCTAGGGCGCTACGAATATTGCGCGCTATGTCTCCCCTGTCTCCAACTATAGAGTCGTCTACCTGCACACTTTTAACCACTTGGTTACCGTCCATGGTTATAACTATTTTACTACCCGAAGACTTACCGGTTACGTCTATTTGCGCTAAAACAAGCTCTATTTGTTTAGCTTGTTTGCGCATTTCATTTACATCTTTAAGTTTGTCTAAAAAACCCATAAAGTTAAGTAAAAATTAATAATATAGTTTGCATGCCCCGTACCGACGGCCTTGCGTCTGGTAGCGGGGTCTAAAAATCCCATACATTCTTATTTCGGATTTGCGATTTCAGATTTCAGATTAAAACTCTCGTTAAATCCATAAATATACAATCTAAAATCTGCAATTAATTACTCTTTTACTTCCCCAGCTTTTTCTACCAAGGCATGTTTTATATTGGTTAAAAACTGGCCAAGACAGGCAACAAAAATTATAAAGCAAATTACGCTACCAACTACCGGTATAAATCGGACAAAGGTAAATGCCAAAGCACCCACTATAGCCGTCTGCCAGCCTACATGCATGGTAGCTTGTCTGCGAATAAGCTGGTACAGCCAAGATCCAGTCCACATAACTGCCAAAGCCCAAGACACAGCCAAAGCCAACAAATAAGCAGCAATAAGCAAAAATGCCAGTTGGTAGCCCACTACTACTACACAAAGCAAAATAGCAACAATGGGGGTAACAACAAGCCCTGCAAGCCCAATAACTGTGTTCATCCAAAAATGCGCTTTTACCTGAGTGTTAAAACTGGCAATTCTTTTTGGAGCAACCCAAGAAAGCACTAAGGCCAAGAACAAATACGCAAGCACCCAAATAAGTCCGCCCAAAAACACTGCCCGAGCAACTTGCGCAGTTGAAAAGTTAGCATTTTTCTTTTGGAAATCTATAGGGGAAACCTGCGCGCCGTCTTGTACTACAGGTTCCTGTTGTCCCCATACTTTTACAGCGCCTGTAACTTCTGCCTTAGGCCCGAAAGTTACTGACTTGTCGCCCCGAATAGTTACTGGCCCGCCAATTTTGCTATTTATAATTACTGTACCACCGGCAAGCCATACTTTACCGGACACAGGCGCGTTTATGGTAACTGTACCGCCGGCCACAACTACGTCGCCACCAACGCTTGCTTTTTCAGAAATAACCAGTGTACCGCCAGCTGCTAGCACATCACCACCAACTTGCGCGTTTATGGTAACTGTACCGCCGGCAAGGCGAACATCGCCACCTATGTTGTTATTTATAGTAAGCGTCCCGCCGGTAATAACTGCATCTTGCTCCACAGGCCCGTCTATGGTAACAGTACCACCAGCTGCGAACACGTCACCTTTGGTAGTACTATTTACACTTACACTCCCGCCAGCAGTGTACAAATTTTTATGCGTCTCGGTGCTACTTAATACAACATTTCCACTGTCGTCGGCCGATTTCATAAACTCTGCCGCAGAAACCATGGTTGGTACTAAAAGCGCCATAAGGGTAAGACCTGCCGCTACAATACGCGTTATTTTTTTCATATAAAACAAAATTAATGCTACTAAACTCTTGCTTTATTATAAGCTTTTTCTACATAAAAAGCTAGCTTAAACAAAAAAACGCCTTTGTATAAATTTACATACTTACATTGACCAAAACTTAAATATGTTGCATAATACTATACAAAACAAATAGACAAACAAGGCAGCTATGCCGCGGCTCTCATTGCCAAAAAATAGCGGAGGTTGGTTATGTCGCAAAAAAAACAGTCCTCATAGTTGAGGATGATGCTAGTTTTTCAGATGCATTAGCAGATGCGCTCGTGAGCTTTGGGGTAGAGACAAAGCGCGCCTACAGCTTGGAAACAGCAAGGCGACTGCTCCAAAAACCAGACGACTTCTGCTTAATTTTATGGGACTACCTCTTGCCCGATGGTAATTCCTGCGAGCTTATAAAAGAGACACGGACTAAGTTCGGCAAAAAACCAATGATTGCTTCTAGCAGCCGTGTACTCACACGTAAGTTACAAATACAAGCGGGCTGCAATTACGAGCTTGACTTCCAAGAAAGCGCGGCAGAAATGTTCAAAAAGCTGCTTGCATAGCAACGATAGCAACGGAGGAAACAAGTATGAAAGTGAAACGTGCGGGAACCGCTAGGTGCCCGCATTTTCTTTTTTTAAAACAACGCGTTATGAGAACTAATTTGTGTCTTTGTACCTCTTGTAACCTTAGACTTTACCGGCTGAGCAGGAGCTAACCGAGTTTCTTCTACGTTTTTCGCGCTGTTCCTGTAAGCACAAAACTCACAGGTCTCACTTGAACTTGGCAACTCCCCCACCAAACACTGTTTTATATTTTTTAACACGTCGTCTACCCACGCGTCAGTTCCTGTGTAAGGAATAAGTGCAACGTCGAAATATAACTTTGCGTCAAAAGCAGCGCGGTCTTTTTTGCCGTTTACATATACAAAATAACCAGTATCAGAAACCCTAAAACCGTTTTGACGAAGTAGCCACTGGTAGACTTCCATTTGCCGGCGGTACTGGTTATGCCAACGAGTGTCTTCTAGTTTATCTACTGCGCCGTCTTTACTTGTAGCTTTATAATCCACTACAAACAGTTCACCCGAAGCATTTGTCCATATGTCGTCCACCGCGCCAAACACCAATAAATTGGTTGGCCCATGTAGTGCCTGCACACCAACAAAGTTTTCTCGCCAAACGCCCATGTTTGGGTGTTGGAAAGGCACTAAGTCTACACCATAAGACCTTAACAGCGGATGCACAGTTTTGGCTACACGGTGCACGTCGAATTCTTTTTTTAACAACGCGTCCACAGCTAAGTTCAAAGTAAAGCTGGGCATACTTGGACGCTTTACGCCAAACCGCGCTTCCATGTAAAAACACCTAGGACATTCGCCAAAAAAATCTATTTTGCTGCGCGAAACCTTAAATGGCTCGGGCGATGTTGGGTCAAAGGTGCGCGGTTTGTAATTTTTAGTAAATACCATAGCCCATAAATTATACCACGCAGTGATGCACTACCCCTTGCTGGCAAATTGACAAAATTTTAAGCCTAGATTACATTTTGCTTACCGCTAAACAAGTAGTGTTTTTGGGCACTGCCCACTCCCGGCAGTTAATTGACACTACTACCTTCCGCAATATCTTCCACAACTGAAAAGAGGCACCAATGCATGAACAAATATGCCTTTTTTCTGTCACTCGCCGGAAAAGTCCGGTCCTGCCAGTTAGTTTGGTACTTCTCCGACAGGTGCGCTCGCCCCGTACCTGTCCTTTTTTGTGTAAATTTTACTTACCTACTACTGTAGTAACAATATTTTTTACACTATTTATGGGTATAGAAAAACTCACATTGCTAGAGCCAACAACCGTAGCTACATTTATACCCACAACCTTGCCGTCTAAATTTAGTAACGGACCACCGGAGTTTCCGGGGTTTATAGCTGCGTCTGTTTGAATAACTCCAGAGAGCTTCTCGCTTGCACCACCAGAAGAAGACGCCTCTATACTTCTGTTAAGACCAGAAATAATTCCAGTGGAAACAGAGTTACTGTACTCACCAAGCGCGTTGCCAATAGCTAAAACACTTTGTCCTAGTTGCAAACTCCCAGAGTCTCCAAGCTCTGCTTTGGCAAAACCACTTCCGGAAACTTTAACTATTGCCACATCGTCTGTTCCATCTTTATATACAACTGTAGCGGGTAATTGTTTGCCGTTAGAAAGAAGCACTGTGTAACTTGCCTCTGCGTCTTGCACTACATGCTTATTGGTAAGTATGTATCCATTGCTGGTAATAAGAAAACCCGTACCAGCGCCAACTTTCTTACTAACTGTGCCTTTTTGTTTGTAGGTTGGCACTTGCACGCCTATGTCCTTAAAAAGTGGATCGTTCCCAAACGGGTTTACGTAGACCACTTCTAACTGCGGTACGTCTTTAGAAATAACAATAGACACCACGGCAGGAGCCACTTTTGCAACTGCTGCGGTTAAAAGCTCGTCTTGTGACTTTTGATGTATAACTTTACGGTTTTGAAGTTCTTGCAAAGACAAGTTCGTTTGTTGTTCAGCTTCTGCCGCGGTTGTTGCGCTAGATGCCACTCTACCGCGCAAACTAGAAATTTCTTTTTGCAAAGTACTTATGGCCAGCTCAAGACTACCTACTTGGCTTGCCGCCTGTTTTTGTGTGTACCACAAAACACCTGCGTTACTGCCCAAAACTAAAACCAAAATAACAAATACAAATAATATTTTTTTCATATTTTTACTCCTCTAAAAAGTATACAACCAAAACCCATTTTTGTTACATGGTATGTTTAGTTGCATTAAACATTTCTGCTAATTCTGTAACCGTTCTAAAAGAGTGCATATTTAAGGCTTCCTGTGGAGATACGAATTTCAATTCCTGACATTCTTCTGATGGCACGAAGTCCAAAGTTTTAACGCGTATTCTAAATACCAAATTTAGTGTCCAATTATCCTTCATGTTTTTTCCTATTAAATAGTACGAAGGAAGAGCGTCTACTGCTGTAACCGTTAAACCCATTTCCTCTTGAATTTCTCTGCTTAAACATTCCTGTGGTGTCTCTCCCCAATCTAGGCCTCCACCGGGTAATTCCCACCAACCATTATCTTCTAATACAACCGCAAATTTTTGTCCAGTTTCGTCCAATATAAGAGCCTTAATGCTAACGCGGTAAAATCCATTTGGAAGCTCTACTTTCATATGTCCTTTATTAATTCCTTAATGTAACTTTACACTAGTAAATCTTGTTTGGGTGGCAAAGGTGCTCTTCGCCACGCTTACTCAACTATTTGCAATATATTTTTAAGACGCTTAAAAGCCAAAGGCATGTTTCGTTGACCCTGACCAACGGGATAATATGTAGGATACACATTATAAACTTTTTTATGTATACTAAGCGGTTCTTTCTCTATACCTTTATATTTGCTTACACTGACTGGCTTGTTTAGCAAAACAGAACTAACTTGGTTGCCAAAGGTTATTATAATCTTTGGGTCAATTTCTGCAATTTCTTCTTTCATCAAATTTAAATATTCGCGAAAAACACCATCCGGTACATGCCGTGCGTCATTCTGCGTACACTTAGCTAAGTTTGTAATGTAAATATTACTTTTAGATATTTCTTCATACACATTATTTGCCACCTCCCATGTCCATTCGCTTGGTGACATTTTTTGAGTACTAGTAAATAATCTTTCGGATATTAAACCAGACTTATACAATATTTTCCAAACATTTTTGGTGCCAAGCCAAGGAGCCCGAAGACCCTGCCAATTTAGTTGGGCGGAGACATTCTTGCCAGTCGGGTTCATAAACACGAGCATTAAACTCGGTCGCTTAACACACCCAGCACCATATATAGCAGAAAAGTTTGCGGAGCCATGCTTCTTTTGCAGTGCATCAATCGCTGGATGAAGTTTTAACAATTGTAACTTGATCATAACTCAAAACCTTAACTCCGTGGCAAAGAGTGTTATTACCACACGCTTAGCAAATTACTTTTTCCAACCGCTGGAATTCACCAATTAAACCCCAAACTGTGCAATATTGATGGAAGCCACCCGTCTATAGCAGAATCTAAAACGGCCGTGCGACCTTAGCTTCATCCACTTCCACATTATGCGATGTAATTAATAATTTCAAATGATCCCGAAAGGCCTGCATTGACACTCGGCCCTCGCGCGCATCGGCTAAAGCCTGGAACCCTTCAATCTTACTCAATTTTAAACCTAACGCGACAACACCCATATTGAAAGCCAACTGAACCTTTAACGCCTCAGATAGGTTATCCCAGCATTCAACTTGCGTGAAGCGCAGAATCTGCTCGCATGCATGTATGATAAATTCGTCCATACTCATAAAAATAACTACTTGTAGCTATAATATCTACAATTCTTACTGTAGATGGGTATCCGTTCTTTGAGTAGTAAATGCACTCTTTACCACGCGCTTAGCAAATTACTTTTTCCAGCGTGGAGCAAAACGTATCATGTATGTATAAAATTTGGCAAGCCACTTGTTTGTACCGCGAGCAATCATGCTCTCGTAGGCAACACGCTGAAACTCTTTTAAGTCGCTTCCCTCGTAACAAAGTTTGCCGTCTTTGTAACAAAGACTGCAATACTTCTCCGACTCCCGTTTGCCCGTGTCTTTGGCAAATGGCATGTAACAACTCTCGCAATACGTTCCTGTTTGTTGTGGCATATAAAAAATTTTAAAAATATGCTTAATAATTAATAAATCTCGTCATACAAACTTGGTTAACTGAATAAGCTCACTCCTGCCATTCTTAAATAACCACTTGCTACGTACGAGTTGTAGTCAATAGAGCTCGCAGTCTATTTTTACTATCTTCAGATAAATCTGGCCTATTGGCTATATAACATTCTATGTAATCTTTCATCAAATCTGGAATTATACTATCTACAGCAGTAATAATATCGCCCATGTAAACTCTTCCTTCAGTCAGCGACGACACGTCTGGCATAATTGTCTCTAGTTCTTTAATAGAACTAACATTAGGCAAATTACCGACGCCTAATTCTTCCAAAAATAAGTTTTTAATTACCTTAGTTCCATTACGGATGGTATCAATAAAACTTTCTGCATATCGCTGCCTATCCTGGTCTGTCGCTTTAGCACCAAATCTATTTAACCCCCCAGCGTTCCTGCCTTCAAATAAGTTCTTAAATAAAGTAAGGCCATCAAATGCCCATTCCATATCAATTAATACCCGAGTAGCCATATGGACATGATCGCCCTGCAACTTAGCTTCGTGCTTTTGAATAGCGCCAAGCGTTAGCTTACGGTCAGTTTCTAACTGTTGTGCGAATGGATCCAAATCCGGCATGTATCCTGATCGTGACTCTGACATACGCTATGGGTACTTAAATTTATTATTGGCTACATCTATATATTACTATAATATACCATTCCATAATTCTACAAAAAAAGCAGAAACTATTGTTTTAACAGGCTATTTATCTCACTGACTCTAAACTTTACCATTTTGGTAATCAAACCCCAAGGTACTGATTCGTTAAGCTGGAATTGTACGGTACCCTTGCTACAGACGTATTTAGATAAGTCTTTTTTAAAGACGGTAATAGCCGAAGGTGTGGGGAAAAAGCCAATATGCTTTTTAAACCCACCAAAATGCACTAAGTTTTTGCCATTGAGTAAAAAAGTAGGAATGCCGTACTTCATGGCTTCCGTGGCTTTTGGCGATGCTTTTTGAATAGTCGCTCGCATCTTCTGCAACAGCGTCTGCACCTCCGCTGGGAAACTCGCAACGTAAGTATCAATATTCTTAAAATTTTTCATAAATACCTAACAATTAAAAGTAAATTCAACAATAGCGATATTGAACTTTTTTATATTCTAATAGATTAACTATTTGGTTAAGGTGCCTGCCAAAGTGATACTTATTACCAATATAAATGGTATCAAACACTATCTTTTAAGTGTTCTTTGAGTTTTTCTACTGCTACTTTTCTCATACTAATAGCATTCTTTTCTTCGGCAGTTAATTCTCCAAAAGTCTTAGTGTAACCTTCTGGCTGAAAAATTGGATCCCAACCAAACCCTTCCCCTCTTGGAGGGACAATAGTGCCTTTAATACTTCCTTCAAAAAATTGAATATTATTCGCGGAATTTGAATATCCAATTATTGTTTTTCCTTCTGCTTCAAAATTTCCAAAAGCTTCAGCCATTTTGTATAACCCATCATTGCCTATAGACTTCATGAACCATTTGATGAGAGGACCTGGAAGTCCATTTGTGGCGGTCAAATACAAAGATGTATCTTCTACTATAAATTCCCCTGCGTGATGTTTCTGTGCCTCTTCTAGTTTTGCCTGAATAATCTCATGGGCATCCAAGCTTTGAATTTCAGCTAAATCAATATCTAAGCCTGCTACATCACCTAAAATACTCTGCACCTCTGCTAGCTTATCTTTATTGCCAGTTATAAAATTTAAAGCCATATATTTTAATTGCCGTTTTATTAATGCTTTACGTAAAAGGTGTTTGACACCTTTTTATTTATAGTTGATAAATTATGGATTTATTGTATAATAGTGAGGCAAATTCGTCTAATATTGCCCGGTAGCCAAGTGGTAAGGCAGAGGACTCTGAATCCTCCATCCGAAGGTTCGAATCCTTCCCGGGCAGCCAAATCGAGATACGTTCAGAGTACGAGAAGGGTCATTTCGTGCTTTATATGATATGACCTACAAAAGATCGCCGAAAAGGCGTTTTTTTGTTATTATCAAGCCATGAATCTAGGCAATGGTTTAGAATTTAAAGTGCCCCAACATTTCACGCAAGCGTTTGGGCTAGAAAAGCGCGAATCTGATCTTGATTTTTTTGATGTTAATTTACAGTACGATTCAAGAATTTTTATTGATCCTTTTTTAATCAGAAAAAGCGCCATAGAAACGGAGCGTGTGCTCTTTGACCGCTTCGGAGACTTCTTTCGTTATGCTTATGATTTATCTTTGACGATTAGTACTGACGTTGATGATTACAATAAACTTAAAGATTTACTGAATATACATGAGCCGGAAGAAATAGGTTTGGGGTACACTGAAAGTTCTCATCGTGGTACTGGCCCGGGGCCGAGCTTCGCAGGTCAACTTTTTAACTTTTTTGTAAATAGTTCTGCAAAGAGGTTGATTAAAGAAGAAGGGCTTTATGCTGATGGGAAATTTAACCCCGCTACTTTAGAAGTGTTTGTGGATAGGATAGGGCCTGATGCAATTAGCGACATTACTGCTAATTTAATAATGGACTATTTAATTAAGTACACCCAAAATCAGTGCGAGGTATTAGGTATTGCTTTAAAATCATTACCAGTGAGATATGACGGATTTGATTTCAAAGAAATGGAATGGATGGGGGGAGGTTACTACGACCTGCCTGAGAACCCTATGGATCCCGGGCATCCTGTGGTGCTTATACCAAAAAGATTTTTACGTGCGCCAGAACTGAACTCAGATAATATGGAAAGTAAGGTGAAAGGCATCTTGTTGCAAGATCCCCAGCTAGTGCACCGTTTTGGAAGTCTTATCCATAAGCGAGTAAGCGAGATAGGTATAGATGATATCCGGAGTGTTTTTCTGAGCGATGAGTCTGTCTTTAAGTCGTACTTAGAAGCATTATCCAAGAACAGATCTGTTCCTTATGATTTTGAAGCAGATTTCTTGAAGTTGCTTT
>JAHFJH010000005.1 GCA_023245995.1 Candidatus Doudnabacteria bacterium | reverse complement strand
GAAAGCCGGAGACTTTCCCTCCCCTTTTTTGGAAAGAATGCTTTGATAAAACTATGTGTATCCCCAGCAGCTCTATTCCTCCTGGATTAGAGGGACGTTATAGAGAATTTGAAACTGAGCTTAAGCATACACGACCATTTTACTTCGATACGACTAAAAATTTGCGGCATGACTTAGTCACACATTGTTTAACGACCAGTGTAACTTCTGCTATCGACGCAAAGCATGAGGCTGTATTTGGCTTAGCACTATATGGGCTGGGTAATTTTATAGAAAATAATTTTTATCGGTCAGGAGTTTCCGTCAACGCCCGATCAATGCTAAGGACTCTATTAGAGACTTATTTGACATTGGCTTATTTAGCAGAAAAGTCAAAAACGGAACCAACAATTTGGGACGAATATCGCATGTATGGGAATGGCCAAGCGAACTTGGTTTATAGAAAATTTGAAGAAAATAATTTTCAAACTTCTTCATTAAAACCGGAAGATATTGAAGCTATAGCAAACGAAGATAAGTGGGTAGAATTTGTACCTATTAACCTAGGGCATTGGGATAACCTTGATCTTCGTAAAATCGCGGAGATTGTTGGGGAAAAACCTTTATACGATAAGTTTTTTACTTATACCTCTGGGTTCGTGCATGCTAACTGGGCGGCCGTTAGAGAATCTCAATATCAAAAATGTTTAAACCCTCTGCATAGACTTCATAGGATTCCAAGTTTTGATCTACCGGTGATGGGCAGCGCAACCAATGACATGGTAGAAATAGTTAATAAAATATTGCTAACAGTGGATGAACTTTATCCTGATTTTAAAGGCAGGCTAGATTTTGCGCCAGCGAATAAGGATATCACTGACAATGAAGAGGATGAAGAAAGCGAAACAAAGGACGAAACCTCATCTAAGCCAGATCAAACCGGAGATATTGCCGCAGAAGAAAATACTAATGGCGAAGCCTAATTATTACTAAATAGTTTATCTTATATTTATCATTGTAGTAATCTATGAAATTTTGGAAAAGCTGGTACCTAACCCTTGCCTTACCCCTCCCTCAGCGTGCTATCTTCTTAGGTTTCTGAAAGAACTGGATACCAGCGCAATACATACTCCCTGATTGGTTCCAAGTTTTTTGAGATGATGTCCACCAAAAACAAGCTGATATAGTCGGCTTGTTTTTGTTTAAAAAGACTCCTTTCAAGGATTATCCTTAGTAATACAAAAGGTGCTCTAAAGCTTGCCACGCATCCCGATCTGCTCCACCAAAAAACACCCATGTGGGTGTTTTTTATTACACACTAGAATATCAATAACTTTCTGGTGTTCACATACTTACAGAAGTTCTTTGGTTATTACGATTCCGTTTTTTAGGGTGACGCGGGCTTTAAGTTTTGGCGTGGTCATACTCTGTGGGCCGTAATTTGTTTGTGAGAGCCGTCCTTTATGCACATACAAAAAACGAGTTTCACTACCGTCTGCATTTCTGCGCGTCCATGGTAGCTGAAAGTTTTGTATTTGGCGAGCTGGCCCCCCACCAACACCATTAGCAGAACTAGATTGCACCAAAGCCCTGTCTGCTTCTGTCATGCCAAAGCCGTACACAAGCCCGTTACCGTCTTCTCTTAAGTATGAACCACCGTCACCCTTAACTGCTACCACTTCGTCTTTTGCAAATTGCAACTGCCCGCCAAAATAAGTTTGGAATTCTGTTACCAACTCTTGCCTATTCGCTTGGCGGTCTGCAGAGTAAAACTCCGGAACAAGAGTACGCCGAAACTCCCTTTTCTCCTCCTGTCGCCTAATTTCTCCAAGGCTTGTAGCTATTTTGTTATTTAGTGCTAGTGCGATTGCCTTATACTCTTTGTCTGCCATTTCAAACGCCTGCCTTCTTTCTTCGGACACAACCAAAGCGTCTTCATAGCCTTTAAACTTAGTTTTTAGTCCGAGTAACTTTTTTTCAAATACCGGACGAAGCAAACCAAGCCTTACTTGTTCTGTTTCGGTTAACTGCTCACGCGGCACCGCTCTACCAGCGTCGTCCATGTACAGCCTGTTACCTATTACATCTCCCCATTCTGCTTGGAAGCTGGCATCTACACGCCTTTTTTCTTCTTGAAAGCTTGCCAAATCAAGCTTTGCTCGCTGTGTGGTTTTGTCCTCCTCGTCCAACTCTTGCGTAGTTGGCGGTGCAAATGTTTCTACACTTATAACCCCCGGCACAAGTTGAACCGTCTCGCCCCTGCGCCGTTCACCCGCGCCCGACAAACCATGACGCTCTCTATGGGGAACCTGCGCGCGTTCGTGTTTTGGCGACTCCAAAACTTCCGCCTGTGCGTCGTGTTGCAAATGTTCCATTCCGCCTTCTACTAAAGCCATACTAAAAAAATAAAAGTTATACAGTTCTATATGCATTATACAATATAGTTGACCAAACTCGCTTATGTGTAGCCAAAAAAAATCTAATAAATATATATGAACGGAAAAGGAGGCGGCACTTTGTAAACTTTCGCAAAGTGTCGCCTCCGTTGTTTTAGGTTTCAGCCGAAGCTTTAGTTATTGGCCAGGGTCGGCCGCTGCCACCGGCACTGTGTTGAACCGAAGTTGGAACCGACTTAACACGTTGCCAAATTCGTCCTCCAGTGTGCAGTCCAGCAACTGCTTTTGCGCCAAGCCTTCATTGATGATCGCAGGCCCGTTAAGGTCTATGTTGCCCTGTTGGGCGCCAATAAACCCGAACGAACCCAAAAAAACGAGTTTAGCCAAGTTTGCCCGTCCAGCAATTTTCACCTTCAAACCTTGCAGTCCGTTTTCCGGCAGGAAC
Source organism: Candidatus Doudnabacteria bacterium (assembly GCA_023245995.1). GTDB lineage: Bacteria > Patescibacteriota > Doudnabacteria > UBA920 > UBA920 > JAEUSE01. The sequence continues at coordinate 48,779 of JAHFJH010000005.1, read as the reverse complement.
ATTCCACCAGTTAACGTGACAACGGCGTATTGTTTTATATTGCCGTTGCCGTAGAGGTCAAAAATCGCTGGCACTGCGGTGCCGTTTGGCATGTAAACTGCCATGCCCGCGTACACCTGCGCACCGGTAAGAAAAATGTTCAAAAACAGTCCGGTAGGGACTCCGCTTCCGGCAGAGTTTGCTGTCACAACACCCGGAGTGAACTTCTCTACGGCCACAAACGTGCTATCAACCGCTTCAAGCGCGCCAGCAGTGTTCTTCTGCCAGAGTTTCACTTCTACCGACTTCCCCGCCCACTCGGTACGAGGTGGGAAAAAAACGTTGACTTGTCCATTACTTGCGTCGCCAACATAGAAGAGGCCAACGGGCAAATCTTCCACCGTAACTCTTGTGCCGGTGTCGCCAAGCTCTATTGGCAACGGAACGGAAGTCGCGCCGACTGCCGCCTTGTTGCGTAAAAACTTGGAGTACAGCACCACAATTGTGCCGGGAGAAATTCCTTTACCCGCACGGTACTGGAATGACCCGTTAACAGCCACCATGTTTGTCTGCGCCTGTACGTCGGTTTCTTGCGCGAATGCGCCAATCGCAACACTAACCAACAACGCAAAAACTAACAGCAGACGTTTCGAACTGAATGTCATATTCGCTCCTAAGTCAAATTGTGTATCTTCCTGCAAACTTGTGAGGCCATGCGCTCGCTCGGCTCTGAATGCAGGTACTTCGGTACAATGTTTACACCAAAGCACCTGCATTCATGAACCCTAAACCTAATATTTCCTCCATTTAGAATATTTTGTGCCACTTGAGCAACGTTGCATACTATAACAGAAAAATAGACTTGCATCAACACTCCACCTATGCGAAAAAATATTACTTACCAATAAATGCAAAAGTGGCAGACAACTGACGTCGTCCACCACTTTGGAAATGGCACTCGTAGCTAGCCCTTACTGAAGGGCTTGCAATATTGTGCTTTTAACTGTTGATACCGAAGGCGGAACTTGAAAATGGGAATCGGCGTGTTTTCGTCCACCAACCCACAAGAGAGGGCAGAAAGCTCCGCCTCCAGCGCCTGTAGTTTGGTTCGAGCCAGCCGCGCTTGCTCGGCCTTGAGCTTGGCTTCATCGGGTAATGGAAAGTACTTCCTGTACACCAAGTGCACTAAGTACCCAACAAAACACAATCCGACAATTACCAGCACAATCCCGTATAAAAACACGAAGCGAAGCAAAAACTCCCGCCACGTCGCCCACCGCCCAAAAGTGATTCGGGCAATAATCATGAGCGCGCCAAGCAGCCACGGGTGTATGAGCAACCTGTGCAGGTGCTCCTTGCCGCCTCTGTCTTCGAAGAACCAAGCGTTGGTAAAGTGTGTGTTCCGCCAAATGGCGCGGAAGTCGTAGGTGTAGATTCGCCACACCGCTTGGAAGTTCATGTTGTACCTGCCTTGCGTGAAGCCAACGAGGTAGGCTACCAAACCGGCAGCGACCGCCACCGCCCACCACACAAGGAGAAAGACAGGCATGAACGAGTAAGCGAACATGCGACGACGACGCCAGCTACACTGGTCCACCGCCCGTCTCTGGAACAGTGGCCAAAATTCAAAGTAGCTTTTTTCCCATGCTGGCGGGGGCGGTGCAAAAAACTCCGGCCCAACGACTACTTCAACTTGAGTCTGCGAACTAAATGGCCACTTCGGCGTAAAATCACCCGTCTCAGTCACTAGCTGCTGGCGATCTGCGCCCAAGTAGCGCTTTCGCAACCACTCCACCTCTGTGTCAGCGTCGCCAACAATGCAGGCAAAGATGACGTATTCCCCAGGTGCCTCAAATACCTGATACACCGCTGCGTCGGTTAAAGGCGTTAGATGGCGACTCACTTCGGTGTAGTTGTAGACCACCTTTTCCGCCTTACCTTTCTCAGGCTTAACATAACGCCTATCCTTCTGTTTCCTCGCCACCACAATTAAGATGTGCGGTTCCTCTACTTTGTTCCCAACTATGTCTCGCCTGTCCTTTGAGGTTAGACACCAACGTAGCTGTAAAACCGCGTCCGCATTTTGCGTGTTCGGTATCAAAAGTTTCATAAGTTCCTCCACGAAACTACATGTTTGTTTGGCTAGGCACTGCTGTCGGCAGTGCTTTAGCCAGAATTTTGCCCAAACTTTTGAGCAAAAAGTGAAGCCTTGTCTTTGACTTAACTTATGCATATTAAACCACGAATATGGCCTATAAGTCAATACTAGTCACAATAATAAATTCTTTTTGACAAAAAATGCGCAAAACCTTATAATTATGGAAGAAAAATAATCTAATAGATGCAAAAAACCAGAATTAACCATCAAATCCAAGCGCGAGAAGTGCGTTTGGTCAACGAAGACGGCGAACAAGTTGGCGTCTATAGTCTTTCTGAGGCTTTAAAACTTGCCACGGAACATGGTTTGGACTTAGTAGAAGTATCTCCTAACGCCAATCCTCCAGTAGCAAAGCTTATAGACTACGCCAAGTTCCGGTATCAGCAAAAGAAAGCTGAACAACTACAGAAGAAAAAAGCCAAGAAAGTTGAAGTCAAAACCATACGCTTAAGTGTTCGCATTTCAGAACACGACCTAGACACCAAGGCCAAACAAGCCGACGGTTTTCTAGAAGATGGAGACCTTGTGCGAGTAGAACTTCGCATGAAAGGCAGAGAACAAGCCTTTTTGGACATTGCAGAAAAACAAGTAAAAAACTTTCATAGTAAAATTACTGTTCCAAGCAGAATAGAAGTTCCCATTAAACGCATGGGCAACACAATGGGTATGACCTTAGCCCCCAGTAAATAATTTAAATAGCTTTTAGGTTTAAGCTGCTAGCTTCTAGGTTAATTCCAGACTAGCACCCTAGTACCTAGCAGCTAGAAGCTACTATATATGCCGAAAGTAAAGACTCACAAAGGCGCGTCAAAACGACTTCGCCTAACCAAAACCGGAAAACTACGCCACAGAACTATGGGCCAAGACCATTTTAACTCTCGCGAAACCGGTAAAACCACAAAGAATAAACGTCGTGACCAAACCTTACATAAGACACACGATAAACTTAAGCTCTTAATTCCTTACAAATAATAGCTTATAGGTTCAAGCTGCTAGCTTCTAGGTTAATTCCAGACTAGCACCTAGTACCTAGCAGCTAGAAGCTACTTTTATGACACGAGTAAAACGCGGCGTGGCCGCCCACAAGCGCAGAAAAAATTTACTTAAACGCACTAAAGGTTTCGACAATCGCCGTTCTACAAACTTTGTAGCAGCACGCGAAGCTTTACTGCATGCAGATACATACAGCTACCGCGACCGCCGAAACCGCAAACGCGATCAACGTGCTCTATGGTTACAACGAACCAACGCAGCACTTCGCGAAAACGGCACCACTTGGAGTAAGTTCGCAGGCAAGTTAAAAACCAGTGGTATTCTTATAAACCGTAAAATGCTCTCCGAACTAGCAATACAAGCACCGGAAAGCTTTGACGCTTTTGTAAAAGCTCTCGCGTAACACTTTAATCTTACATTTTAAAAAAACTACCTCGCCACGGCGGGGTAGTTTTTTTATCTACTAGAAACTAGTTTCTAGTCTCCAATCTCTAGTCTCTAACTATTGTCCTGCTGGGCTAGCCTTTGGAGCTGGAGTTGCTACTGGTGCTGAGGGAGCCTGTTGCTGTCCGCCATTTGCAGCTGGAGCTTGTTGTTGCTGGCCTGCGTTTGGATTGGCTTTATATTCCTTTATAGCCTGTGCTACTTTTCCGTCGGCCTTCATGTCTTCGTAGAAGAGAATTTGATCTTTGTTAATATGCATTTCATCTACTGGTCCATGAAGTTCTTGGCCTAGCTTAACCAAAGATACCTGTGGCTGTTGTTGAGCTTGAGCCTGTTGCTGTTGCTGTGAACCCTGAATAGGTGGGTTTTGAACTTGTAAGTAGAAAATATCTTTCAAAGTAACATAGGAATCCCGAGTACCTGAAATTTTTCCAAAATATACCTGACCATTTGTTAAGAATACGGCCTGATAGTCCGAAGCCTTCATGGTAGCACTTGTTTTACTGCCACCCCATTTATCTCTAAACAACACAGCGACTACTATAATAACTGCAACTATTACGACTAATATAATCCAAGGTAATTTACTGCCACGACCATGGTGCTGGTACTCCGGTGGAGTTGTTTCAGCACGCATAGAAGGATTCATTGGTCTGCTAACTCTTATTTCTTCACTCATATAATATAATTTAAATTAATACTTTTTTTATATTCAACAAACAAAGTCAAGCATCAACATAAAAGTGCGTACAGCACTTCAAAATAGCGCTTTGCGTCACTATGCGACAAAGAAGTCTGCATAGTAAAATCTATATAAAACTCTTGGCTGTTAACCTCATGAAAAGTAAAATCTTCATTATTGCGGAAAAAAGCAGCAAACTTTAAGGGCTGTTCACTGGAATTTTTAGCAACATTGTTTGGCGCTATAATTTCTTGCGTACGCACTACGACAATGTTTGGTGTGTGTATATTTTGAACAGACACCATTGGTTCTGTTGTTGCTGTGGGCGCAAGTGAAAGCGCCAAAGTTCCACACGACCACTGGGACAGCCACTCGGCTACTCGTTCGCCACCAAACTCACCACTACCGCAATTCGGCATAACGCTACTGACTCCAATATTTGGCGCATACTGCTCGGTGACCACAGACAAATGTACAGACTGAGTGGTAATGGGCAGGCCTTTATCTGCAGTCGAATTGGCAGTAACCAATTTCGGTAAGGCTACACCAACTAAAGAAATTAAAAGTAGTACGACTGTTTGTTTCATAGCTTTAAGTATATCATAGTAACCCTATTTTCTGTACGTAAATAGTTACATGGAGTTTTTAGAAAATATTTTTAGCCTAATCCATATTTCTAAGGCCGTTAAGACACCTTTTATAGCATCTATTCCGCGAATCTTTTTGCCATCCTTAAAGGTACGCGGAGCATAGGAAATGGACACCTCTTGTATGCAAGCCTTCCGAGCCAATAATTTAGAAACCAGCTCCGACTCCAGCTCAAAACCGTTCGAAGACAAGGCAAGAGAACGTAAAATATTTGTACGAATTAGCTTATAGCATGTATACACGTCTGTAAGTTTAGTCCAAAACAAAAAATTTATAAACCCATTTAAAAACTTCGCACCTAAAATATAGTGCCAGTAACCTCCTTGCACACCTTTCTGCATGCGCGAACCAAAAACTGCGTCCACATTCGGTTCTAAAGCATTTAATAAAGTTACGTACTCGCTAGGATCGTACTCTAAGTCTGCATCTTGAATTAAAACCACATCTCCTGTAGCAACACCTAATCCACTACGTACGGCTGCGCCCTTTCCTAAATTATCTCGGTGACGTATGATTTTAAAAACATAATCCGAGCCTGCTTGCTCCAATATTTTTGCTGTGTCATCTGTAGAACCGTCATTTACCACAATTACTTCTTTTTCCCACGTCAAAGTATTTGCAGTACACACGCGGTACAGCAACTCTTTTACGGTAGCCTGTTCATTAAATACGGGAATTATAACAGTTAGCTTCATTACTGCATTCTAAACATAGAGCTGGGCAGTTGGTACTTTTGCACCAGTACATCATTTATACTATTGCTCTTATTCACCAAAATTATTATATACTGATCTGCAAAAATAGGAACCCACGAAGGGTCTTGAATACGTTGCTTAAGAAAAGTTTGTGCCCACGGAGTTGCATCATGGTAGTAAAAGACTATGGCGTTTATTGAATATTTTCTGAGCTCTTGCTGCCAAATAGCTTCTTGCTCTTGCATTGGTATGTAGGTCTCAGAAAAGAATTCTTTCGGATAACCCTCGGGCCTATTATCTACAAACACTTTTTGGTCTGGGTAAAGTGCGTACACTAAATACCCGCCCAAGTCGTAATTGTTAAAAATTGGCCCTGTAATTTGATTCGACTTTATAAATTCCGCTGCACCCATAACGCCAAGCAAAGGACCAAACCCGCGGGTAAAATTTTTCTCCGCCTCTGCTTTATAAAATATAAAAAATTGTGCGGCTAATAACACAAGCAAAAGCGACACGTATACAGGTAAAGAGCGCAACCATTCATGCTTATTGGTAAACAAACGCTTAAACATTTGAGAAAATAAAGGCAAGCTAAACAAACCAAACAAAGCAAAATTACGCACTGCGAACAAACCCATAAAAGTACCACCGAGCGCAAGACATACAGCCCAGTACAAAAACTGTGCCTTTTGTGTATGCCAAAACCTCAGTAGAGAAAAAACCGTCCATGCAAAACAAATTATAGCTAAAGCAAGGCAAGGCAAAAACCAAACATAAGCTGGCCCAGATACATGCAAACGCTCTAAAAACCAAACGGTTTGGTTTTCCAGCACTCTGTAGCCGTAGTTAGAAAAAATAGTAAAAGGGTACAACACACCCTTTATGCCAAAAGGACTAAACAAGCTCGCTAACACAGTCGCCACAAATACAGGTAAAAGCTTAATTGCAAAATTGCTTTTCTGTAAAAATAGAGGAAGCAAAAAAGCACAAATAATAGCCGGTCCTAATATAAAATAAATATGCGTGTTTACCCACAGAACTTGTATAAGCGGTAATAGCCAAATGAGTTTTGTTTTAGTATTGTTTGTAAAGACGAATAGTAAAAACACATATGATGCACTAAATAAGTAAGTAAAACCTTCTGGCCGTACTTCGTTCCTATAAGCTATAAGTGGAATTACTAACAAACCACCTAACACAGTCGCCCGCCAGCCACTAACCTTAACTGAAACAAAAAAGAATAAGCTAAACGCAGAAAGCAACAGAAAAATATAAAACACCGAAAGGCCAGAAAATCCAAATAAATTAAAAATTAAATAAAACAATATACCGCTCCCCCAATGGTGATTTAACACAGAAAAGCTAGGGTTGGTGTAAGAATATGTATTTTCGCGCAATACACTATTCTGCCAAAACCCATGGCCAAAACTTTGCCACAATAACTCGCCGTTTTTTATATGCCTGCCCAAATCTGCTGTTGCAAAATTTATTTTCTGAGCCAACAAAAAAGCTAAAAACAAAATTAGCGCTAAAAAAACAGCAAACTTAAAATATGGAATAAAAAAATTACTGCGCATGTTGTTTTACTAGTAACTGCTTACGCACTACTTCTAATTCGCTTGAAGCACCAACCTGCTCTATATATTGGTCTAGCGTGGCCAACGCCTTATCGTACTGCCCAAGGCTTGCGTAGCCGTTAATTAATCTCCCATAAGCAAATAAAAACTTTGGATCTGCTTCCAAGGCTTTACGGTAATATCCCACGCTCTCTATAACGTTCCCCAAGCCAACATAGGTATTGCCTAAATTATAGTACGCCACAGGATTTGTAGCGTCTAACTGTATTGCCTGCTTATAATAAACAATCGACTCTTGTAACTGCCCTTCATTTGCGAGCGACATAGCCAAGTTATTCACTATACGATAACTTTGTGGCGCGTACTTTATAGTCTGTTCATAAAAAGTTACAGGATTTGCCCAATCACCCATGCGCAGTACTGCTCGAGTGGACAATGCAAAAATAATTAGTACAAGCAGTATGCTTGTTACTACCTGCAACCATTTTGAACCTTGCTCTAAAAACCAAAATAAGCAAGCCATTAACGCTATTAAAGCTCCAATAATAGGCACGTATAACCAATGCTCGTAGAGTAAGCCATTTATTGGCACTAAAATATTTGAAGTTGGAGCAAGCGAAATAAAAAACCAAAGAACACCAAAACTAATTATGGGAACTTTGACCCTTGTGCGATACGCCACTGCAAGCAACCCAAAAACTAACAAAACTCCAAGCAGAACCTGCCAGTCCAACATAGAAGTCGCATACTCCATACTGCGCTCCATATGTAGATGGGACGGCCAAAAAATTAATTTTACATATGCAACTATTATTTTACAAAAAGTTAGCCCACGCACCCACATACTGCTACTAAAAACATTTGCCTGATCATACAGGTTAAAACTATTCTTAAAATTCAGTATAGTAGCACGCAACGCTAAATATGTAAGAGCAACGACTACATAAGGCCAAACTGCTTTTATAAACCCCTTTACTGTAAAAGAGAACCCGCTATATAAGTACAATAGTGCTACAAGAGCAGGCATAATTATTGCAGTCTCTTTGCTCATAAGCGCGAGTGGATAGCACAAAACAGAAGCTAAAAATAGCAAGTAAGCATTACGGGACTTTTGTGGCTTATGTAAAAACTCTTGGAAAAACAACAAGCCTAAAAACATAAAAAACACCGACAGCGAGTCACCAAGAGAGTTAACATAAGCGACTGCTTCAACTTGCAATGGATGCACAACAAAAAAAAGCGCAATTACAAAAGCCAACCAGCGACTGCTTATAAAACGCGAGGGCGATAATGTATGTAAAAGCTTCAACAATATAAAAAACAACAACACTGCGTTAGCTGCATGAAAAACCGCATTAACCGCGTGCCAACCCGGCACCCACGCATGCCACGCATGCCACTCTGCAGAAAAAACCAGCAATAACACCGGCCGCCAATAGTTAGAAACTAAATTACTGCCCGCAATTACATTCTCACTAAACAACTTGGGAATATAATGGTAGTCCTGCACATAAGTATTGTGCAAAATAAAATCGTCATCGTCCCAAAACATTTGGTTTTGGAACGAAAACATATATAGCACCAAAGCTGCCACCACGAGAGTTACAGCCAAAAATGTATTACTCACCTTAAAACTTCCTCGCATAGCTGTAGTATAACAAAAAATGCAAAGCATGTTGCTTTTATGCATGCTTTGCATTACAAAAAATTATTTTATGCTTTTATCAAGTTTTGCGGAGTACCGTCTTGGAAATGCATAATATTTTCTATTGTAACTTCCAATATCCGCTCCATAGCCTCTTGAGTGTTAAAAGCATTATGCGGGGTTATGAGAACATTTGGTAGAGAAAGCAACTGATGGTCGGCGAGCAAAGCTTCCATTTGTGCAAGCTTCGGGTGGTTGGCGTGCATAAATTGCCACTCTTCGCCTACATGCCCTTCTTCTTCTAAAACATCTAGGGCGGCGCCAGATAACACCCCGCTAGACAACGACTCAACAAGCGCCATTGTGTCTACAATTGCTCCCCGAGCGGTATTTATGAGCACTGCACCTTTTTTTATACTGCGCATATTTGTGCTATTTAACAAATGGTGTGTGCTAGGCATATATGGCGTATGTATTGTAATGACATCTGACTTACTAAGTAACTCTTCCAAAGACACGTACTTCATGTGGCATGTTTGTTCCATTTCTTTTTTAGGATATGGATCGTAAGCCAACACTTGCATACCAAAACCGTTAGCAATGTCTATAACATGACAACCAATCCTACCCGTACCTATAACACCTATAGTTTTGCCAAATAAATCAAAACCTTTTAGGCCTTCGGTATGGAATGTGCCCTGCTGGTGTACACGTGAAAGTGCTGGATAAATTTTACGGGACAAAGCCAAAAGAAGAGCAAAGGTAAACTCGGCTACCGTATGCTCGCCGTAACTTGGGACATTGCAAACCGTAATATTCTTTTTTTTGCAGGCGTCATTGTCTATATGGTCAAAACCCGTGCTACGAGTAGCCAGCAACTTTAAGTTAGGGAAATTTTTTAACAACTCTACGTCTACGCGGGAATTTACAAAAATAGAGACAATTTCGGCACTACTGCCAGCCGCCACGTCCTGCATTTTGCTTTCGGTAAACTCCAACTCAAAACCAGAAAGCCTACTTGTAAAATAGTCTTTCATCCACTCTTCAACTTCACAAAATAAAATATGCATACTAAGTCAAGATTTCTAAAGCTATACTGGACATACCCAGTAAGACTTCTTTACACATGGCTTCCAGTCTTCAAACAACAGCCAGTGGTTAACTACGTATAAACTAAATAAAAATCATTGTGTTTGACAATCATGCCAATAGAAGACTTGTAAAGAAGTTCTACTAGACATATATTTATTATAAACTATTGTCGTAAAGTTACTACTATATCCGACACGTTGGCACCAGTTAAGCCTGTACTTAAGTAGTCACCAACGCCTTCAAAAAAATTATAACTACTATTATTTTCCAGCTCTTGAACTGGATCAAGGCCAAGAACACTGGCCTTTTTACTAGTTTCGTTATCTACAATAGCCCCTGCGAAGTCAGTATTGTCAAAACCGTCTGTGTCGAGTGCTAAGTATACTTGGTCTGACCTTAGGTATGGCAAGCTTGCCAACGCCATTTCTAAATTTCTTCCACCTTTGCCTTCATGCTTAATAGTAACCATACTTTCCCCAGAAGCAAGTAGGCACTCTCCTGCTGAAACCGCTGTTGAAAATTCACGAGCAAGTTCACGCGCCTGCCCGCTGTAGCCTTCCTTATAAACTCTTACACTAAAACCCAAATCTTCCGCCTTCTCTTTCATGGCTACTATGGCCTTGTGGGCCGAAACCACCACATGACTGGTGACTTTTTCAAAATATTTTTTATCTTTCGGCGTTTCTGTTAGCCTACAGTGAGGTAAACTGCAACTCTCCAGCACATTGTACTTTTGTAGCACTGCTGCTGCCATGTCTACGGTAGTCGGATCAAACAAAGTTGGCCCACTAGCGACCATACTCGGGTCTTCGCTGGGCACATCTGAAAAAATTAAATTTATTATTCGCGCAGGGTAAGCCGCCTCTGCAAGTTGCCCGCCTTTTACTCGACTTATGTGTTTACGAACCGTATTTAACTCTTCTATAGTTGCACCTTTATGCATGAGCGTTCCCACAATATTGGTCTGCATTTCACAACTTTGCTCGTATGGGTAACAAAGCAGGCTACTACCCCCACCGCTTACTACACATAAAACTGTATCTTGTTCTTCTAATGTACCAAGCATAGTAACAATCTCTTTCGTAGCCTCTACATTTACTACCGTTGGGTACGGATGCGATCCAATAGTGCAAGTAAGATTGCCAATACTTCCGCCTTTCAAGTCCAGTACAAAACCACAAGCAATGCGACTCCCTAGCAGTGCGTACAAACTAGTTGCTGCTTCAAAAGAGGCCTTGCCAAATCCAACTAGGACCAGTTTCCCTGCTTTCGGCAAAGCGTAGTCCGTGCCTTCTACAGTTACTACATCCGTTTTCGGGTTGTACTGCACAGACTTTTGTATAACAGTTTTTGTAGTAATGGCCGCAAGCCCACTTTCTGCTATTAACAAGGCTTGTTTTCTCTCTGGACTGGTGGCAAGTTGCTCAAAATTTTTAAATATCATATGTGTTTACCCAAGAACTAACTCGGTATAAGATTACAATTTTCGACTAGAACGAATAGACCAAAACAGTACAATAATTATGGCCAAACTAATAATAACCAACAACCATGCAACCAGTCTACCACTGGTATTTGTGGCACCTTTATTTACCAATGTAGTAGTCTTTTCATTTTTTTCTGCTACACCGTTATTGGCTAAACCTGCGCCTGTGTCTTGTTGGGTGGATTCATTGAAATTTATATTTCCAGAATAATTTGGTTGCCCAACATCTGCCCCGGCTTTTGGTGTATGTTCCCCACTCGCAGGCAATCTGTCGTACCACGTTATCGCCTGCACAGGCATAGATGCATAGAAAAAAATGAACACTATAAACAATATTTTAAGCATATAGGAAACTCTCAACTTATAAGGCCTAAATGAAATATTTTGGTTCTGCATTCTAAATTCTACTTTTAATTACTATCCCAACTTATTTGCTGGTAGCCAGCACTAGAGAGTGGAAACTTAGGCGGTGGAGCATATAGCAGGTTACCATCATAAACCGTTACGGTGTTTACATATCCGGAATTTACTGGGCTATTCCAGTTCCACGTCCACACACCAAAACTGGCCACAGCACCATATATAGTTATGGTATTTTTAATGTTCCCGGGAAAATAGTACCGCTCAGTACTGCCATTTTGTGCCACCATTGCTGCGTCTATTTCCAAATCGTTAGGCGAAGAATATGTAATTAACACATCTTGTTGAGCTAACAAACCCAAACTTGCACTACCGTCTTTTGCTGTATATAAAATATTGTTTGGGATAAGTATACTCGGTGCAGTAGCAGCGTTGTAAGGCAGCTTTGCCGCTGCCACCATAACACGTCCCGCCACAGTTCCCTCTACCCAAGTCCTGTCCTCCACATATATAATGCCATTTGTTGGCAAAGCTTGGTTGAACTGCAAAGCCCGCGCGTTATAATCTAAATCTTCGCTGTGCGAGGCACCATTTACATCTTGACCACTAGGATGCGCAAGCAAACTTGTAACCTTATAAACGCTTACGGTGGCGTTTGCGTTAAACACTAAAGAGTAACCTTGAGCGCTTGACGGCGGTAAATAAATTCCCGAAGCCTGAGCATCTGTTTTCATGGTAGCAAGATCTGAGGTCATGCTAGAAAAATCTATGGTCGGAACTCCTATTTGCCAAAAGGCTTGCGTGCTAGCAGGTGCAGCTCCCCAAATTCCAGGTTTTTGAGTAGGCCCACAACCATGGTACCATTGGCACAAATAGCCGGTGTTTGAAGCTGGCGGCGGCGGATAGTTGGACTTAGCAGAAGAAATTGGTGCGTTGCCCGTACCGTCAAACCGAATACCGCCGTTGGCATGCATTTCTCCACTTACAGTTTCAGTATTCCCTACCCAAATGTCTGTATTTGTAAGCAGTGAATACTTAGCTAAGGACGGTACTCCATACCGAACCGTTACCGTGCGTTTTATTTTTGGCTCCTGGGTTGTCCAACCAGTGGACTGGATAGTTACAACAGTAGAGCCCACCGGTGGTGGAGTAATAAGCAAACTATACTGTCCTAAAATCGTATTCACGTCAGTATCACGGAAATCTGTTACATAAGGTCCGCAAGGGTTACAACCAGTCTGGCCAGTACCGTTGGCATAATCGGAAGCAAAGTGCGCCAAGTGCCATTCATAGTAATTTGCACCTGCTTCGGCAATATGGAAAGCCAATTCTTTGTTAGCAGAAGAGCGAACAAGACGCAGTTGTTGGCTTGCATACCCAAGTAGTGAAAGCAAAACTAAAGACGTAATAAAAATCGCCACTACTTCAAAAATAAGTATGCTCCCTTGATGTTTATTTTTTGCGAGTCGGATACTCTTGACGCTAATAGCATTATCCATATGCGTATATATTATAAATTTCAGATTGCAGATTTAAGAGTTCAGATTGGCAAAGCATATTAATCTACATTCTGCAATCTTAAATCTGAAATTTCTCTAGTTACCCAAATTTGTTTTTAAACTTCTTATAGTCCCAATAGCGGTGACTGTATATTTATTTGTATTTGCTACTCCGGCTTTGTTAGAAATGTCTAAACTAACTTTTACAAGACGTACGGCAGTAACGTTCACCGGCTGGGCTATAAAAGTATCGGTTACTCCGGTATAGCTACCATCGTAATAGTAAAAAAGTGGATTTGCTCCATTGGCAATATTCTTTTGTACACTGGTAACTGTTTCACTTGCAAAATTATAAGTTAGCGGGTTGCCGGTTGGCTTAACCACTCCTTTTTTTAGTTCACCATTTTGCAAAAAATAACGTACGCGCTCAACGTCTAGTCCGCCGTCTATGTCTGAGTAAAAAGTCAGTTGTTGTGCGGAGGCGTCTACTATAGGATAGGCGCCAACATTGGAAGCAACACTATTGCGCAGTTCGGTCATGGCTGTAAACGCAACTTTCCGTGCTTGGTCTTGGTCTGAAATTAGTGTTCCCTGTTGTCTATTCACGCTAAAAGTGTTGGAAATCACTGCCACTATACCAAGCATAATTATGACAAACCCCGCAATAGAAATAATCAACTCTATAAGCGTGAATCCTTGAACCTTAATTCTGAAATCTGAAATCATAAATCTAAAATTACACCTACTACGGGCTCATTAAAATTTCTTTAACAATATTCCCATTTATTTGAAAATTATTCTCAGTATAAGTCTGGTAACCAACAATCGAGATGTCCATGTCGTAATTATTTCCTGAAGTCAGACCAGGAAACTCCACCTGCCCAGGAGTAAAACACCCAGAAACATAGTTAACAAGTAAGCTAGTAAGAACAGGAGTTTTTTTATCATCTGTAGTAGACTCGTACACCCTATAGCGCATGTACTGGTTGTTGTCGTGTACGCTATTAATTGTGGTACCAGAAACTGTGTAATAAGACCCGCTTGTACCGTCTGGACCCTTAAAGTCGGCGTTAACCCATGTATGCGCTGGGTCGTTAGAAGTTGCAATTTGAAATTTTAACGTAGTAGCAGGATTTTGTGACGTAGGCTCCCAAGTAATGGTGGTAAAATTGCTTGCGCCAGTACCGGTGTCAAAAGTAGATGACTCTGCCATGCCAGAAAGCGCATACTTTCCGCTCGTCTTCCTAAGACGCATGCCTGTGGGCGCGCTATTGCTATCTATGTTGCCATCATCACTTGCATATTTGTCTACTCTGTTAGGTGGCTGGGGAAGCCACGAAGTTTGTCCGGAACCACCGGACCAGTCTGCCTGCGACCAAACACTGCCACCGGTTGTAGCATAGTAGTCCTGTGGAACGCTTCCGCCCTTTTGCAAATGCACAGCAGCCCCTTCAATAGGCGCACCAGTAGCCGCGTCTTTAACTATAACGCGCAAACTGTTGGTCGTCGCAGCACCCAAAACGAAAGTAAAAGTCTGTGTTGTGTTCGGTAGTACTGTTACTTGCTGTGCTGGAGAAGTTCCATATATAGTGTAAGGCTCTCCTGCTTGCAAGACAGGTGTGTAAGTATCCCATTCAATATTTGAAAGCTGTACCTGACCGCCACTTGATGTATAATTGTTGTCGAATTTATAGACTGCTGGACTTGTGCCAATAGTTTTTGCACCGCGCACGTTTATTCCTACACCGCTTATTGACTGGCAAAACTGGTTTACTGTTTTAATAGTTAAATTAGAAAGCAGGTCTATAGCAAAACTCACTTGCGTAACAGTGCCATTCGCTATAGTCGAGTCTGGTTTTATAGGATTTGGATTTTGAGCGGTAATTGGATACGTCTGATCTGTGGAATAACCAGTCTTCGTAGCAACAATGTGGTAACCGTTAACCCAAACTGGCAAGCCTACTTCTATCCACCTACCACTAGAGTCAGTAGTTCTGTCCAATACTATGTCAGGGTTAATAGCCAAATTCTCTATGTGCACAGAAGCATTTGGAACGGGTTGGCCTGCAGCATCAAAGACTGTTATAACCAAGGCCCCTGCATTTACCAAGCCCTCCAACCCCTTTGGAGAAAAATTAGTTAAAATGCTTGTTACTTTGCCACTCGCCACTTCCCGAACAAACATCTTTACCTGTTTGTAATCATTCGGTGCAGTGTCAGCTGGGCTAGAAAGAACCGTGCCATCGGCAGGGTCATCCAAGTAAGTGACTTCGTAGTAAATTTGGTAACTTCTGCCTTCCGAAGTAATACTTTTCGGATTGCTCGCATCGGCCAAAGCGCCCGTTGGATTGCCGTTGACTGTACCAATTTGGCTATAGGGTAAATTTCTTACTATTTCTAAATCTGCGGAAACCAAGCTATTCAATATAGTTTTTTCTCGCGCCACCTTAGCAGACCGTACTATGCTACTTGTCGCACCTAGCACACCAGCAAGCAAAATAGTCATAACTGCAACACCCACCACCAACTCTATAAGCGTAAAACCAAATACCAAACCACGCTTTGGTGTTTGGTTAAACCAAGCTTGTACGCTACCAAAAATTTTATGTGTTTGTTGCATGCTAAAAAGCTGCTACGTATTGTATTTGTTTCGGATTGCTTTGATATATATTATATTTTAGCACACAAGCGAGAATATGTTATAAATATGCTTATTTTTTATAAATTTCAAAAGATTGTAATAAATGTCGGAATTTGTTGTATTATATGAAAGATATGGAAAGCCTAAAAAAAACAGACGAGGCAATTGCCCAAGAAGCGCAAAATGGCAAAGCAGAAGCTTTTGGCATACTTGTAGAACGCTTCGAGCAACCACTAAAACGTTACGCTCGCAGATTCTTATTTGGCTATACTGAGGCCGAAGATGTTGTGCAAGATGTTTTCCTAAAAGCCTATGCCAACCTACAAAGTTTTGATACCGCGCGCTCTTTTTCTGCATGGATATATCGCATTGCCCATAACGAGTTTATAAATGCAATAAAAAAGAAAGGTAAGGAGCCAATCCCGTTTTTTGACCCCGATACACTATTCCCCCATCCAGTAGAGCCAACACGCACCGACGACGACATACAAAAAGCAGAGTTAAAAGACATTCTCGACTCCTGTCTTGAAAAGCTTGACCCAAAATACAGAGAACCTTTAGTACTTTACTTTTACGAAGACATGGACTACCAAACCATAGCTGAAATAATGCACATACCAACCTCTACCGTTGGTGTGCGAATAAATCGCGGTAAACAACTACTTAGAAAAGCCTATATACATTTAGAAAAATCCTATGCACCCAGAAACGCCTAACAATTCCATAAAAGATTCCGTGCTCGCAAGCATACAGAGCCACTCAATAATTATGAAGCCAAAATGGCACTTTTTGTTGCGCACAGCTTTGGTTATTGTCGGCGCAGTACTAACAGCCCTTGCTCTAGTATATGTAGTAAGTTTTACTGTGTTCATGCTAAGACAAAACGGTGCGCTCTATGCTCCCACATTCGGACTTGCCGGAGTCGAAGAGCTACTGCGTTCACTGCCGTGGATATTTGTCCTGCTTGCTTTGGTATTTTTAACTATTGTAGAAATCTTAGTACGCCAATACTCCTTTGCTTATAAGCGCCCTCTGGTTGTCTCGGTTGCCGGTTTAACTTTGCTTGTATGTGTAAGTGGATTTCTAGTAGACAAAACTCACTTGCATGAAGAAGCCTATAGGCAAGCGACAATGGGCAAGCTACCTTTTGCGGGCGCTCTGTACCGCGTGCACTCGTTTCCTCCCATGCGCAACGCCGTTATTGGACTTATAAAAACTAAAACTGCAACTGGATTTACCCTAGAAGGCCACCGCCACGAAACATTTGTGGTAACACTTACTCCAGAAACAATTGTAAACGACCAAGACGTCACTATAAACGACTTAGTTATGGTGTTCGGCTCTAGAATAAACGAAAATATACAAGCAGTCGGCGTACAAGAGCTTCCAGAAGCGCCCCCATGGATAGAGCACGACATACACACCCTAAGATATAATATTACGGAATAAAAACTTCGCCTTACTGACGAGGTTTTTTATTTGTGAAATAATTATGTCCACAATAGGTAATATACATTGCAAGGCATGATCGGCCGATCTTTGCTACACACTATTATTAATTTATATTTTATGAAAAAAAGATACATAGGTTATGCGCTCTTGCCAGTTTTGGCTTTAGCGCTGGTTGCGGGCACTGCGAGCGCACATGGTTTTGGCATGATGGGTAGCTCCGCCAACCCACAAGAAATAGCAACTGCTCAAAGCACAATGTTCCAAAAACAGGCAGACATTTTAGGAATAAGTGTAGAGGATGTTAAGGCGTCTTGGGCAAAAGGGCAAAGCTTACAAGACTTAGCAAAAGAGAAAGGCATTTCAGAAGAACAATTAAAGACGAAAATGCAAAGCATGCATGTGCAACAAGCCAAAGACCATTTACAAGCCTTAGTTACCAGCGGGGTTATAACCCAAGCACAGGCCGACCAAAGACTGCAATTTATGCAAACTCAAATGAAAAATGGCAAGCTCGGTGGCGGTCATCGTGGCACGCTTGGCCATGGCACGTGGTTCTAAATAACCCTTCATAATTTAAAACTTGTATGAGTAAACCAAAACCCCTCGCATATACATACGAGGGGTTTTCTGTTTTTGTTAACTTAATCAATAAATATTATCTTATATAGAATATGCGACTGGACGTAAAAAGACTACTTCAATACACCCTTACGGCCATAGACGAAAAGAATATAAGCAACAAAAGCAGAAAGTAAAAATATCATTGCCCCCGTAAAGCAAGGTGTGTAAAACGGACTTGTAATGGGCGTAGCAGAACCACCCAGCACCACTTTACCATGAGCGCTATAGAATGCGATAAATTCTTTGCTTACATTAAACCAAGCAAAAACTGTACCGGCACACAAAAACCAAAGCAAATATTTCTGTCTGGCCAAATAGCGGTGTTCCTGTGTCCTAATAATCACAAGAGATAAAAGAAATGCAACAACAAATGCAACCGCGCCATAAAAACAGGCTTCAGTTATAGGGTTAGGAATACTGCAATTTGTTACTTTGAATATAGTCCCCTCTATATGGTAAAACCGAATAAAATTCTTCGTGACGCTTTGCCAAGCAAATACCGCGCCAAACAACAATACGACTGTTTGTACAACAAGTAGCTTTTTCATTGCTAAACTTTCTTTTTAGCAAACCAAACAATGTACACAATATCTAGTATTCCAAGCGTATTCAGCAAAAACAAAGCAACAAACCACGACAAATGGCCATTCCTCCCTGCCTTCCATAGTGCAATACCTTTCCATATTAGCGTCCACAAAAGCGCAAAGACTACAAACGCCCTCAAACCAGGACTATAAAATGTTATAAATGGATAATCTCTATATACAAAATGCATATTACTCCTTTCTTACTACCGTTATACTGCACTCTGAAACCAGAGCAGCCAATGCACCCACAGCAGCCAAAATGGGTGCAAAAACCGTGCCCACTACAGCAAAGGTCAATGGAATTTCCATTAGCACCTCACCTTTCTCATTCTTCAAAATTATACGCCGAGCATTGCCGGCCTTAATTATTTCTTTTATTTTCTTTACTATGTCGTCACCATGCACTTTAAACTCTTCCTTTTGTTCATGCGTTGTCTCTTCTGGCATAAAATTCCTTTCGTGACAAAGCCTGAGCAAGCCTTGTCGGTTTACTTGTAAATTATTTAACTATTTACCTTTACCAATACGCGCGCTTGTAAGCTCTACAGTTTCTGGAGCAGGATGCATTTCATGAATGTGCGCGGCCACTGAGTGTGGATTTTCTATAGAGCGAAGAAACACCTTCTGTTGCGCTCTATGCGCAAAAAACTCTATAGTCCCGAACATAAATAACTTTCCCCAAAAACTTTCGTGCACCTCTATGCTTTTTATGTCTTCCATTTGGTACAAATGTTCGTGACTAAACAAAATCCCTTGTCTTACTACAATTGCGTCTGGACGAATAATATAGTACTCAAAAATCCATGACAACACTACATACAGCAACAAACCCCCATACAAAATATTCAAAACAAAATGCATAAGCGCAAGGCCTTGTATGGCATCCTCTACAGTAAAGAACGAAAACTCTGTGCCTCTATCTACTAACATCTGAAGCACAATTGGTAACTCGTCAACACCATAAGACAACACAGCAAACAACAGCCATGCCACCGCGCCACGAAATAACAGCACGGTAATACTACTGCGTATAGTGTGTTCGTGTAAGTTGTGAGCTTCTAGTTCGTTCATTTTTTATAAAAATTTACAGCCAAAATTGGCTACTAAAACCCTCTATATACGTTATACACCTAAACATATATAAATGAAATATGCTTTATGCAACAAACTATACTTATACAAAAAAGGTCGCAAATAAGAGCAAATCTAGCAAACACACTTATGGCAATTATGGACTGCTTGCATATTAGTAAAATCAAAATCCTAGCACAGATCATGATATACTATTCTTACATAAACAAAAAAATTTACAGCATTATATATGTTATTTTCAGAATTACTCTTAGGGATTTTGTTTTACTTAGTCACTACATGCCTTGCTTTTATTGGTTTTCCAATTAGCAAACAAATATTTAGTAACAACTTACTTAGTTACACAATTGCAAAAGCACTAGGCTTGGTAGTATTTGGTTATTTTATCTGGCTCTTGGCTTCTGCACGAATTCTTAACTACCAGTCACACGCACTCATTTTTGTTTTATTTACTGGATTATTTATTGCTGGCATTTTTATAAGTTACATAATAAAAGCAAAAAGCACATCAGAAAATATAAAGAAAAAAGAAATTGGAAGACCATTTTGGCAACAAGCTCTTTTGCTTGAAGCTTTAGGCCTGCTAGCTTTTACTCTTTACCTAGTGCTACGTAGTCACAATGCGGGAGCAAACGGCACCGAAAGATTTATGGACATGGCCATGCTTTCGGCTGCTAGCAAAACAAACTATTTCCCATTTATAGACCCATGGTATGCTGGCCACACGGTAAACTACTATTATTACGGTTCATACCTTATGAGCCTGCTCAGTAACCTTGCCCGTTTGCCCGTAACCCTTACCTACAACTTTGCGCTCGGACTTATTTACAGCCAAAGCCTCCTACTTTCCGGTAGTTTAATATACGCACTGTCTAAATCTAAAAAAATGGCCGTAGTCGGCGCAGTACTGCTTACAACTTGTGGTACCCTATTTTTTGCCAACTGTGCTCTAAGGACTTCCTTCTTTCACCCAATCACAACCTGCTCTTACGCATCTTCAACCAGACTTTACAGCCCATCGTACATAATAAACGAAATCCCCTCCTACAGCTTTACAGTAGGCGACTTGCACGCACACCTCTTAGCTCTACCGTTTTTTCTACTCGGCTTACTGCTTATATATGCTATTATGGAAAACGATAAACCGCGACTATGGCTTGCACCGGTCTTGGGCTTGTCTCTGGCAACAAGCGGTATGATAAACGCATGGGACCTAATTTCACTCTCCTGCCTAGTAGGGCTTACTCTACTTTATAAACTACTACGCGCTTGGCAAAACGAACCAAAAGATACAAAAATAGTTACTCTTAAACACTGGCTTCAGTTCGGGTTTTTAGTTCTTATATTCACATGGGTACTACTTTGGCCTGCGCTTAGAAGCTTTCAAAATCCCGTACTTGGACTTGGATTTGTCCCCGACTACGTAAAACAACACACACTCACAAACATTCAGTGGCCAACCCCCATAAAAGCAGAAATAGGTATGTGGGGGGTGCTTTTACTTGGCAGTGGTTTTGCTCTATACCGTTATAGAAAAAACCTACACGAGCATGCATACCTACTTATTCTTTTTTTGCTATCTTTTGGTATTATTATAGGCGTTGAATTATTTTTTATAAGAGATATATATAGCGTTGCCAACCCACCGTATTTTAGAGCCAACACTACTTTTAAATTTGGCTACCACGCATGGAGCATGCTTTGTATTCTTTTTTCAGCAGGACTCGGTCGTGTACTTACATATAAAGGGCAAACATCGCGCATGACAACTGCATTTGTATACACACTTGTTGCAGTAACGCTTAGCGCAGGACTCGTGTACCCATATGCCGCCATTGCGCAATTTTATCTTTCAAGCCACGAGCCCAAAACTCTAAACGCAGCACATTGGATGCAGGAGCAAACACCAGAAGACTACGCAACAGTGCAGTATATAAACACACATATACCAAACCGTACTGTAATTGCCGAGGCCGTTGGTGACAGCTACACAACTTTTTCACGCATGGTCACTTACACTGGCAACAGCACGCCAATGGGCTGGAGTACGCATGAATGGACATGGCGTTTCCAAGGCAAAAACGCGCTTCACGCAAAGCCCGGAGAGCAAGTGGAAACTGGATGGGGTGCGGTAAGTAAAGTTAGTGGCGACACGAGAACACTCTATGAAACAAACAATGCGCTAGAAGCGCTTCAGCTACTAGAGCAATACCATATTGAATATGTGTATATAGGGCAACTAGAACGCACCACATACAAAAACTTAAACGAACAAAAATTTGCCGAACTTGGAAAAGTAGTGTTCAGTGTTGGTAACAGCTCACTATATAAAGTTTCTGGAGCTAAATAGCAAAAGTGGACAATTTTACAACTTACCTAAAAAATATACTATATACGAACGCGGTGAACGGGTCGCCCGAGTGTCCATAAATAATGCTTCCACCGAGCGCGCCGGTTATAGTTAAAGCCACAAGGCCTACAAACGCAAGTATAAGAACAATTGATGAGTTAAGGATGAAGCCTGCAACCATAATCTTTAACTTCCATGACCTGCCAAAAAAATTGTCTTTAGAAAGCCAACCAATTTTATACTGTTTCAACCAAACAACAGTGTAGCTGGAAGCGATAATAGCAAAAATTATTAGTGTTACCAAAGCCCAATTCTCGTGCAAAGCAATGAGCGATTTTAAGTCTGCATGCTTTTGTAGAATAAGGTGCTTAGCCTCATCTCCCGCCAAGTACGCAACGCAAGCCCCAAGAGTGCCGGCAATGACCAGAACTGCTTTTACATAAAACCAGTAATTTTGGCTTGTAATTTTTTTAAACCGCAGAAGTTCAAACACGGCATAAGTGCTAAGTAAAGCAACCGGAAAATGAACAAATAAAGGATGTATATTCATATGCAGTGTATTGTTTATAATTACACAAGCTCCCACATTACAAACTAATGAAACAATGTAGCCCCAGAGTTATGTTTAAAAAACCTGCCCAGAACAACTCCATCCAAGCCGAACCATCCAGCTACACGCCATGCCCACAAAAGAAAAATTTGCAATATCAAAAGCTGTGGGTTTAGGCTAACAGTGCCAGCCAGTAAATAATTCACATTCATAAACGCACCAAAAAAAGCAGCAACACCTGTAAACAAACCTACAATAAGACCAATCCCAACAAGCAACTCTCCATACGCCACTAAATGCGAAAACAAGAGTGCGTGTGGCAAGACAGCGTGCTGTAAGAACCAAGCGTACCAACTCTGCACATCTGGATGAGCACCAGACGTCTTTTGTAGTGCGCCCATTACAAAACCCTTCACGGCCCCACCAGCACCAGACCCGCTCCATAAAGGACTATGTACTTTTTCCCAACCGGCAATAAGCCACTCATACCCTACGTAGAGCCTTACTAGGAGCCACAAGAACGCCGTGCGCCTATCCTGAAATAAAAAACGCATAAATGGCACTTGCAAACTTTCTGCATTTTGTATTATTTTCATATGTTTATCCCTTTCACTTTTAGTATAGTACTATTTAAAAATAAAACTAGACCTACTCTATTATATTGATGCAAAAGCATAAATCCGTTACAGTGTAGGCATGAGAATAGAAGAAGATATAAAACTAGACTACGCAGACGTACTACTACGGCCAAAACGAAGTACTCTTACTTCAAGAAAAGAGGTCGTACTTGAGCGTACTTTTCGCTTTTACCACTCCCCCAAACAGTGGACTGGTGTGCCTATTATGACTGCCAACATGGCTACCTGCGGAACTTTTGAAATGGCTCGGGTGTTAGCACCACACAAAATAATAACCACATTTCATAAGTACTACAAACAAGCCGAATACCAAAAGTTTTTTGAAACTTTTAACAACCCAAACTTTGTAGTCTACACGCTGGGCATGAGGGACGAGGACATAACACAACTCAAGGCCATGAGCGAAGCCGGCCTGCTGAACAATTTTTCTTTTATATGCCTAGACGTGCCCAACGGGTACTTAGAAAAATTCTTAGAAACTATAAAGCTTATTCGCGCACTTGCCCCAGAACACATAATAATTGCTGGTAATGTTGCAACAAACGAAATGACCGAGGAAATTATTTTATCCGGCGCCGATATTGTAAAAGTAGGCATAGGCCCAGGCTCTGCCTGCACCACAAGACGCATGACTGGCGTTGGCTACCCGCAACTCTCTGCAGTTATTGAGTGCGCAGATGCAGCACACGGGATTTCTAACACCAAAGGTTGCGGTCTTGTAATAGCCGACGGCGGGCAACAATACCCTTCGTGCATTGCTAAGGCGTTTTGTGCTGGTGCAGACTTTAACATGTCCGGCTCACTGTTTTCGGGATTCGACGAAAGCGCCGGTAAATTGGTGGAAAAGGACGGTAAAAAATATAAAGAATACTTTGGCTCGTCTTCTAACAAAGCGTTGCTAGAATTTTACGGAAAAAAAGAGGCGCACAGGGCTTCGGAGGGACGCTATGTGCTCATGCCATACAAAGGTAGTGTAGCAAGCTTTATACAAGACCTATTTGGAAGTCTTCGCAGTACCGGCACGTACATAGGTGCTAAAACCTTAAAAGAATTTTCCAAACGCGCCACCTTTATACGCGTAAACAAGCAACTTACTACTTATTTAGAAAACTTTGACCAAGACAACTAGCTACACCAATTGGACTTAGAACCACCAAACAAAAAACTTTCGACTGTATGTCGAAAGTTTTTTTCGTCTGTACCTATTTATTTGTATGCGCCTCTGGCTTTGCCTCGTCTGGCTTAACCGGTGGCTGTGTGGTGGGGGTTACCCCAGGATGTGGTTGGTTACTCATATTTTCCCTTTACTGATTGCTTTTTACACAATCTTAATTTATTAATAAGCAATATTTAATTTCTCTTTCTGAAGTTATAGTCTTCATCGTTATCGCGGTCATTTTCATGCCACCTTAGATTAAGCACTTTTTGTGTGTTACCAAAGTTGTTGTTTATAGACGTTGTCCCTGACTGAACTTTAACCCAATTTGGATGCATAGTCTGCGTCCAAGTGTTTTGCATAACTTCGCTGAGCATATACTTTCCTGGACCAAGGTTTTCAAACGTATAACTCCCGTTCAAGTCCGTAACCATTGTTGCCATAAAACCATTTGGACCTTTTAAGTTAATTGTCCAACCTGCAAGCCCAACTTCCATTATGTCTTTTTTACCATTGGCATTTGCGTCGTTAAACTTCATACCAGAAATACTTCCGAATTTAAAGTTACCAAAATCTTTTTTCTTAGCAAGCTGTCCGCTAGCGAGCATAATGTCGTACTTACCGCTAGTTGGATATGTTTGCATCCAGCCTGTTTGCCCTACTTCGCGAACGTGGTAACTACCAGCTATAAGCCCTGAGAAATGATACTCACCATGACTGTTTGTTACTGTAGACATTTCTCCGGTATCTAAGACCCCGTTATTGTTTGTGTCTAAGAAAATAGTCCAACCCGAAAGTTTATGATGGTCTCCGTCTTTAAGTTTGCCGTCACCGTCACGGTCCTCGTATTTGGTTCCGCGAATTTCTCCAAGCAACTTATTGTTGGCATTTGTAATAACACAAGTTGGAGAAGCTCCAGCGACCACCACCACGCTTGCGCATTCAGTATCTGTCTGTGTCCATTTAGCCTGCACACTTTCAACTATATGATACGTACCAGGAGTTAAGTTGGTGAAAGTCTTGCTACCAGTATTGCTAGTAGTCGTTATTTGGAAAGCACCCACGCCTCCATCTCCGTTAAAGCTAAATGTGCCATTTCCACCAATTGTGTCTTTTTGTACGGTTAAACTTCCGGTAGTAGGACAACTCGCATTGTCGACAATTATGTATTCGTCGCTCAGTAAGTTGGTAAAGCTAGGTGACACCAACTGAAGCGGTTGAGTTACTGCATCCAGAAAGCTTACAGCACTACTTCTGTACCCATTTAAAAGATACTTACCTGGCAAACAAGCTTCAGGCATTGCAACAACTTGGCTCGTGTTGTCTGTTACTTCAGCGGTAACATAGTTAGCCGGTGCTGTCATGGTAGATGTATCTGCACCATACACATCCACAGCCCCACCAAAATTAGTCCCAAGGACATAACTGCCGCTACCCGCACCAATATTTTGGGCGCTCCATGTTGCAGTCATAGGAAACTGATAATTATTGGCGGTTGCAAGCGTTGCTTTTTGCCCATTTAAGTACTTTAATATGTGTACCTTAAGTGATGTTGGAGGCGTAACTGGGCAGGAAGTATTACGAACAATTACATACTCATCGGTTGCAAGCGAAGAAAAACTAGGCGAGCTTGCAGTAGCTGGACTGGCCACTGCCTCAGCCAATGTCGTTCCAACACTATAACCCTCTAAAGCATATTTAGTGCCAAGT
Organism: Candidatus Doudnabacteria bacterium; assembly: GCA_023245995.1. GTDB lineage: Bacteria > Patescibacteriota > Doudnabacteria > UBA920 > UBA920 > JAEUSE01. The sequence goes on along the minus strand of JAHFJH010000005.1, from coordinate 22,724 downwards.
GTGCAGATGGCACCAACAAGTGCTGTTGTTGTGTCTTCGGAAAAACTTGCAGAAGACCCTAAAGTTCTTGGACCAGTAGATGCTTCATATGGCAGGTCGCCGGTTGTCCAGCCATTTTGATTTAGTGTAAATGGTACGTTAGTGCCCGCACCAACATTTGGGTCGCTATAGGAAGTGAGCATAGGGAAACTTGCTCCATTGGCACTAGCAGGCAAACTCGTTGCGTGTACTCCGTCTATATATTTATAAATATGTACTTGTACACTTTCGGGAGGAGTTGGGACACAGTAATTTATAGTAGCTTTGTACAACAAACCAGTCGGGTTAGAAGAGTAATCCCCGCCCCAATTTCTTAAAACAAAATCTAGTGCATTGTTGCCAATCACAGGCACAAATGGAGTGTTAAAACTGCTTGCAAAATTCTGTGGCAACGCTCCAGGTACCGCCCCATAGGTGTTGTTTGTAGTAGCTACAGGGGTAGTATTTCCGTTTAAATATACGTCAACCGCGTTGTCGCCAGAAAAAGAGAGGTTAGCAGAAGTCACCGTTGCGCCAACTGGGAGGTTAAAATTATCTTCGAACAGTCTCCACTGGTCGCTACTTGGCAAACCTTCGACGTTACCACTTCCACCGGGCCAAGTGGCATGAGTTGAGGTCCACAAAGCACCCGTACCTGTAAAGTTTGCGTCTAGACTTGGGTCCACCCACGGTGGTATAACTGGTAAAGTGACGGTGGCTGGCGCCAAACTTCCAACACTATACGAAGCAGGGAGCAGTGCAGTTACAGGAGAGTTTTGAGTTGTTTCTGTAAATCCTGCTGTTTTAGTACTTGTTCCACTGGCCAAATTTATAGTGGCACATGTTTGAGGAGCCACACTAGATGGAGGAACTGAGATTGTATTTGCGTCTAAAGTAATTTGTGTTTGAGCTAAAGCCCTACCGTTAAGAACTGCTCCGGTTTGTATAATAACTTGTTTTGCACTTAGTATGTTGCCGTTAAACGTTGCGTACGTGCCTAGTGTTGCACCTATGCTTCCGCCAACCTGCCAAAAAATATTGGAAGCATTGGCTCCACCTAAGAGTATAACTTTTACACCTGTAGGTACACTGCCACTAGAAGCAACGTTTAAGTTTCCAGATATTTGGAATATCCATACGTCAGTTGCGGAACCAGAAAGGATTACACTTGTGGGAATAGTAACGTCGGTATTCCATTTATAAAGTCCGGGTGTTAGCGTTTGCCCACCCAAATTTCCACTATATAAATCTATTCCGTCTGGAAGTGTCCTGCCAGCAGCGTCGATGTAGGCTGTATTCATATCGCCTACCGCGTTGTCCACCAATGTTTTGTTTGCAAGAGGCGGATTGCCCGCAAAACAAGTTTGGCTACCACTACCAACATAGGCCGCGTCTACACCATATATGGTGCCCGTGATTTCTGAACAAAATACACTATTCATAGAAGCGGCGGTAATAGGACTCGCCCCAACATTACCGGCCACAATTGTTGAATGACTACCTGTATTTGTTATCCCTGCGCTGGAGAGAAGAGAAAAATTACCGGCCGATAAAAGATTAACTTGAGCCGGACCCGCAGCTGAAGCTGCAAGTGGCAGCAACCCTGCAAGCGGTGTAGCCAAAACAGCGACTACGGCAAGCTTTGCTAAAAAATGTCTCATAGAATTTTATTTAATTAAGAAGTTTTATAAAGTTAGAAAGGATGTTTCTGCCGGACACATGGCTTTAATTGTAACCGCAATTTTTGCATATCTATTAAGTCGTACGGCGCATGGCTCGCACAATAGCTATAAGAGCGACAGCACCAACAATAGCGACAACAAAACTGTATATATTAAACCCATTCACTCCACTTTGCCCAAACAAACCCATAATAAAGCCACCCAGCACTGCACCCACAATACCAATGACAATATTCATAAACAAACTTTCGTTGTTTTTCATAAGAGCCGAAGCAACCCAACCAGCCAGAGCCCCAAACACTATCCAAAGAATTATGCCCATAAGCACTTTTTTAAAATTTAAAAAATAATTATAAAATTGGCTTTGCAATTTAGTCTGAATCTGCAGCTTTTTTCTCTTCTTCGGCCGCAGCGTGGTGCTCTTGTGACGCCGCCTCGTGCGCTTCTGCACTAGCCATCTGCGCCTCCACTACTTTTTTATCTGCATCTGCTACATCATTATCTGTTGTCATATTTGTTCCTTTATTAAATATTTTTTATTACTTGTAATAATTCCTTTGCCAAAACCAGTGTATATACAATTTAAATATGCGAGCGTTTTACCACTCGGAATACAGCAACATTTTGTGCCTTACCCACAAATACCGTATACACAACTACACATATTCCAACTACCCCCATTGCAACACTGTACCAGTTAAAAGATATTGCCTCCTGCCGACTGATAAAATTTAATACGTATGCCGCGGCCATTACAGAACTGCCTATAACAACACCAGCTATACCAGATATTATTTTCCACACCAGAGTAGACTGTGACCCAAAAAACTTATAACAGATGGTGCCAACAAACGCTCCAAAAACAATTATTAATCCAATTATCATATAGTTACATGTCCTGTTTATCCAACTTCACTGCTGCCTCTGTGGTTGAAACCGTTTTGCTTATAAAAAATAATTTGACAATTGCCAACGCACCAAGCCAATACACAATCATTGCCAAGACTGTTGTCCATTCAAAAACATTTCCCTCAACTTTAGTTATACTAAATACCCGTAAGAACGGCGCTGCAAAAGGACTAGTAACTCCATATATAAAACTTGTAAAGCCAGCGGCCGCGTTTGCACCAAGCAACTTTAACAAAAAACGGAATGCCAACGCAGCTTCTAAAATTCCAAGTATATACCATACTACTTGCGTTCCGTGGTATAGCGGTTTAGTACTTGGTGAGTTTGTTGAATCCATAAAATATAATTAATAATTTTTCACACTTATGTCTCTACAATATAAGCCGCAACTAGTGCTAAGTAATTACATTGTGTTTTCTATTTTGTCAAAGGCTTTTTTAGCTCACGAACTTCTTTTTCAAGCTTGTTAAGCTTAGCTTCAAGTTTACTGGTTCTCTCGCCAAAAGCATTCTGCACCCCTCGTGCATGACTGGCCAATGTTTCTGCTACCGTCATCATGTCGGTTACGTCTTCCATCGCAAGTAAAATAATAGGTGGAAACAACTCAGCTACTCCTTCTTTTGTGGAATGAATTTGTCTTGCATTCAAAATCATGACTTTGCGTCCAATGTAAGGAAACAAATGTGTGACTTCAAAACCTTTGAAAAAAGAATTCTTAGGTAAAATATCTTCTAATAATTTTCGTAAGGCAGGAATATTCCATTGGCCGTTGCCAAGTTCATATACAACTTGTTTTTCTGTATCTTTTGGCTCTACTTGAAAAGTGTTATAAAAAGACTCATTAGCAGCCATAACCCGCAGGCTTTTGTCTAAAATAAGCACAGGTTCTCGCACTACGTCTACCACTGTTTTAATGTAAGTCCAACTATGCTCCCAATAATGCTCCAAGAAATGTTCGTCTACCGAAGCATTTGATTTTGCTCTATCCTTATCTTGTTTGTCTGTTTCCATACTCACTAAGCCGTAAAACAGACAATTACATTACAACAAACATCTAAGTGCAAAAGGTGCTATGCTTGAGTCAGCAAAAACCCTCGCTAAGCAACACTATTGTAATAAGAGCATGGTTGCTAAATTTATATAAATGCCATACATAAGCGATAAATTACTTTCAAGTTTTATAACGTGTAATGCCAATGTAATAAACCGGCCCTACACACGGCTTCAGCAATATGACCAGCCAAAGACAAGAAACGCAAATGCAAAAAGTATTAACCAAGGCCCATGGAGACTACGCCAAGGGTTTAAATGCACGGTCGTTTTTCAAAACCAACAACCATGCAACCAGCGAAGACTTGGTGCAAAACACTTTCTTAAAAACGTGGAGTTTTTTGGTTAGGGGTGGTAAAATAGAAGTTATGAAAGCATTTTTGTATCATGTTTTAAATGGTCTTATTATAGACGGATACCGAAAACGAACTACTTCCTCACTCGATGCACTCATAGAAAAAGGATACGAACCAACAAATACTGCCCCTAATCGCTTACCAAACATTATAGATGGCAAAGCAGCAATGCTATATATTGGCCAACTTCCGGAAAAATACCACAAAATTATGCGCATGCGCTACTCGCAAGAACTTTCACTGCAAGAAATATCGCTTATTACCGGTCTTACAAAAAATTCTATTTCTGTACAGTTACACCGCGGGCTTGTAAAATTAAAATTACTCTATCATCGTCCATAAACGTTACAAAAGACAGTACCAAACTTGGTACTGTCTTTTTTTAAAATATACCCGACTATCCTCTACTGCATCTAAAATTTATAGAACTTGTACATATTAATTTGTCGCAACGGGCTGTAAAACCCCGAACAAATTACCGTCTGGATCTTTACGGTATGCAAGCCACCCTACGCCGGGGACTTGCATTTTTTCTGTCGCCACACTACCGCCGGCTTTTTCTATTTTTTCTAAAATGTCATCTATATCTTCTACTGAAACTGTGCATACAAAAGCATTTACCGGCTCGCCGCCCCGCGGTGACTCTCCCCTACGTGGATTCATGCCACCATTTATACCAGGCCACTTTGCACCGTCTTCGTCTTTGCCAGTAGTAATAAGCCTATAATTTCCCATTTGTGCGCCCATGTCCTGAAAACTCCAACCAAAAACTTCTTCGTAAAACTTTTGCACCTTGTCTTGGTTACCCGCATGTATTTCAAAATGTACAACTCTGTTCATATATTTTGTGAATAATTATAAGTTATAAAGTTCGCTACTCTGCTAATGCTTAGCCTAATTCCGCAGCTTTTGTAAGCTCTGCTATATTAAATTTTTTCATTTTTAGAAAAGCCTGAGTTACGCGCGCGATTTTTTCTTTGTCGCCACTACCCATATACTCTTTCATAAGAGTAGGCACAATTTGCCACGAAACCCCAAACTCGTCTTTTAGCCAGCCACACTGTTCTGCCTCTGGTACTGCCGAAAGTGCTCTCCAAAAATGGTCTATTTCTTCCTGCGTCTCACAGTTAACTATAAAAGAAATTGCTTCGTTAAAACCAAACCCGTGGGGAGCAGAGCTGTCCATAGCCATAAAATGTTGACCCGCTAAAGTAAAACGCGCATGCTTTATAAACCCTTCGGTGTCGCCTTCGCCCGCACCGTATGGAACTGTCATATCTATATTAGAGTTTGAGAAAATACTTGTATACTTAGCAATTGCCTCTTTTGTCTTGCCTGCAACGCCACCTGTAAACATAAGCATTGGGGTAATTTTCTGTTCCAGTTTATGGTTCTCACTCATAGACAACTGCCAAGACAGCCCAAACCTGTCTTGAAGCCAACCATACTTCTTTGCCCATGGGTATGTTTGGTATGGCATAAGCACTTTTCCACTTTCTACAAGCTTTTCCCAAACAGCGTCCATTTCCTCCTCACTCTCAAACACCGCAAAGAGAGAAATAGAAGGATTAAGTTTAAAATTTGGACCAGCTGAAATAGCCATAAACTCTTGACCTGCCAAAGTAAAACTTACTATATCGCAGTCGCCACTTGGCGTATTTGGAATGGTAGTAACACTGCCAATTTTAGAATTTTCAAAAAGTGATGCGTAAAGCGCAGTCGCTTCTTTAGCTTCTTTGTTAAACCACAAATGACTAACTATTTTTTGCATAAATTTTTTCGTGCCTTAATGTGTCGCCTGTGCTAATTATCCCTAACGCCTTCGATAAAGGTAAATACCGTGCATATAGCGCTTCATATGTTTCGGTGGCAATATTAGTTTCTGCATTTAAAACATACAACAAACGCACAATAGGCGCTATGGCTGTTTGGGCAGCTCTCCATGTTGGGTGCTGAGTGGCTTCTTCCTGCGTAAGAGTCTGTATGGACCGTAACTCCTCCAAAGGCTGTTCTGCTTCAAATGCCGAAAGTAAATCTTCTAGCTCGGCTACTTCTTTGGCGCTGTCCCTGCGTTCACTTGGCGGAACAATTTTTTCTACCACGCTTAACATGCCAACAGCGAACTCTCGTTCTGCCACTGTTAAGCCGTCTTCGTCTAACTCTTCTGCATTCGGCACTTTGCCAGATTCTAGGGTTTCAGACATAAATATTTCATCTTGCCAAACAAACTAGCGTTTAATTAATTTTTAACAGTTCAACTTCAAAAATAAGCGTAGCATTTCCGGGAATAACCGGCGGGTGTCCGTACTCCCCATACCCCATACTTGCCGGAATAGTTAGTTTAACCTTCTCGCCCACCTTCATACCAGCAACACCTTGGTCCCAGCCTTTTATAACCATACCAGCGCCAAGAGGAAACTGGAAAGGCGTGCCACGGTCTAAACTAGAGTCAAACTTACTTCCGTTTTCCAAAGTACCAGTATAGTGTACAGCAACAGTGTCGCCTGCTTTAGCTTCCACCCCAGAGCCTTCAGACAAAATTTCTTTTTTAAATTCTTGTTCCATATATTATCTCTCTTAATAACCCTACTGAAAAAAACCAGAACACTCGCTCCCAAAATATTATTTATATAGCCTTAACAAGACCTCATACACCAAAATAGCCGGCCAAACTATGGCCTTTAAAAAACCTAACACACCCAACCAAAAACTGGCGGCATGGCTAATAAAATAAATAGCGGCGCCAATAAACCCAAGACCATATACCGCACTTCCACCCTCTTTGTGCATACCATGTGACATAAATTTAACTTGTTAATTATATACTTAAATTTTACTCCTAGAGCCGTTGCTTGCTACTCTATATTAATTACTGAACGATATTTTTCTGGTTAGCTGAACGAACCTGCTCTACCATTTTTATAATAGACGAAATAGCGGCTTCTGGCTGTTCTATCATAATTTCGTGGCCACTCTTGTCTGCAAAAACCTGCTGACCATTTGTAGACAACTTAAGATATTCTGCCTGCGAAGTGGCCCAAGCAGCATCTTGGTCTTTACCTCGGGATAAAACAATTAACGGCAAAGCTCCAAGCGTGGTAACACTTCTTGCTTCAGCACCGCCTTCGGACATGCCCCTACCTTCGTCAAAAAAAGTTTGAACATAACGAGGAGTTACCGCAATAGCCCTATAGTCCGACTTATCTTTTGCAGGCAAATTGCGTATAGCACCAAGTGGACCGGCAAGCAACCTCGCCATACCTACGCGGGCCAACCACGCAGGAAATGAACTCTTATTCGGTTTTGGAGCGGGCGTTGGGTTTTCAATATTTTTAGTTGGCAAAGCTTGAGCGTCTACCAAAACCAACCCTGCAACTTCGCTTTCGTAGTCGTGAGCATACACACGCATTGTGTACCCACCAAGTGAGTGTCCTACTAAAACATATGGCCCAGCTTCACCCGCTTTGCCAAGGAGTGTGTGTAGCTCACGAGCAAACACTCTTGCGGTTCTAGGTTCTGGACTAAGTTCACTCCATCCCGTACCCGCCCTGTCGTAGGTACAAACACGAGTGGTCTTTGCAACTTCTGGCTGTACCCAAGCCCAAGAGGAAGAAAAATCACCCCAGCCGGACTCAATAACTACTGTAGGCCCACCCACTCCTGTACAACGAATGTGCAACTTGTACCCGCCTACGTCTACCATTTGCCCTGTTGGCGGGTGAGCTTTCGCGTCTCGTTTTTCTGCAATAGGTTCATAGACTGCGCCGACTAAGATAAAAATAATAACCAATATTACAAACCTACCAAGCCACTTTAAAAAACGACGCTTCTGCTTTTTTGGAACTTCTGCTTCTTCATTTTGAGTTTCTTGATTCATATATTATTTTATCAAAAAAATAAATAGCGGCGCCAATAAACCCAAGACCATATACCGCTCTTCCACCCTCTTTGTGCATACCATGTGACATAAATTTAACTTGTTAATTATATACTTATATATTACACCTAAACGCCATTACTAGCTTATAACTAAAGCTTAGCATGAGTAGTAATTGACTCTTTGACCGCTATATATGCAACGCTCAACCTACTGTAAAATTGCTCATCAGTAATATGCACACCAACCTCTTTAGAATACTTATCAAGAAAAACTTGATGTTCAAGAAAAAGTTGTTCCAACCTCTGTTGTGCATCTGCATACTCTTTTATCTTATAAAGTTTCAAAAGCAAGTCCTTGCTTAAGTCTAAACTAATAATAAACCAATTATATTTTTCCCGAATTAACCACTTTTTAAGTAAATCCCATTCTCTGTCTACACTGGCGTCGTATATAAATGACACACCACTCTTAAGCAACGCCTCTGCTCTTTCATTTCTCCGTTTTTTATACTCTACTTCGTCAAATTTACCCATGTCCTCCTGAACTTCGGTGCGGATAATATCGTTATTAAACACAGGCAAATTTAGCTTTCCACTTAAATAATTAGCAATAGGTGACTTAGAACTCCCTACCGCCCCAGCAAAAGTAATACAAAATTTCTTCATACCTCATTATGTTAAATCCCAGGACCTTATAACAACACATTATTTTAACTTTTTAGTCTGCTTGTTTAGCACCCATTGTACCGAATGGCTTATGGGTTTGTCTGTACGATGTGGACAGCCCATCCAGCAACATGGCCTGCGTATGCCTTCTTTAAGTTCGCTCACTACTCTTTTCACATGGTCCTTTCTTGTCTCCTCTTTCTTTACAAAAGTCACCCAACATATCCACTCATTACGTGCCAGTGGTGTAAGGTCTTCCCATAAAGCCAATGCCTTTCTATCAAAAGCAAGCGCCTTGTTTAAATCCAACGGGAGCTTATGTGCTGTTCCACCAGTTGGCGAAGTTGATATTTTTTTATTGTCCATAATTTAAACTTCAACGCTCCCTGTTTTAACTTTTCCGCTCCGCTCATAGTTGGCTAAAATAATTCCAGTAGGCGTTATGGTACCCTCTACTAACTTAAGTGCTGCTGGAATTGTGCCGTCACCAAACAACTTTTTTCCGCTGCCAAGAGTTAGGGGGAAAATTTTCAGTCTGAGCTCGTCTACTAAGTCATTTTTGAGTAACGTTTGAATAAGCTTGCTACTCCCCCATACTTGAATGTTTGGGCCCTTTGTCTTTTTAAGCTTTTTAATATCTGCCACATTTTTTATAAATACAGATTTATTCCAATCTGAACTTTTCCTAGTGCTACTCATTACGTACTTAGTGCCGCTGTTTATACCTGGCCAAAAGTCCGCGTGTTTTGGCCAATACTTTTCCCAAATTTCAAAGGTTTTTCTGCCAAGCAAATAATCTGCAGGCTTTAATTCGTTTGCCATAGCTTTATTAAAAACTTTGTCATTGAACGAAGCAGTCCACCCGCCATACTTAAACCCACCACTTGTATCTTCCTTCCGCCCACCCGGCGCTTGCATTACCCCATCTAACGTAACCATTGATATTACAATTATTTTTCTTCCGCCAAAGGCGGATCCGCCTCTGGCGGACATATTTTCATTCATATATTAATTGATTATTTATCTTTTACCTGCCCGCAACGCCTCGCGAACTCGGCTTGCTTGGCGGGCGGGCGTCACGCAGCCGCTCTTCCTTTTTGTGAATTTTCTTTCGGTAAATGTATATTTCTTTAATGAATTTTACCAGAACCTTCTGGTCTACATCGGCAAGTTTGTTTATGTATAAACACCCACCGCCTCGTTTAAACTTTCCGAGTTTAGACAGCTCCTTAGGGTCTTCTATCTTCCAAGCCAAAATGTACAGGGTTAAGTTTTGCTTGCGAGGAGAAAACCCTACATGAAACCAGTCACCCTCTTGCCTCCTTTTGTCAGATTTATAGTTGTACTTCCCAAAGCCTACAATGCTTGGTCCCCACATAACCGGCTTCTCTCCGGTAACTTTTGTAAAAAGTTTGAGCAAAGCTAAACTGTCTACTTGCTTTTCCTTTGGCTCAATAGTCTTAATAAACTTGGCCACACTTTCCTTAGTAGCCTTTGTCTTTATTTCTGCCATAAAATTTGATTAACTGTTAAACGTATATTCAAAACATCATTTACATCATATAGTTGCTTTTATGATAACATAGTTATATGCCCATTTTGGGTAAAAGGAGGTCTAATGCCAGAAGGAACGGATTGTTGTGGCTCAAGGGAATGTCCTGGAACGACTGGAGGGATCTGCGACTGTAGGGTTGTAGAAAACAAATGTGAGACGTCTGGCCACAGACAACCAAGTGGTTAACATGTCTCCTTAACCTGGGCTATTGGCGCGAGACTTAAATATCGTGTTAATAGCCTACATACTTGAAAACTTAGCCACTACATAATTATCATTATTGTTCTATAAAAGCGTAGTTTATAAAAAATCTTTTAAATATTTTGGCTACAATGCTAATTATCGTATGGGCGATTTTGCAAAGTGAGGTGAAGTTGTCAGTATGGAGGGATTTTATATTGCCCTCATTGCCTAGGAGAATAAGAAACTATTATTGGAAATAAAATTCAATTATCCACTCAATGCCGTATTTGTCGCGGAACATACCTGCATAGGAACCCCATGGCCCGTCGCCCATTGGGCCTTCTACTTCTCCACCCACAGAAAGGCCGGTGAATAATTTATCCGCTTCTTCTTTGCTTTCCGCGCTTACGGAAATTTTGCTTCGGTTTTCCCGTTCATTTACTTTGCCCATTACTTCCGGCACGTCGTTGGCCATGAGCACACTACCGTTACCAATGGGTAATGTAATAAGCATTATTTTCTCTGCTTCTGCTTCGCGTACGGGAAACTCAGCGCTTGCCAGGTCTTTAAACCGTACAATTCTTCCAAACTCTCCGCCGAACACCGATTTGTAAAAGGTAAATGCTTTTTCTGCGTTGCCATTAAAGTTTATCCAAGGGTTTATTGTTGCCATATTTCAATTCAATTAATTTCCTAAATCTATATTGGTAGCTTCATGGGCACATCAATAGCAACAAATTCAGTGGCGGTATTGGCTTTTATCAAAATAGTGTCTTGGTCCATAATTCTAGCTTGGTCTTCCTTTTCGAATTTTGTGCCATTAATTTCCACATCGCCCTCTTTCATGTACACAAATAGTCCGCGATCATGCTCAAGCCGGTGGATTATACTATGTCCTGCATCCAACTTACATAGGTAAATAGTGGAGTTCGTGCGGATTGGAATTGCGCCAAGCAGGTTTTGTCCGGAGGCAACTGGAACCAGGGCATTTGATGATATATTACTAAAATCCTTCTGTGCGTATTGAGGTTGCACATTTTGTTCATCGGGCATTATCCAAATTTGGTACAAGTGTATTGGCTCCTTGTCCTGATTCACCTCGGCGTGAGTTACCCCTGTTCCAGCTGACATGTATTGAACTTCACCCTTGCGAATTGTTCCAGTGTTGCCCATGCTATCTTGATGAGTAAGCTGGCCTTCGTGGACAATAGTAACAATTTCCATATTGTCATGTTGGTGCGCACCAAAACCATTTTCACCTTGTATGTAGTCGTCGTTAAAAACCCTGAGTGCACCAAAATTCATATTGCCGCGGTCAAAGTACATACTAAAAGAAAACAGGTGGTATGTTGTAAGCCAGTCATGTTCAGCTTTGTAGCGACTATTAGCCGAAATTTTTCTAATCATAGGCTAATAATAACAAAAAACCACCAAACAGGTTAGTGGTTTTTTGCTGGCTCGGGAGCTGGGATTCGAACCCAGGACCCATCGGTTACACATTGTCCTAGTATTTCTACTGGGGGTGGACTATATCATCATCCTAACAAGTAGGATGCGAGGCGCTTCCCGCTCTAACATGTGTTAGAGAAGTACTCCCGTAAGGGATAGTCTCTGAACCTTCAATGACTTTCGTCAAAGCTTGGCTGCTGATTACCGTTCCGCCAGTTGGCAGATTACGGCTTCCAGTCAATTCACCTCGTTATCATTCCATCGTTACCGAAGGAAGCTGCACTTGACCCGCATGCACTTCATGGTGACAGTTTGAACAAATGAGTATGCATTTATCCAATTCATGCTTCACCTTCTCCCAAGATCTTGTATAGCCTTTCTCGCCTATGCCAAAATCTTTTTGTTTTGGGTCTATATGATGGAACTCTAAAGCACTAGAGCATTTATCGTATCCACATATAGCGCATTTGCCACCTTTATAATCCAACGCCTGAGCTTTAAGCGATTTACGCCTTTTAGCCACGGCCTTAATTAAATATGTGGCGCGGTCTTTGTAGGTTCTTTTATCTACCATAAATTTGCAGATAATTGTGTACCTGACAGCCGATTGCTCTACCGCTGAGCTACTCCCGAACACATCAATTTTGTATAAATTGACCGTCTTATTATAGCAAAACTAAACAATAACACGCAATAGCAAAACATCCCCGCAATAAGGATGTTTATGCATCAAATAACTACATTCTACTGCAACATGTACAACGCATTTCAAAATTCTTTTGAAGGCCAATAGCTATTAAGATTATCGGCCAGACAATTGCTGTTATGTGGTCGCCCAGCACGTTTAGTGCGTGAAGCAAAAAAGTTAAACCAAACAAAACCACAAACAATGGCACCATTTTGTGGTATGGACAATAACACTTTGCTTCCTACAAATTTTAGTCTTAACTTTTGTGTTATGCATATCACATCCCTCTGTTGACTATTGTATTGCGTACGAGTATGTTAGGGATATCTGAAAAACCATGCTACTCGCACACATGCGAGACATGCCGCACATTCACATCAACAAAGGAGCTACAAATGTTTACACGTTTTTTGATGGTCGCAATTTTTGCACTGTCGCAAACCAAATTGGCGGGTGCACAGAGCACAACACCAAATACATATCGCCTTTTCGTCGGGTACGAACAAGGCACTATGGTAGGAGTGTTTGACATTCAAAACGGACGGGTAGTTGCAATGAATAGCATTCCCATGGGTGGCAAAGCCTATGGCATTTCAATTAACAACGGCGTTGTCCGCATTGCTTGTGCAGACAACAACGACCAAGGAGATGTAGACGCGTTTGATGTACTGAGTCTTCAGCGGTTAGGCTCTACCAAAATTGCCAACGTGGCAGAAAAAGGAAGCCCGTTTGGCATTGCCATAACCAAAAACGGCAAACGCATGTTTGTCACCGACAAAATAGACCATGTCGTCTACGACTGCAATCTTGTAGACGGCACAACCAGCATTATTCCCGTTAAACTCGGAAGGTGGGCTGAATGGGCGATAAAATTTTGCCTGCTGTCAGCAGACGAAAACTTCCTATTCGTTACGGGTAGCCAAGAAGGTGGATTGCTCTATCGAATAAACTTACTCACCGGTGAAACCGACACCATACAAGGCATGTCCGGAGCCAGAGGCATGGCAATAATTGGTGACAATCTGTACGTCACCAATGAAACGCCATACGCTCCCGGTGTCACTGTGGTTGACATACCAAGTTTCAAGGTGGTTAAAGTCATCAAACTAAATCCGCAGTTTGGCGGTGCATTTACCTTGGACATAAATGAGGATAAGTCCCTCGTATATACCCTCCAAGGATTTGGTTTCCCACTGGCTCTTAATGCGCAAAGCGGCGAGCTGGTAGCACAGGGCGAGTTGGACTCAAGCACCTACTACTACGGTATTACGTGCTTTGGAGACTGGGTTGCAGTAGCTAGCCAAGCACCAAGAGGGGCAAGACCAAATTCGGTAAAAATATTTTCTCGGGATCTTAACAACCCCGAAAAACTTATTTTGACCGACGTCATATCCGGCTACAGCACCGGCCCCTACTTAATGGCGGTTACAAAACTGCCACCACCAGAGCAACAGTAGTGAAGCGAAACCATCACGCGTGTAAAATAAAGAGCGGGAAAGTGCCGTCACTTGCCCGCTCATTTTTTATATATACTGTAAATTTTTATCTCATGCGGCCGCTACGGCGACTACCGGAAGGGACAGAGGGACGGCTAGGACGTCGGAAACTTTTTTGTCTACCAGAAAAACGTGAAGCTGGTCTGCTCCGCGCAGAAGCAAAAGGAGACGCAGCTCTTGGTGAGTCATACACAGGCGTTGCCGGAGTTGCCACACTAGAAACTTTTTTAACTGGTAACATTTTACCTATTAGTCGCTCTATTTCGCGGACGTCGCGGCGTTCTTCTATAGCCGCTATGGAAATAGCCTTACCAGCTTTACCAGCGCGACCGGTACGGCCAATCCGGTGCACATAGTCTTCCGGTTGCATAGGCAAGTCAAAATTTACCACAAGCGCAATACCTGCTGCGTCTATACCGCGTGCAGCAATGTCTGTAGCCACAAGTACTCTATATATTCCTTTTTTAAAACCGTTCAAAGCAGCTAAGCGCTGTGCAAGTGTGCGGTTGGAATGAAGCTCGTTGGAAGTGTAACCCCAGTCACGTACAAGTTTTGCAACTTTTTTTGCTCCAAACTTTGTGCGAGTAAATACCAACACTGTCCCCTGCTCTTCTGCAAGCAACTCTTTTAGCACTAAAGGCTTGTCGGCTCTGTGAACGAACACAACTTCTTGGGCTATGGTACTTGCTGCAGTTCCAGGCTTTGCAACTTCCACGCGCACCGGCAACTTCATGTATTGTTTTGCAATATTTACAATTGCGTCGGGCATAGTTGCAGAAAACAACATAGTCTGCCGCTCCTCCGGCACTTCCTGCAATATACGTTTTAACTGTGGAGCAAAACCCATGTCTAACATTCTGTCGGCTTCGTCTAAAACCAAAACTTTGACTGTGTTAAGACGCGCAGTTTTTTGTTCTAAATGGTCTATAAGCCTACCCGGAGTAGCAATTAAAATGTGCGGTGAAAACTTTAACGCGCGTAATTGTTTACCCATAGCTTCTCCGCCAATAAGTAAAGCTGTTTTAAGGCCAATTTCTTTACCAATGCGGTGTAGTGAACTTTCTACTTGCACTGCAAGTTCGCGAGTTGGCAACACCACAAGCCCTATCCCACCACCGGTCACTAGGCGTTGTATCATTGGTACACCGAAGGCTAAGGTTTTTCCTGTTCCTGTTTGGGCAATACCCAAAACATCTGCACCTTGCAGTGTAACCGGCAAGGATTGTTTTTGGATTGGTGTTGGCTCGCTATAGCCAGCTCTTTTAAGCATGCCTAAAAATTTCGGGTCTATACCAAGACCTTCAAAACTGCTAGGCGCCTCAGAGTCTTGCTCTGGAGCTGTCGTAACTGTATTCATATACTTATATTCTTTCTAGCCTCATTCTGTGCAGTGTGCAACCACAACCATATACCTGTATGTATATGTGTCTTGTTGGTTTAAATATGACGGCAAGAAAAAATATTTGTTCGGCAAGGTGCCAACAACCCAAATTTAAAAATGGATTATAATTATTTCTACCGCGTGCTCTACTTTTTTAAATAAAAATAGAGATATCTTCTGCTTGTACCCAAACTATTTTATAGTTGAGTAAACATTGGTTGTTAAATAAAAAACCCAAACACTTGGGCTACCAATGCATGAAGAATGTAACTTACAGTTATTATAGCATAGATAACCCAAGTTGTCCAGTAAACAAAAGAATCATAGACTATGAACGTGTTTATACAATAAATTACAACCTAACCCTTAAATGGTACAATCATATTGTAATATATTAGTTTTAGTAGTATATGAACCTATATTTTATACGCCATGGAGAGTCCGAGGGTAATTCAAGACAATTTCATCAAGGCGAGAACGTGTCATTGTCCGAAATAGGGGTTAAGCAGGCAAGAGCTGTTGCACAATACTTTAAACAAATAAAAATAGACAAACTCTATACGAGCCCCCACCTAAGAGCCAAGCACACAGCTGAAATTATTTCAGAAGTGTTAAAACTTCCACTTGAACATATAGAATTCCTCAAAGAGCTTAAACGACCTACAGAGCTAGAGGGTTTAGAATATAATCACCCAAAAGCTCATGAAATTAAAAAAATTATAAAGGAAAATCAAACTAGTCCTGACTGGAAGTATACAGACGACGAATCTTTTAACGACTTATTGTGCAGAGCAAAACAAGTAGAGCAGCACGTATTGTTGCACCAGAACAATGAAAATATAGTCTGCATATCTCATATACAAATTACGGTTTTAATTGTACTAAGACTGCTACTGCAAGACCAACTTACTCCGTCTGTTTTTTGGCAATTCTTTTATCACTGCAAAGTAAATAATACTGGCATAATCCATTTAGAATACAGTGAAAGTTCTGGCTGGAATTTAATTACCTGGAACAATACCACTCACCTACTTAACTTGGTAAACTAAATTACATTTCACTGTTATAAAAAATACGTAATTATTATTACGTATTTTTTAGTACTACAAATTATGCCGCAGTTTATTTGAAATTAAATCTATATTTCCGCATGTCTACAAGCATATTTACCGATACAGCCACTCCCTCTGCCTCAAGCAATTGCTTCTGCAAAAATTTCGTGGCTTCAAAACTACCTTTTATAGATATTTCTCCTTTGTTATTTATAACCCGCCACCAAGGCAAAGAGTCTAAACTAGAGCCACGCAAAATCCCGCCCACGACTCTTGCTGCCCTTGGGCTACCACAAACGGCCGCCACTTGCCCGTAACTTGCAACTTTTCCTTTGGGTATGCTTTTCACAATCTCTATAACTCTTTCTCTAAAATTCATCATATATAGGAAAAGAGCAATATGTTTTAGATTACATATTACGTATTGTCTATACAGGTTGCCCACAATGTTTGCAACGCTTAGCTTGTAGCGGAATGGAACTGCAACATTCTCCGCAGTCTTTAGTAGTTACTGGTTCTTGTTTTTTAGGGACAAGTTTAGAAACTGGTACCACAACAAAAAAGTATATAGAGGCAGCTACCAACAAAAACCCAAGCAGGGCGTTTATAAACGCTCCGTACATGAATCTACTACCGTTTAAAGTGAAAGATAAATTAGCAAAATTTGGCACGCGAGCAATAGCACCAATAAGCGGAGTTAAAACATCTTTTACCAACGACTCCACCACCGCACCAAATGCCGCACCTATTACCACACCAACTGCGAGGTCTATAACGTTCCCCCGTAAAATAAAATCCTTAAATCCTTTAAGCATAGTTTTAAAAATTTCTAATAACTAATATCTAATGTTAAGGTAATTATACTCTTATTTTTTAGACATTAAAAATTATGAATTCCGGCTATAACGACGGAGTTCCTTTTCCGTCAACTTACCCAAGTGCCCTTTTGACGGGTGGTGTATTGGGCACTTGCAGTATTTCTCCCCGCCAATTATGTCTTTAAAATAGACACGGCCATAGTTGTAGGTAATTTCTTCTCCAGGTTTTATGTTTCGTTTGGGGCAAATCCAGACATGTTTGCCGTACCAAACTGCTTCCGCATTTGGCTTGCAACTGTGGTTGGCGTACCGCGCCAAGTTCCACCTAGGCGTGCCGTCTATAGTAAAGTTACTTTCTATTATTTCAAATAAATATTTGCCACCCCGCTTCTCCGCTTCTTCGTTAGTAAGTTTGTACCCACCATACTCTATTATTTGTTCATCTTTTTTTATTGGGTCTATAGTGTAAAGTCCTAACCCCGCGCTACTTCGCTTAGCTACTAAACGGTACTTAGACGGTTTTGGCTGAATGATAATTTGTTTATTAATCTTCTTCTTTTGCATACTTACGCGCACTTAATGACAGTTTATATAGTATAGCAAACCTACATTGCTTGGGTACTGTTTTAAAATGTGGATTGACAAACAGACTAGTGGGTAGTAATTTTAGGGTAGATACTAACTACTAAATAAAATCATATGGACTTTAGTTTATTTACAGAGCACGGCAGTAAGCATGTGCCTCTAGCAGACATTGAAAAAAGCTTAGATGAGCTCAAACGCGAAGGCCACATCAACAACCAGCAATTTACCTATCTTACAGGTGAGGCCAGAGGCATGGCTCGGCATGGCGATAACACTATAGACGGCGACGCTATGCACCGCTGGATGTACAAACTAAAAGACGACCATAACGACTTCGGCATAAGTTCAGACAAAGTAGATAGCCATATAGCCCCTGCTTTCGCCAGCCACTTCCAACCACCAACTACGCACTAAACTATAAAAAATTACCCAAAGTTTGGGTAATTTTTTATGTTGAATGCTTACGCTAATGTGTAAGTATTTCAACGCCGGACAACTGTGGTTTTAGAATATTTACAACTAAACGTGCAGTGCCGCCTATTGGGAAAGTTAATTTTGGTTCTGTATGACCAAAGTCTACATTTGCAAGTATGGGCACATGCCGCAACTCCGGACGAATAGCCACCATACTTTGTAACATTTCTTTAGTAATTTTACTGCCGTCTTGGAACCGTCCAAAAAGTATGCCCTTCACGCCCGTAAATTCTGGTAAGTGAATTAAAGACTGAAAATTTCTGTCAAAATCCCTATACTTAGACTCCACATCGTCTTCTAAAAACAAAATTGAGTTCTGCAACGAAGGCATATACTTTGTCCCCTGAAGTAAGTTCAACGTGCATAAGTTACCCCCGACAATTGTTCCTAGTGCTTCCCCGTCCTGCAAGGCATACCACCCACTATTTTTATTTATTTGCATTCCTTCCTGCGAGTCAAAACTTTGAAAGACGTCTGACGGCTGCACCTTAAATGGTTCGTCGCTAAACAAACATTTCTTAAAATAATCTAAAGTATAACCAAGCGTTCCGGACTTACCTATGTAACTTAAATTTGGACCCGAATAACTAACCAGACCTGTCCGAGCTAACATAGCATTTTGCAAAACCGTAATGTCCGAAAAACCGCAAAAGACCTTAGGGTTGTTTTTTATTATATTCCAGTCTATGTAGTCTAAAAGCTGATTGGCATAAAAACCCCCTCGCACAGCTAAAATTGCTTTTACATTCTTATCTAAAAACGCAGCGTGCAAATCTGCAACACGCGTAGCAATTGGCGCACACTCAAAACTGTCTATAATATGAGAATTCTCGCCCCAACTTACAACAAGCCCAAGCCTACGCAGTTCAGCTTCGCCTGCTTCTATCACAGAAGAGCTTAAAGTACCCTTAGCGCAAGACGGAGCAATTACACGCACCTCATCTCCTGTCTTTAATTTTTCAGAAATAATAATCTCCATAACTTTATTAAATAATAATACTACATATGTGAGAAATTTGGGGGCAGTAACTACTACCCCCACAAACCGCGCGCACCAACAAGTCAATGTCGCGATTTAAACAACCTGCTCTGCGAGTCAGAGAACAACCTTCGCACAGCTTCCATATTCATGTTCATTACCACCTCGGGTATTACCAAGGTAAGTCTGTTGTGGGCCAAGTCGTGATGACTGCAAGGCCAGGACGTTGGGTCTTGAATGTCGTAAAACACATTCCAGCCTGCTAAGTTCGTCCGCACCTGCTCCAAGTAATCTGCCCGCGCAGGCGATGTCCGATCCTTCTTGTACGCTTCAAGCCCAAGTAAACCCTCCACAACCAAACGGCCTGCCTCATGTCCTTGTATGTAACCAAACCGCATTTCTGCGGTTGGCACCACATGCACATGAATTTCTTCTGGCAAATCAAGGCCGTATGCAGGAGCCTGTTTTTGCAAGACGGCCCATACCCAGCGCACTTCTGAAAGCCAAGCACCGTTGCGAGTGTAGCGTATCATGTCCGGTCCTGAAAGCTGGTAAACAACATTCTTGCCCGAGTCTAGTACGTTAAGTATAGACTCAAGCACCAAATGAAGCGGCAGGCTCCACAACACACCCGTTTGCGCACCTCCACCACCATTTTCTGCGTTTGCTATGCCCAATACCAAATTAAAGGCCGATTCCGCAACGGAGTCGTAGGGCAGTAAAGTACGGCCACAGGCAGGACAGTCCGCAACGTAATTATTACCACTCATGAGCAGTTTGTAGACTTCACCACAGGCACACAAGTAGCGATCAAAAACATGAGGCATATGCTTTGCCATAAGCGCAAAGACCTTCTGCACCACGTCCGCATGAGCCGAGAAGTATTCTGCTTCGGTTGGGCAAAGACCAGCGAACAAAGAACGAAGCGGTGCCAAATGAACCTGACACACATCCCGACCAAATGGCACAAGCCCTTTGGTAGCATTAAGCGGTGTTATTTTGCCCCCAATGATATGGTGGCCTGGATGGTAATTTACATCCCTTTGAAACAAATTCCTGTCGAACAACAAGGCGGGTAGCCCAACTGTCCACAGAAGCAAGTTGGAAAGGTAGTGGTTACCAATGTGCGACGACCGAGCAACAAAATGCCCAGACGAGTGTAGCGCTTGTAAGGCGCGCAAACTAACATCGACCTTCGGACTTACTGAAAACATGCCTAATCCTCCTGAAAATTGGTTTGCCACCGGCCCAAAAGGCCGAAATAAAACAGCTTCCCGTTTGGAAGCTGTTTTTATGTTACCTAGTGAATATAAATTAAACTCACAAGCCAACATCAAAAGAGCCACCAAACTGGTCAGTAAGGAGCCAAAGATAATAATGCATAGCTTGTAAAAGTATGTCGTTCATAAAATAAAAACCACCGCTTGTAAGGGTGGCTTTGAGTATAATTTGGAACATTTATGCAGCACCAAACTCAACCACCGTACGAACGTGGAGAAGGTTATAGTGCCAAAACATGGAAACTACTAATTGCTGCATGTAAAGATTATAAACTAAAGCTGTATTTTGTCAATCAACTTAAAAAACTTGCTATACTATATACATGTTAGACGTAGAGAAACTAAAACAAACTTTTAAGGGTGAAATACTTTCAGACGAAGTCACAAGGCAACACTTTAGTCGCGACGCAAGTATTTTTGAAGCAACACCAGAACTAGTGGTGCAACCAACAAACACGGAAGACATTAAAGCGTTAGTAAATTTTACCACAACTGAAAAACAAGCGGGTAAAGACGTGTCTTTAACTGCGCGCGTGGGTGGAACAGACATGACAGGTGGCAGTATTTCCGAGTCTATAATTATAGACTTCACCAAACACTTAAACCAAATTGGAAAAATAGAAGGCCACACCATACAAGTAGAGCCTGGAGCGTACTATAGAGACTTAGAAAAAGTAACTCACGCCCAAAACTTGGAAATGCCCAGTTACCCTGCCTCCAAGTCGATTTGCGGCGTTGGCGGTATGGTGGCTAATAACGCAGGGGGAGAAAAGTCGCTCGCTTACGGCCAAACTGTGGACTGGGTAGAAAGCCTAGACGTAATTCTTTCGGACGGCAATCTTTACACAGTAAAGCCACTAACCGAAGCAGAACTTACAAAAAAAATTAACGAGCCAACATTCGAAGGACAAACTTACAAAAAAATTTGGCACTTAATTTCTTCGAACTTTGAAGCCATAAAAAAAGCCGAACCAACTACCTCCAAAAACTCTGCTGGTTATTTTTTATGGAAAGTCTGGGACGGCAAACATTTTGACTTAACCAAACTTTTTGTTGGTTCACAGGGAACTCTGGGAATTATTACCAACATTTCATTCCGCTTAGCACCTGTGGAGCCAAACAGCGAACTGCTAGTTATTTTTCTTACAGACCTCAAAGACTTGGGCAATATAGTTGGGCGAGTGAAAAACCACCGACCACAAAGCTTTGAACTATACGACGATCACACTTTAAAACTCGCGCTCAGGTTCCTGCCAGACATTGCCAAAAAAATGGGTGCGGGCATATTTAAACTTATGTGGCAGTTCCTACCCGAAGCACTTATGAGCCTACGAGGTGGCTTGCCAAAACTTGTCTTGCTTGCAGAGTTTGCCGGCCAAGACAAAACAGAAGTGACAAAAAAAGCACGTGAGGCAGAAGAAGACATACGAAAAAACTTTTCCGCGGAAACACACATAACTAAAACTGAACAAGAAACGGAAAAATATTGGACAGTAAGGCGAGAAAGTTTTAACCTGCTTCGCCAACATGCGCACGGAAAAATTTCTTCGCCATTTGTAGAAGACATAATTGTCCATACCGACCAGCTACCAAGCTTCATGCCCCGCTTAAACGCCATTTTTGCTCGCTATCCGAGTTTTGAGTATACTATTGCAGGCCATGCAGGCGACGCAAATTTCCATATTATTCCTTTTGTGGACCTCTCCAAACAACACGAACGAGACATGGTAGAAAGGCTATCTGCAGAAGTGTACGCGCTTATTGTGGAGTACCATGGCTCATTTACCGCAGAACACAACGACGGAGTGGTGAGGGGGCCATATTTAGAAAAAATGTTTGGTCCAGACATAATGGAACTGTTCCGCCAAACTAAAAAAATTTTTGACCCGCTAAACATATTTAACCCTCACAAAAAAGTAGACGCCACCATGGACTACTACGAAAAACACATTAGGCGCAAATAACCAAAATTTTATGAAACCAGAAAAACCATTCGAAATTATTACAGGTGGGCAACCCGGACCAGCAGACCTTACCAAATCTGCTAAACAAGCAGATATAAATAGCAGAATTCATCGACAAGGCGAACTTGAACCAGCTGAAAAAATAGGCTTAATAAAAGACATGCATCATGAACAGCTTCAAAACATACGTCTTGGCGTACAAGCTGCAACAGGCATACTGGTAGACGCAGAAACAGCTGAAGATATTTACAGAACTACTA
>JAHFJH010000052.1 GCA_023245995.1 Candidatus Doudnabacteria bacterium | reverse complement strand
AAACAAATGCAGGGTCACTATAAAATTAAAGAGCCTACTTTGCAGGGTTTGGCAGCACAGGTGCTAAAACTTCGTAATAATTTTTCTTCTGTTATTTTTACCCATATTCCGCGTGAACAAAATAAAGACGCAGATAAAATGGTAAATCAAGCACTAGACGCAAGGCTCTAGTTTTAATAAAGCGTGATGGTCCTTAAACCGTCTTCACTTGTGTAGAGCAGAGTATTTTTTTCTATAAAGTGCAAATTGGAAAAACTACTATCTTTTTTTGAAGTGTCTAGTATGTATCTGTTTTGAGAAAATCGGTCGTCGAGTTCCAGTGCGAGTAGCTCTGTGCCTTCTGAGAAAAAAGCATATTGTAGTTCTGGGTTTATGTAAAAGTCAGTAAAAGGAGTACTGCTACGGGAGACTAAGCGCCCTTTATTGCTGGAGCTGTCATACCACCACAGCTCGCCAGGTAATGTATATGCTAGCGTGCCACTTTCAGTGTTTGCCTTAGTTACTCCGGAGGCAATTTTTTCTGCAACACTGTTTATTCTCCAAAGGTTGCCGTCGGTTAATACAAAAAGTGCTTTGGTGTTGTCTATAAAGATTTGGTTTTTTGTGCCCGTCGGAACATTTGTGAGTAAAATTTGGTCTTGGAGTAGGGAGTTGTCGT
Source organism: Candidatus Doudnabacteria bacterium (assembly GCA_023245995.1). Classification (GTDB taxonomy): domain Bacteria; phylum Patescibacteriota; class Doudnabacteria; order UBA920; family UBA920; genus JAEUSE01. The sequence continues at coordinate 3,150 of JAHFJH010000052.1, read as the reverse complement.
TTATGTTTGCATGGTGTAGTTCTACTGTGCCTGCTTGGGTTGCAATGTAATATATTTCTTTGCCGTGTAGTTTGTAGCTGAGTGCATTTTTTGCCATGACTAAAAGTCCATCTGTAGTTGGGGTGAGTTTCGCTATAAGCTCACTTTTACTATTTATTGCCCATATTTGTCCTTGGTCTAGGCTTATGTCGTAGCAGTTAGAAAAAGTTTTTGTGTAGTCTATTATTTTACCCGTTTTACTGTCTAGTAGACCCATAAACGTGTTACCACGAACCAATAAGTGCCTACCGTCTGCATCTGGCACAAGTTCGGTTGCAGTGCTTGGAAGCGAGAAAGAAGTTGACTCCGAATAGTTTGGTCCGCGAGCAAGTAAGAGTCCATTTTTGGCAGTAGCATATACAATAGTGTTGCCAAGTGGTATGCTCGTAGTTTTTAAATTCGTTATAGTTTGTGGGTGGCTATCCTTAAGAAGTAGTAAATTCGTAGGGTTGGCGTTTGCGTAAGTAACCTTACCCGCTAAAACTTGCAAATGTTTTTCCCAAAGTTTATAACCCTTTTTTTGTATGCTTACTGGGTAGTCTCCACTGGCCAAAAAGCGTACTGCACCCGGTGTCTCTGCTACTTGTTTGTCAGCAATAAAAATTGCCGCTCCACTTGGGGTTGTTTTAGCTGAAATAATACCTGTAAGTTCAGACGCTCCTGTGCCGAAGTGTACTAGCTTTCCTTGTACGTAGAGGACTAAAAGAGGAGCAACAACAAGGAAGACTACAAATCCCGCGCCTAGCAAACCATAACGAGTTTTAGTTGTCATATATTTGGTTGCGAGTTTATTCTTGAATCTTAGTTATGATTATGTTTACTCTACAAAACTTGCTTTATTATAGCGTTTTTTTGGTACTATTACAATCTCTCAGCCTTTGCTATAATGCCTTAGCAATAGCATTTCAGATTGATGATTGCAGATTGCATATTCGATCTGAAATTTTAAATCTGCATTCTGTATTTAAAGATGTCTAAATGGTTTCAAAATAAAATAGGTATAGATTTGGGCACCGCGAATACGTTGGTGTTTTTGCCAAACAAGGGAATTGTAATAAATGAACCTACTGTCGTGGCAATTACTTTGGACGATAATCGTGTTTTAGCTGTGGGGCAAGAGGCCAAAGACATGCTTGGAAGAACGCCTGAGACCATTGTTGCAAGACGTCCTATGCGCGACGGGGTAATAGCAGACTACCGTGTTACCGAGGCTATGCTTAGATATTTTATTAACAAAGCGCTCACAGGTTTTAGGTTGCTGCGCCCAGAAGTTATGATAAGTGTTCCAGGGGGTGTAACCTCCACAGAACGGCGTGCAGTGTTGGACGCTGCCCGTAGTGCTGGAGCAAGACAAGCTTTTGTAATAAAAGAAACAGTGGCAGCAGCAATTGGAGCTGGTATTCCTATAGGCAGTGCTGCAGGAAATTTAGTTATAGACATTGGTGGTGGCACAACAGACGTAGCCGTACTTAGTCTAGGCGGTATTGTTACTTCAACCTCCGTACGAGTCGCAGGTAACAGGCTGGACCAAAGCATTGCCGACTACATTCGCAAAAAACACGGTCTTACTATAGGTGAGCGGACGGCAGAAGAAGTTAAAATTACTATTGGTAGTGCTATAAGTTTACCAGAAGAAGAAATAATGGAGACAAAAGGACGAGATGTCATAACTGGCTTACCTCGTACTATTACGGTGTCTACAAACGAAGTGGTGGAAGCGATTACCGAAGACTTGCAGGAAATGGTGCGTTCTATAAAGACGGTCCTTCAAGAGACACCTCCAGAGCTTATAAGTGACATAATAGACAAAGGCATGGTAATGACCGGAGGTACCGCTTTACTACGCAACTTGGACAGGTATATAGCGCAGAGTATTGGTGTGCCTTGTTTTGTGGCTGAAGATCCACTTTTATGCGTGGCCAAAGGTACGGGTGTTGCATTGGATAATTTAGACAGTTATAAACGTAGTATTTTAAGTATAAAATAATATATTTGGATTAGTGGAAACCATGAGACTAGTCGAACAGAGCAACTAGTCTCTATTAGTTTACATTGGCCTTTCAATCTCAAAGCCGTAAGTGCATTTGTTTTTATTTTATATTTTATATTTTATATCTCTTGTGGTATACTAAAATAAATAACAATTAGTTTTGAAATAAAAAAGTTATGTCGGAAAATACAAGAAAATCTTTTTATATTTTTTTGTCCATGGTCTTGGGCGTGTTACTGTTTCTCATGCTTCAGCGCGCAGGTTTTCTTATTTATTTTTTAAGTGGTGGTAATATTTCCACTTTACAAATTCGGGCACTGGACGTAGTTACTAGCGTTATAGCTATAACATTCGGTGCGTGGTATGGCACATGGCTTGGGCTTGTTTGGTATGCTGCTATTTATGAGGAAGGTAGTATACGCAGTTTTACATCTTGGCTTAAACATAAGGTTACAAACCCAAACAAAGTACCTGCAGGGGAGTGGGATATAGACGATTTAGTCGCTATGGAGAATGTTGGAGATATGCCTGAACGCCTAGCTTATTTTGAAGCCAACACTGTTACTTTTGCTAGTGAGCCGGTTTCAGCACGAAGTCTACACGGCAATTCTTCGGTTACTATACATCCTAAGACCGGTGTAAAACGCACTTCCCGTAAGCCTACTTCACACAAAGCTTCTTAATTGCAAATTGGTGATTGAAGATTTTAGATTTCAATAATCCAAATCGAATTTTTTATTCTGCAATCTGAAATTTTTATGACTTACACAAAGCTTTTTGGTTACGGATTGTTTTTGGTTGCAGTGCTAGTATTTTTAAAGATAGTGTTTTTTTCGTTTTTTACTTGGGGTGACACAACTAGCCTACACTTTTTTTATTGGGGCTGTATTGCGGTGTTGGTCGCTGCTCTAGTCAGGCGTCTCGGAGTTATTACTCTTTTAGAGGCCTTGGTCGTAACTGTCCTGTGGATATTATTTGCTATTATTGCTGATGTCGCACTAGCTGGGCCTTTGGCTGGGTGGGGAGTGCTTGCGGATCCAGATTTTGCCATTGGCTATTTGGTGCTTATTTTTGCTGTTATGGCTTTCCATAAGAAGCGTCATGTGCACCGCCGGCAATTA
>JAHFJH010000025.1 GCA_023245995.1 Candidatus Doudnabacteria bacterium | reverse complement strand
ATGAAAATATCCAGCCCTGCTCAAAAAACGTCTTTCTACTATATATGGCAAATATGGTAGTAGGGACGTGAACTTTGGGTTGGTGGCTGCTCAAGTAGCGCAAGACCTGCTTGGAACTTGAATATGAGTCTGTTTTCCTATAAGCCAGTCGGATTTGGGGGTTTCCGACTGGCTGGTTTTTTACAAAAATTGGTTTTGTTGTTGACAGTTTTTCGTGTTTCGGCTAGAATTACCAACAGGTTTAAGAGTTATCTTAGCCGTTAGTTTACTAAAGTTTATATGGCTTAAATAAGCCATAAACCTTTAAAAACAATTTCTTTACCACATTTCCATCATGGATAAGGCACAATCGGCTAAACCCCGAATTCGCATAAAAATACGAGCCTACGATAGCAAACTAATTGACCAGTCTGCCCGCCAGATTGTCGATACTGCTAAACGTAGTGGCGCGGACGTACATGGACCAATCCCATTGCCAACAGACCGAAAGCGCTATACAGTGCTTAAGTCGACTTTTGTGCACAAAGATAGCCGTGAGCAGTTTGAAATGCGAACACATAAGCGCCTTATAGACATTTTAGAGGCAAATCCAAAAACAGTAGACGCTCTTACAAACTTGAACTTGCCGGCAGGGGTAGATGTGGAAATTAAGATGTCTTAGGTTTAGTTACAATGTAGATGCCTTCCCGCAAATTTGCGGCGATAACCATCTATCAAAATATATAGGGTAATCCTAAGTATTTTGATGGGTGCATACCCATTTTTTAATTCCTAGTGAATAGTGGCTAGTGAGTAGTGTGCAGTTTTGAACTGACCACTGACCACTGACCACTGACCACTAAAATCATGAACTTTATAGTCGGAAAGAAGTTAAATATGTCTCAACACTTCCTCGAGAGCGGGGAAGTTGTTCCGGTTACTGTCATAAAGGCTTCTCCAGTGCAGGTGGTCCAAATTAAGAGCAAGACCGGAAAAGATAAGTATGAAGCAGTTCAGGTTGGAGTTAAGTCCGCAATTGCTGGAACACGAAATCATAGCAAAGCAGTAACAGGCCATTTAAAAACAGCAAAAGGTGTTGGTAAATTAGTTGAGTTTACTGTTCCAGATGCAGGAAAATTTGAAATTGGTCAGGCTTTAGATGTTTCTAGTTTTCAGGTTGGCGAGTTGGTAAATGTAGTTGGGACCATGAAGGGTCGCGGTTTTGCCGGCGCCATGAAGCGTCATGGTTTTGCTGGTTTTCCAGCAAGTCATGGACACGACAGACCACGTAGTGTTGGTAGTATTGGTCAAAGATTTCCACAGCACGTCCGTAAGGGTATGCGCATGGCTGGCCATATGGGCACTACTCAAGTTACTGTTAAAAATTTACAGGTTGTAAGTGTAGATAAAGCAAAAGGTTTAATGGCAATTAAGGGTGCTGTTCCGGGTTTCCGAAATGGTCTCCTGAAAATTGTTTCTACAGGTACGATTAAACCTGTGGGTAAGCCTGTCGAGGTTAAGGAAGAGAAGAAAAAGAAGTAATCTACAGCTTCTAGCTGGTAGCTACTAGCTTCTAGGGAAAATAATTATTTCTCTTGAGTCTAGCAGCTAGCACCTAGAACCTAGCAGCTAATTATGAAGGTTTCAGTTTACAATCAGCAAGGAACAGTCACTGGTGAAATAGAGCTTAACTCGAAGCTTTTTGAAGTTAAGCCAGAACAACATTTATTGGCTGAAAGCGTACGTATACAACAGTCTAACAGCCGTGTTGGTTTGGCTCATACAAAAACCCGCGGAGAAGTTCGCGGTGGTGGTAAGAAACCTTGGAAGCAAAAAGGTACTGGTAATGCTCGTGCTGGAAGTATTCGTAGTCCTTTGTGGCGACATGGTGGTGTAACTTTTGGACCACGCGCCAACCGTAACTGGGAGCTTAAACTGAACAAGAAAGCCAAAGTGAAAGCACTGTGTATGGCTTTAACCGATAAAGTACAGAACAAGAAATTGTTTGTAGTAGATGCAATAGCCTTACCGGACAATAAAACCAAACAAATGGCCTCTGTGATTGCAGATTTTGCAAAAAACGTAGAAGGTTTTGGTAAAAAGCACTTACTTATAGTTCCTTCAAGCAAACTACCCCTCATGAGGGCTAGCCGAAATCTTACAGTTTGCACCGCTATAACCGCTTCTACACTCAATATTTTAGAACTGCTAAAAGCGGAAGATGTAATAGTGTTGAAAGATAGCTTACCAATCTTAGAGAAGACATTTATAAAGACTAAGCAAGCGTAAACTACTTCTGGCTACTAGTTCCTAGTTTTTAGGGAAATTATTTCCTATAACCTAGAACCTAGTAGCTAGAACCTAGTAGCTAACTACCATGGCAAAGAACGATAAAAAAGTAACCGAAGCGGTAATACATGTAGGCGAGCGATCTATAATTCGCCAGCCACGTCTTTCTGAGAAAGCCTTGTCGCTTAACAGTAAGAACAAATACGTGTTTACAGTGGAGCCCACAGCTACTAAGTTGCAGGCAAAGCGTCATTTAGAGGCTTTGTATGGAATTACCATTGCTTTTATAAATACTGTGAAGATGCAAGGCAAAGCTCGTAGATACGGTAAAAGCCATGGTCGCACTAAAAGTTATAAGAAAGCAATCGTTACTTTAACTAAAGATTCTAAGAAACCCGAGGCATTAGAAGCCGCATAAATTTGTAATTAGTGCTTAGTACCTAGTACTTAGTCAGAGTATTACTGACTGAACACTAAGTACTTAGCACTAAGAACTAAGAATTAACAAATGGCAATTAAGCTTTACAAACCAACTACACCGGGCAGACGCTTTGCAAGCGTGGCTGATTATTCCGGACTCGTGAAGAGCAAAAAAACTCCGAAAGGTTTAGTTGTGTCTAAAACTGTACAAGCGGGCCGAAATAATAGCGGTAAAATAACAGTCCGTCACAGGGGTGGTGGTAGCCGACATAAAATTCGTATAGTAGACTTTTCACGTAGCGACAGAAAAGGAATTCCCGGTCTAGTAAAGTCTATAGAATATGATCCAACTCGCAGTGCTTTTATTTCTCTGATTGCATATAAAGATGGTGTAAAGCGTTTTATGTTAACTCCACAAGGGTTAACAGTTGGTCAAACAGTATTGTTTAGCGATACAGCTGAAATTAGCACCGGTAATCGTTTGCCTATTTCTATTATTCCAGTTGGTAGTTTTATTCACGACATTGAGCTTGTGCCTGGCCAAGGTGGTAAGGTAGCAAGAAGTGCAGGCGGATATGCTATATTACAAACAGTTGATGGTGGCTATGGTTTGCTTAAGCTACCAAGCGGTGAAATAAGAAAAGTAAAAGATAGTTGCAGTGCTACTATTGGCCAGCTGTCCAACCAAGGTTTAATGAACGTACGTTTGGGTAAGGCTGGTAGGAAGCGCCATATGGGTCGCCGTCCTGAAGTTAGAGGTAAAGTAATGAACCCAGTAGACCATCCTCATGGTGGTGGTGAAGGACACAACCCAATTGGTCTTAAGTATCCAAAGACTCCTTGGGGTAAGCATGCTCTTGGTGTAAAGACTCGAGATAAGAAAAAAGGTAGTAAGAGTTTTATTGTTAAAAGAAGACCGAAGAAATAAAATTAGCTTACAGCTGCTAGCTACTAGGTTCTAGGAAGTTTCTAATTCAGAAGTTTCTTGAACCCTAGAAGCTAGAAGCTAGAAGCTTATAGCTAGAAGCTATTATTATGTCACGATCACTTAAAAAAGGACCATTTATAGACCCTAGCCTACTTAAAAAAGTTGGTTTGGCTAAGCGTGGCGATAAAATAAAGACATGGTCTAGAGACTCTACTATATCTCCAGAAATGGTTGGACTGACGTTTATGGTTCATAATGGCAAGACCTTCATAGACGTTTACGTAACTGAAAATATGGTTGGACACAAGTTGGGCGAATTTTCTTTAACAAGAAAGTTTTTCCGACATGGTGGTAAAATGGCAAAAGAGCAAGAGGCAAGCGCTGCGGCAGCAGACAAATCTAAGATGGCTGCGGCAAAGGCTCCAGCAGGTAAAAAGTAAACAGCTTCTAGGTACTAGCTTCTAGCTTTTAGGGAATGTAAAATCCTTTAAACCTAGTAGCTAGCACCTAGAACCTAGTAGCTTATTTTTATGGCAGAGAAGACTGTACAAAAGAATAATATTGTTGAGCCAAAACAAGTTACGGCCCATGCGCGTAGTCTTCATATTGCTCCACGTAAACTTCGTTTAGTTGCGAATTTAGTGAAGCAGATGCCTGCGCAAGAAGCACTTACACAACTTGGTTTTGTAAATAAAAAAGGTGCTAACGTGGTAAGCAAACTTATTGCTTCGGCTATTGCAAATGCTGAACATAATTTTTCGCTCGATCCACACACTTTATTTATTGCTAGTATTACCTGCGACGCAGCTGCTGTAATGAAGCGTTATATGCCAAGAGCTAGGGGCAGTAGCAGTCCTTTGAACCGTCGCATGTCACACTTGCATGTTGTGTTGGAAAGTAGACCGCTAAAGAATGGAAAGAAGACTGGACGATTTGCAAGTTTGTTAAAGCGTAAGAGTTCTGAAAAATCTGCAAAGAATGTACCAGAAGTAGCAACAGATGTTCCAGAAACACTTCAAAACGCACCAGAACCACAGAAGTCAAGCGAGCAAATTAAGCAGAATAAAGTACAACAGAAACGACGTTTGTTTAATCGTAGAATCGGAGAATAGTAAAGCGAGTGCTTAGTGCCTAGTTCTTAGTACTTAGTCAGAACTCAACTGACAGAATACTAAGTACTGGGTACTAGGAACTAAATGCTATAAATTTTATGGGTCATAAAGTTAATCCAAATTCATTCAGACTGCAAATTACCGATACCTGGAAATCCAAGTGGTTTTCTGCAAGCTCGTTTGCTGAATTTTTACGCGAAGATGTTTCTATTCGTACATATTTAGAAAAGACTTTGCGCAAGGCGGGCTTGGTACGCATAGACATAGAACGAAGCAATGCTGGTACCTTAAGTATAATTGTTAAGACAACTAAACCAGGACTAATTATTGGTAAGGGTGGTGCTGGTATAGAAGATTTAAAGAAGAAGCTAGTAAAACAGTTAAAGCTTAAAACCGATGTTCGTATAAATATTGAAGAAATTCGAGATGTTAATTTGCAATCGCAAGTTATAGCCAATGGCATAGCCGAGCAGTTGGAAAAGCGTGTTGCATTTAGAAAATTGATGAAGCAAACATTAGAACAGGTTATGAACGCTGGCGCAAAAGGTGTAAAAGTAGCTATTGGTGGAAGACTCAACGGTGCGGAAATAGCTCGTACAGAACATTTGGCTGCTGGTAAAATTCCTCTGCACACACTTCGTAGCGACATAGATTTCGCAAGAGCAACAGCTTTCACCACTTATGGCACTATTGGCATTAAGGTTTGGATTTATAAAGGCGATATTTTTGAAAAACGTAATTTTGCCGAAAAAAGCAAACCGAATGTAGTAGAATCTTAGATAGTAATTAGTGCTTAGTACCTAGTACTTAGTCAGAGTATATATGACTGAATATTAAGTACTTAGCACTAAGAACTAAGTACCGATTGTATGTTATTACCGAAAAAACTTAAACATCGCAAGCATCACAGAACGCGCACCACAGGTAGCGCTACTGCAGGTATTACTATTGCTTTTGGGCAGTTTGCTTTAAAAGCTCAGGAAACCGCTTGGGTAACAGCACGAGAAATAGAAGCAGCACGTAGAGCTATGACACGCAGTGTTCAGCGTGGTGGTAAAATTTGGATTCGAATGTTCCCAGATAAACCAATTACTAACCATGGCAATGAATCTGTTATGGGTGGCGGTAAGGGAGCAGTAGACCATTTTGTTGCTGTTGTTAAAAAGGGGAAGATATTGTTTGAGATGGATGGTGTTACGGAAGCACAGGCAAGAGAAGCAATGAGGTTGGCAAGCCACAAGCTTTCTGTTAAGACTAAATTTTTAACAAAGCAAATGTAACTGTTGCTATATCGCATTACAATAATGCATATTAGCCTGTAAATCTTAAATTATTCTATGAAGTTTAAAGAATTAAAAAATAAGGCAGAAGCGGAGTTAAGGACAGAACTTATGCGACTCAAGAAAGAACTGCAGGAAGTTTCCAGCAAGTTGAGACTTGGTCAAGTAAAGAATGTTCGACAGGTTCAAGTGCTTCGTAAAGATATAGCCAGAATACTAACCTTACTTAATGTTTAATTTATGGAAGTAGCTAGCAGCTTGTAGGGATACATTTGCCTTTAAGCCGCTAGTTGGTTCTAGCAAACTCGTATATTACTTTTTTATGGAAACTTCTAACTCTAAATTACCTCAAACTATGACCGGCACCGTTGTTTCAGCCAAGATGCTGAAGACGGTAGTGGTTGAGGTGCGTTCACATAGGCGTCATCCGAAGTATCATAAGGCATATTCAGTGACCAAGCGATACAAGGCCCATGTAGAAGACGGTAGTTTTGGTGTGGGAGATTCAGTAATAATTTCTGCCTGCAGACCTATAAGTAAAGACAAGCGTTTTAAAGTTATTAGCAAAGCTTAAGTCAGCTTCTAGCTACTAGGTATTAGCTTCTAGAGAAAATAATTCTCTTGAGACTAGAACCTAGAAGCTAGAACCTAGAAGCGAATTCTATGTTACAAGTACGATCATTAGTCAAAGTTGCAGACAATACAGGCGCAAAGATTGTGAATGTTTTTTCCGTAAACGGAAAAAATGGACGTCGTTTTGCGCGACTTGGAGACGTAGTAGCTGGCAGTGTTCGTCAAGTTAGTCCTGGCGGACAGGTAAAAAAGGGTGATAAGGTTTACGGTGTTATTGTGAGGACTCACAAAGAGGTTCGTCGTGAAGACGGTTCTTACATACGCTTTGACGAGAACGCAATGGTGCTTGTAAATAAAGATAGCCAAGATCCAAGAGGAACTCGTATTTTTGGACCCGTTGCTCGCGAGCTTCGCGAAAAAGGTTATACAAAAATAGTTTCATTGGCTCCGGAAGTAATTTAATTAGTCCGTAGTGCGTAGTGCCTAGTATTTAAGTCAAGCCAAAATGTTGGCCATGGACTAAGTACTGAGTACTAGGCACTAAGAACTCACTATTATCATGAAGATGAAAATTAAGAAAGGCGATACCGTTAAAGTGCTTGCAGGTAAAGACAGAGCCAAAACTGGCAAGGTCTTGTCTGTTGACTCTAAAACCGGCATGGTGGTAGTGGAGAATGTTAATTTGCACACTCGTTTTGTTAAAAGCAAAAAAGCTGGCCAGCCAGGAAGCAAGGTAACAAGTCCTGGGCCTATGTTGGCTGGTAAGGTGCAGCTTATAGATCCCGCGTCTGGAAAGCCAACTCGTGTAGGTTACACTGTGCTTGAAAATGGGACCAAGCAACGAGTGGCGAGGGTAAGCGGTAAGGCAGTGTAAGATTGCAGCTTCTAGTTACTAGGTTCTAGCTTCTAGGGAATTCGTTTCTCTTGAGACTAGAAGCTAGCAGCTAGAACCTAGAACCTATTATATATGGAACGATTACGCGAACAATTTAATAAGACTGTTGCTCCTAAACTCGCAAAGGATTTTGGCTTTACTAATGTAATGAGTGTCCCTAAAATCCAGAAGATTGTAGTGAATGTTGGCGTGGGTAAAATAGGCCGTGACCAGAAAGTTATAGATGGAGTTGTGGCAGATCTCAGGGCCATTACCGGTCAACAGCCAGTCCAAACTACGGCTCGTAAGTCTATTGCAGGTTTTAAGGTGCGCGAAGGACAGGTTGTTGGTGTAGTTGTTACCATGCGCGGTGATCGTATGTATAGTTTTTTGGATAAGCTCATTAATATTGCCCTTCCTCGTGTTAGAGATTTTAGAGGGGTAAAGGTAACAGGATTTGATGGGCGTGGTAACTATCATTTGGGGCTAAAGGAACATTTGGTTTTCCCTGAAATTTCTTCTGAGGCTATTGAACATACTTTTGGTTTAGAAATTTCTATTATTACTAACGCAAAACGAGACGACGTAGCACGCTCGCTTTTACAAGAATTTAATTTTCCATTCGCTAAAGAATAATGAAACAGTTCTTAGTGCTTAGTGCCTAGTAGTTAGTCAAAATCTCCTTCTTGACTGAATACTTAGCACTTGGCACTACGAACTAAGCACTAATTTATGGCAACGAAAGCTCACATCGCTAAAGCAAAAAGAAGCCTCGTCAAACCCAAGTTTTCAACTCGGATTATTCGAAGATGTTGGAAATGCGGACGCAAGGGTGCGTTTATGCGCGACTTTAATATTTGTCGTATTTGTTTTAGAGAGCTGGCAAGCCGAGGAGAAATTCCCGGAATTGTAAAAGCAAGCTGGTAATTTATCAGGGAATAGGGTACAGGGTATAGCGTTTAGTCCATGCACAAAGGCATTCTAAAAACTACACCCTACACCCTAACCCCTACCCACTACTAATTATGTACACCGATTCAATAGCAGACATGTTAACTCGTATACGCAACGCCGTGAGGGCAAAATTGCCTACCACTGTTGTGCCACATTCCAAACTGAAAGAAAGTTTGGCTAATCTTTTGTTGTCCGAAGGGTATGTAAGTGGGTTTACCGTTGTGGGCCAACAACCAAAGCTTATTCAAATTAATTTAAAGTACGCCAATACTGAATCGGTTATTACAGATTTAAAACGTGTTAGTAAACCAGGCCAACGTATTTACCTTCCAGTAGAAAAATTACCAAGATCTTCTAGCGGATTTGGGATTACTATAATATCTACTTCTAAAGGTCTTATGACAGATAAACAGGCAAGAAAAGCCAAAATAGGCGGAGAAGTATTGTGCCAAGTATGGTAATTTAGTAGCTTCTAGCTACTAGGTGCTAGCTTCTAGAGAAAATAATTCTCTTGAGACTAGAACCTAGAAGCTAGAACCTAGAAGCTAATTTATATATGTCAAGAATAGGAAAAAAACCAGTCATATTACCAGCAGGAGTTACTGCAGTTTTAGAGGGTAGTACCCTTACTGTTAAAGGTTCTAAAGGAACTTTGTCTCTTGTTATTCATCCTCTTGTGAATGTGGTAGTTGGAGCTTCAGAAATTGTTGTTTCAGTTCCAAAGCCTGAAGTAAAAAATCAGCGTGCTCTTTGGGGTTTGTTCCGTTCGCTTGTGCAAAACTTGGTCACTGGCGTTACAGACGGCTATGAAAAAAAGCTTGAAGTAAATGGCGTGGGTTTCAAAGTAGCGGTTGTAGGCTCTAATCTAAATATGCAACTTGGCTTTTCTCATCCAGTAGACGTAGCTATACCAGCTGGTTTGTCAGTAACTGTTGAGAAGAACGTAATTACTATCCAAGGAGCAGATAAGCATGACGTTGGACAGTTTGCAGCTCATGTCAGAGAGCTAAAGAAGCCGGAACCTTACAAAGGTAAGGGTATTAAATATAGCGATGAAGTTATATTGCGCAAGGCTGGTAAAGTTGTTAAGGCGGTTGGTAAATAAATTCAGTGCCTAGTGCTTAGTTCTTAGTGCTTAAGTCGGCCATAGCCTGACTGAACACTGAGTACTACGTACTAGGAACTAAGTACTAACTATATGGAATCTACTAAGTACAAAAAAGATAAGCGAGCACTTCGGCAACGACGCATTCGTGCGCACATTTCAGGTACTGCTAAGCGACCGCGTTTAAGCGTGTTTCGTAGTGGCAAGCATATTTATGCACAGCTTATTGACGATGCTACAAGCACAACTCTTGCCACTATTGCAAGTGTTAGCATAAAAGAATCTGGAGCGAAGACTGCAAAATCCACGCTGGTAGGGACTGCTATAGCAGAGAAGGCAAATAAGCTTGGCATTACCACAGTTGTGTTTGATAGAGGCGGGTATAAGTATCATGGTAGAGTAAAGGCACTAGCCGAAGCTGCTAGGGCCGGAGGACTTAAGTTTTAAGTAGCTTCTAGCTACTAGGTGCTAGCTTCTAGAGAAAGCAATTCTCTTGAGACTAGAACCTAGAAGCTAGAACCTAGAAGCTAATTATTATGGAAAGAAGAGGCAGAAAATCAGGACCAAACGGCGACAATGGACGCTCGTCTGAGTTTGACCAAAAAATGGTTGAAGTCAGCAGAGTTACCCGTGTGGTTGCCGGTGGTAAGCGTATGCGTTTTCGTGCGCTTGTAGTTATTGGTGACCATAAAGGCAAAGTAGGCATGGGTTTGCGCAAGGGTCGTGATGTTGCTGAAAGCGTAAACAAGGCAGTTAACCAAGCAAAGAAAAATATTCTTGTTGTACCTATAGTCAAGGGGACTATACCTCATGAGGTTAGCATTAAATATAAATCTAGTAAGTTAATTTTACGTCCAGCTAAAGAAGGAACAGGTGTTATTGCAGGTGGTGCCGTGCGTCAGGTTGCGGAAATGGCCGGCATAAAGAACATGATGAGCAAAATGTTCGGCAGTTCGAACAAAGTTAACAATATTAAAGCAGTTTTTGCCGCCTTTAAAGTTATGAAAAGTAAAGAGCAAATGGCAAAATTGCGCAAGTAATCAGTGGATGGTGTGCAGTGGTTAGTGGACAGTGATGTCTTGTCTAAGCACTAAGCACTAAGCACTAAGCACTATTATGTTTACATTAAATAACTTACGAAAGCATCCAAAATCTACCCACCGAAGAAAAGTAGTCGGTCGTGGTCTTGGTAGTGGTAAGGGTACGTACTCTACCCGTGGTGGAAAAGGACAGACGGCTCGTACTGGACATTCAAAAATGCCAGTGGGTTTTGAAGGTGGAAGACAGCCTATAATTCGACAGTTACCTAAGAACCGTGGATTTAGAAGTCTTTCCGACAAGGCTGTTGTGGTACGCTTAGATAAACTGGCCAAAGCATTTCCTGCTGGCGGTACTGTAAATTTGCTTAGCCTACGAGAAAAGAAACTAATAGCTTCTACTATAAAAAAGGTAAAAATCGTCGACGGCGGTAAAATTAGTGTTACACTAAAGGTGGCGGTGCCTGCGTCTAAAACTGCAACTGCTGCAATTTTAGCTGCCGGTGGTAGCGTTAAATAGTAATTATAATATAGTAGTCAGTTGTCAGTACTGATTACTTACCACTGACTACCGACTACTAAACTCATGAGTAAAATATCTTTAATTTGGAAAACAAAAGATTTACGCAACCGACTACTTTGGATTGTGGGTTTGTTGGTTGTAACTAGAATTTTAGCTCATATACCTATTCCTGGAGTAGATGCCTCAGCACTTAAAAATGCGCTTTCGCAAAATCAATTCTTAGGCTTACTGGACTTGTTTTCTGGTGGCGGTCTGACCAATTTTTCTATTGCCATGCTTGGGGTTGGGCCTTATATTACCGCATCTATTATAGTTCAATTGCTTACAGTTATTATTCCCTCCCTAGGTGAACTACAAAAAGAAGGCGGGGAGCAGGGTAGGCTTAAACTAAATTTGTACATGCGGTATTTGACTATTCCGCTTGCCCTGTTGCAGGGTTTTGGGACTATCCGTCTTTTACAAAGTCAGGCCGGTGGACAGTTGTTGCATAGTTTTACTTCTTTCCAATGGTTTTTAACCTTACTATCTGTAACCGCTGGTACCATGTTAATAATGTGGATTGGTGAGATAATTACAGAATTTGGTGTAGGTAATGGTGTGAGTTTAGTAATTTTTGCTGGTATCGTGGCGCGTTTGCCATTTTCTGCAAGGTCTATAGTCAGTTTTTACGACCCAAGCCGTTTACCAGTTTTCTTAGGTTACATAGCAATTGGACTTTTGGTTGTGGCTGGTATTGTGCTCATTACTGAGGCACAAAGGAATATTCCTATTTCATATGCTAGACGTGTCCGTGGTGACAAAATGTATGGTGGTGTTAACACACACTTGCCTTTACGCTTAAACCAAGCTGGGGTTATACCTATTATTTTTGCAATTTCTATTTTGCTGTTCCCAGCACTTATAGCGCAATTTTTTGTAAATGCTAAATCACACGCTTTAGCGCACTTTGCCCAAACTACCATTACATTCTTCAATTCGCAAGGTACTTACTACGGTATTGCTTATTTCGTGTTGGTGGTGTTATTCACTTACTTCTATACAGCCGTGGTGTTTAATCCGGATGAAGTGGCAGAAAATGTTCAAAAAAATGGTGGTTTTGTACCTGGCCTACGTCCAGGTAAGCAGACAGCAGACTATTTATATAAAGTACTAAATAGAATTACTTTGCCTGGCTCCATTTCTTTGGGCGTTATAGCTATTTTGCCATTCATACTTCAAAAATTAACTGGTACTCGGGCGCTTACTCTAGGGGGTACAAGTATTTTAATTGTTGTAGCAGTTGTAATTGAAACTATAAAGCAAATAGAGTCGCAGTTAACAGCGCATGACTACGAGCAACTGTAAGTGAATAAACTGTAATTTGTTTTTTGTTGCAAAACCTGCCATAATAATGGTAGGTTTTTTGTTTTTAATCGGAAATAAAAATTTTTGTAGCATTATTTTTTTAGCTTATGTCTCCACAGATTCCAGAAATAAAACCAAGTGCTCGCGTTTTAGCTGTAGAGCAGAGTAGTAACGTCGCAACAGAGACAAATGAAGCACTCGGGGAGGCTTCTCTGAAGCTTGAAGAGCAAATAAAGCGGGCGGGCTCAGACGCCAACTTTGCCAATGCGCAGACGGCAGGAGCGATTGCCGAAATAAAGAAACAATTAACAGAGACTGGTGTAACCGAAACTATTGAAGAAGCTTCCGATCTGGCATCAATTTATAGAACTTTGTTTCCAAAAGAAGCAGAGAAGCTTTTAAGCGGTGTAGCCGTAGATCCTAGGGTTTTGGTAGCTGACATTTTAAATACCTCGGATGCGTCTCTTTTTGAGATGAAGCCTGGTGCAATAACAAATGCTTTGCGGGTAGCCCGTGAGGCCCAGACGGAAGAAATTATCTAATTATCGAAACAAAAAATAAATCATGGACGCGTTTACCATAACTTTGGTTGTACTCGCAGTGCTGGTAACAGCATTTTTTGCCGTGTTGCTGTATTATGCGAGACATCATTTGTACTATACAAAGATTATTATGCCTAGGACACTTTCTTGGGTCTTTTTAGAAGTA
The DNA here is from genome assembly GCA_023245995.1 of Candidatus Doudnabacteria bacterium. GTDB lineage: Bacteria > Patescibacteriota > Doudnabacteria > UBA920 > UBA920 > JAEUSE01. Next base: position 702 of record JAHFJH010000025.1, on the reverse strand, counting down.
CAAATGCCCAAAGAGAGTAAAGGAGAAGGCGACAAAAATCAAAGTAGCGAGGAACGCAAGAATATTATTGCTGTGGGAGAACAGTTATTTACTGCTCTTTCTTCTTTTGGGGTGCGTTCTGGTTTTTTGGGTTCCAAGGAATATTTAAGCTTGGAAATTGCATGTACAGACAAAAAAATATCTTTTTATATAAATTGTCCGAAATCTTTGCGTGAGTTGGTTGAAAAACAAATTCATGCGCAGTACCCACACGCATTTATTGACGAAGTACCGGTTTATAATCCATTTCCTGAAGGGGCTACTGTGGAGGCGGTTGAAATGGAGCTTGCAAAAAATTATGTCTATCCATTTAGAACGTATAAAGCAATGGAGTCCGACCCTCTAAATGCAATTACTAATGCTATGAGTAAGTTGCTTGAGCAAGAAGGGGCGAGTATACAGTTTGTTATTGCGCCAGCGGGCGATGCGTGGCAGAGCAGGCCGAGACGTATGGCACTGGAAATACAACAGGGTAAAAATCCTGACATAGTTGGTCAGGGGGTATTTTCTAAACTCGCTCGAGAGGTGGGTAAGGGTGTTAGTCATGCTATTGTAGGTGGTAAAAAAGAAGAACAAACACGGAAAGATTTGTCTGGCTTAGAAAGTCCCATAAGTCTTACACCCATGCAACAAGAGATTGTAAAACGCTTAGAGGAAAAAGCC
>JAHFJH010000004.1 GCA_023245995.1 Candidatus Doudnabacteria bacterium | reverse complement strand
GGACATTTACTGCCTATGGTGAACCAATTAAAGTGGAAACTCTAACTGTAGGTGTTGATACCAATGGTACCGATGCCAGCAACAGCTTCCGCAATGTACGTATTTTGGTAGATGGTTCCCAAGTTGGTAGCACAACCAGCGTTGCTGGTGTAAACAGCTATGCTACTGGTACTTCATTTACCACTAACTTTACTGTAACTCCTGGTACTCCACGAACTGTTGAAGTTCGTTCCGATATGGTAGACGATACCAGCACTGACTTAATTGCCAATGGAACTACAACCACCGCACAATTTGCTTTGGTTGCCGGTAGCTCTAACGCTACTCCACAAGTTTCTTTGAGCATGATTGGTGTACCAACCGCTTCTGTTCCAGCAAATAGTTTAACTATTACTACTGGTTCTATTAGCATTGCTGCTACAACCAACTATGCAAGTCAGAGTATTGTTGTACCACAAACTGCATTTAAAGTAGGTTCCTTTACTATAACTGGCAACTCAACAGAGGCCATAAATGTGAACACCTTTACTTTAAACTTCACAATTGCTGATACCGATACTTCCGGCAGCCTTACCACAGCAGACATTACTGATGTCTACTTGAAGTATGGTGCAGCTCAAACTGCAGTTAAGCCAACTGTTGCAGCTACATCTTCAACTACATCTAACAGCAACACATGGTCACCAAGCTTTACGCTTGGCGTAAATGAGTCCGTTACAGTTGATGTGTATGCTTCTTTGAGCGCTGACTTTACCGCGACTGACACAATATTGTCCTCACTACTCGTTAGCGGCACTACTGCTCAGTCAGGTCAGTCTAAGAGCACAAACAGCGGTTCTGTATTGGCTGGTCAAACTATGACTGTTGCCGCTGGTACAGTAACTGCCACTACCGATGCTTCAAGACCAAATGCTACCTTAGTGGACGACTCTGGTACGGTTACAACCGATGCCATTAAGTTCCATGCGGTAACAGATAGCTACACAGTAACTGACCTTACCCTAACTTTGGGTGATGTTACAGCTGTGTCCAGCGTAATCTTAAAGGACGGTTCTACAACCTTGGCTACACACCCTGGTTCAAGCCTTACCTTTAGTGGCTTAAGCATTCCGGTTACACCAAATGCTGACAAAGTCATTACAGTACAATTGGTTATGAGCACAATTGGTGTGGGTGCTGGTACATCTGATGTATCTCTCCTTACAACTCTTACGAGCTTTACCGCTCGTAGCTCAAACGGCACAACAGACGTTTCCGCGAACGATTCCGGTCCGTCTATTGAAAACAACCCAGCTGGTCAGGCCATGTATGCTTACAAGGCCATTCCAACTATTACTCAGGTTGCTTTGCCAAACTCTGACTTAGCCGCTGGTACAAACGTGACCATTGCTAAGTTCAGCATAAACACCAATGGAACTGGTACAATTGCATGGAAGCAGATTATGCTTGAAATAAGCAAAACTACTACCCCAACTGTTGCCAGCCCAACTCTGTATAGAGATGGTACCCAGGTTACTGGTGTTACTATGACCTTCCAGAATGGTGACTCTAGCGCCGCGACATGTAATGGTTCTAACGTTTCTTGTGAAATGTTAATCACTATTGACTCCGATGCTTCTGGTTCTCCTGCAGACGACGACACTGTTGAATCTCTCAATGGTGGCGCAACATATGAAGTTCGCGCAACTATTGGTGGCTCTATTGCCGCTACAGACAGCGTGTCCGTCAAGTTTGATAGGAACACCACATCCCATGCTGCTAAGGCTGCATATACCTCTGCTGATAACTCAACTTCAGCAAATAGCGTATCGTTTACCTGGAGCGATGAATCTGCTTCAGCCACTGGCGATACCGGTGTATCTACCTGGATAAGCGACTACCTAGTCAATAACCTGCCAATGAGCTGGAACATGAACTAGTTAGTTTGCCTACATCTAGTAGCTTAGTTGTCTAGAAAACTTAAAATTCTAGCAAAACCCCCTAGCAAATTGCCAGGGGGTTTTGATTTTGCCTACTTTATATATTTTTATTGATATATTATAATTATGTTATCTTAATAATTATTTTGCTGTAATGTTTTATGAGCGTTAAAAAAATTAGTGTATTTATTATACTTATTATGTTGGTGTTGGCAGCGGCTGGTGGGTATAGTTATTGGAAGCAAAACCACAAAAAAGCTCCTGTAAATAATTTTGTAAATTATAAAGATAACGGTCTTACACAAGCAGAAAAAGACGCATATTATAAAAAAATAGATGAAATTAACAAGCAATATGAAAAAGCCAACGGAAAAGAGGACCAGTTTAAAAAGCATCTATTAACTGGTTTCCAGTATTATGGTTTAGGAGAGTATCAGAAAGCAAGAACAGAATATATCGCATCAAGTCAAATATTACCAGAAAATCCTCAAGTATGGGCCGAGTTGTATGTTGTGGAGAATGACATGAAAGATTTTTCTAACGCTAAAACCCATATTGAAAAAGCTATTTCATTGAATTCAGCAAGCCCGCAGTATTGGCGCTGGCGTATAGACTTTGCTACCGATAATGAAAAACAACCAAATGATGCACTAGACTCATTATATAAAACAGCTCTAGATAAAACATTTAACAGCGCTGATATTGTGACATTATATGCGGAGTTTTTGGAAAATAAGAAAGGCGATCTTGCAGGAGCGGTGACTCAATGGAAAAGAGCTATAGAGGTTAATCCGGATAAAAAGGCAATATACCAAGCGGAAATTGAGCGTATACAGAATAAATTAAAGTAGTTCAACAGCATTGCTGTGGATAAGTGACTTTGACAATATCTTAAATAAATTCCATAGTTAATGTAAATTAGTCTTGTTTGAGACAAAATTAAAAAAAGTAATATAACTTTAATTTGCTTTATTAATTAAAGGTGTTATGCATCTTTTATATTATAGAGTGAAATAAAGTTAGGAGAACATCATATTATGATGAGAAAGTACAAAATAGCGGCTGCGGTAGCAAGCGCTGTTTCCATGCTTGCTATGGCTATGCCAGCAGGTGCCACCCTGACTTTGGGTGCTCTTAGTGCCGCAAGCAGCGGTGCTTTAACCCTTACGGGTGCAGTAGGGTCAGATATTAACTTGGGTACAACCGCTACAACTGGCAATATTGCTATTGGTGGTTCTCAAGTTGCAGGCACTATTACAGTAGGTGGTACTTCCCAGACTGGCACAATTTTATTGCAGTCAGGCAATGTAACTGGAACCACAACGACTTCTGGTTTTGAAATGGCTGCAGCTTCACTCACAAGTGGAACTGGCCTGTATTTGCTTGGTAGTGGCGCTACCATGACTACTGGTGGCGCGGTAGAGAATATTGCCATGGGTGCAGCCACAGCAGGTAACGGTTTAACTATTTCTACTACTGGTGTGTACACTGGTACGGGTTTGGTTACTTTAACTGCTAACTCTGCAACAACTGGTACTGCCCAGTTAGTTACTGCTAACGGCCTTACAACTGGTCATGGTGTAGGTATAACTTCTTCTGGTACTTTAGTTACCACTGGAGACTTGTTATATGTAACTGCTAGCGGTGCTACTACTGCTACAGGTGTAGTAAGAGTTACTGCAGCAGCATTAACTTCTGGTTCAGCCCTTACAGTTGTTGGTTCTGCTCCAGCTACTATGACTGCCGCAGGTTCTTTTATTAGAGTGAACGACGGCACAACCGATGTATTTCGTGTTGGCTATAACGGCCACTTAAGCAGTGCTCAGACAACTGCTCCGGCAGTAAGTGGTACTTGTACAACTCCAGCCATAACCGCTGCTTCTACAGACACTAGAGGTAACGTGAGTGCTGCTTCTTGTACCTCCGCTCAAACCATTACTGTAACCTTTACCAAAGCATACGCAACGGCTCCTTACTGTTACATTTCCGGTACAGCCACTGGAGGCGTAATCGCAACAACCACAAAGTACAATGCATATGCCACAACAAGTACGACAGTGTTGACAATAGTTTCTCCAGAAACTGCCTCAACAGCACCAGCGTATAATTATTTCTGTGTAGAATAAGCTTAACCAATCCTTATATAATTAATTTTAATTATGCCTTATGAAAAATCTTGTTAGAAAGATTATGGCGGTAGGCCTAGGGTTGGGCATAAGCTTGGCTGGAGCAAGTACTGCTTTTGCGGCAAATATATCGTACAGTGCAGATACAACAGTAACTATTGGTTCAACCGATTATACTATTGTCTCTGGTTCTGAAGCGACTGCGGTAGCCGTAGGAGCAACTACTATTACTGTTACAGTTCCTTCGGGGAGTTCCTTTGCCTTTCATTCATCGAATAAATACAACCTAAATAATAATAGCGGAATTGCCATAATTTGCGGTGGTTCCTATAGTGAAGTTGAAATTGTCGGTGCCGTAACCTCTGGTGCGGTAGTAATTACACCAGATACTTCTACGACTTGTTCTACTGCATCTGGAGGCGGTGGCGGAGGCGGTGGCGGAGGCGGATCTCCTTCACCAACACCAACTCCAACTGGTACTCCTACTGTAACTCCAACTCCCACACCAACTCCAACTGGTACTCAAAACCCACCTGTAACTAGCGGAAAAGATCTAAGTGCAAGATTTGCACTTGTACATGGAGCTATTTATGACAAGCAAACTGGCAAGCCATTCTCTAGCCCATCTGACTTTTTCGCCGCAGCCGGCGTGTCTGGCTTTAGTAATCTAAATTTTGACACTGGTTATACTCCTAGCGGAAGTATGACTATGGGTTCTGGTTCAGGATTAACTGTAGGTGCAACAAAAGGTGACGGCGTCTTATGGTTACAGCAATTCCTAAACAGTCAAGGATTTACTGTTGCCTCAAAAGGTGCTGGTTCTCCAGGGCATGAAACTAAGTTGCTAGGTTCTGCAACCGCTAAAGCTCTTAAGAAGTTTCAAAAGAGCGTAGGCTTAAAGCAAACAGGCAAGTTAGACAAAGCCACTGTTGCTTATTTACAAGCTCATTCTTACTAAAATTTAGTTAAGATTTTATACAAAAAACTCGCAAAAAACCTTACGGTTTTAGCGGGTTTTTTGTTTTGTTTGTTATGTGTATGTGTATTGCTATACTACTTGTATGTTTACTTTAAAGACTATAGAAGTGTGGGGTAGTAGAGCTGTGCTTTCAGTGTTGGTGGTTATTATGGCGTACATGTACTACCCGCATGCAGGTTCTTATGCGCTTCGCGACTGGGACGAGTCCATATATGCGCAGGTGGCAAAACAGTCTGCAGATTGGTTCGGGTTTCAGTGGCTTGGACAGGGGACAGCTAGCCCACAAAATTTTTGGTTGGAGAAACCGCCGCTGGTTATATGGTTAGTTAAGGCCTCGCAGGCAGTATTTGGTGTAACCGAGTTTGCTGCGCGTTTTTGGACACCTTTGTTCGGTGCAGGCATAATGTTGCTTACTTATTTATTTGCTTTTAGGCTATTTCGTTCTCGCGTTTCAGGGCTTGTTGCAGCTAGTAGTTTTTTTGTTTGTTGGCATTTTTTGCTTAGTCTTGGCACGCTTAACTACGACATTCCTGTTGCATTTTTTATATTACTCGCTTTGTATGGCTATGCAGGCAGCAAAGAACGGGCAAACTCTTGGTATGTTTTTTGGTTGGGTGTTGGACTTGGAGTGCTTACTAAAAGTGTAATTGGACTGCTACCCATAGGCATTGTGGTGCTACATAGCCTTGCTACGTGTGACTGGAAATGGCTAAAGACGCGCACTTTTTGGGTAGGGGTTGTGCTGTCGGTAGCCATAGTTTTGCCGTGGCACTTAGTGGAAACATTTCGGTTTGGAATTGGCTTTTGGCGTTCGTATTTGTTTTACCATGTGTTAGAGCGTTTTACAGAGGGAATAGAGAACAACGGCGAGCCCATGTGGTACTATTTTACAATTTTTAGGCAACAACCGTACGCAGTGCTGGCGGGTTTGGGACTTATATTTTCCCTATGGGCAAGCATAAAAAAGCAACGTGAATTTGTATTGCCACTTATTTCTTTTGTTTTTTTATTTCTTGTATTTAGCTTCTCAAAAACCAAGGGTAGTGGCTACATAGTTGTGGTTTATCCATTTTTAGCTTTGCTTATTGGCGGTGCGTTTTGCGCATTGTTGGCAAAAGTAGAAGCTGGCTACATTCGCGCATTAGCAACTTTGTGCTTGGCGACTATTTTTGTGGTATCGGGCGTAAATTTTAACAAATATAGGCTTGTTCGCATGCAAACTCCAGCCTTTGAAGACGTTAAAGAAATAGGTACTTGGCTTCGTACTCACGACACAAGCAAAAATGTTTCGTATGTGCCACTGCGGACTAGTGTGGACTTGCTAGACGCCAGTCCTGCGTTAGTGTACTATTCTGGCCGTGTTGTGCATACAGAAAATGTGCTTATGCCTAAAGTTGATATACGTAAGGCCCTGCTTCGTACTCGTACGCACCAAGTTTATGAAGTACAGGGGACTCTCTACGTTGTCGCCATCCGCGCCATTCCTTAATGAGTTTTTTCCAATACTACTTCGTATATTGCACTTGTTTTTTTTAACATATCTTCCGTAGTAAAATTTTTAGCTCTTAGTTTGGCTTTAGTTGAGCATTCTTCAGCTAGTTCTTTGTTGTTAAGTAGTTTATCTATTGCTTCGGCAAGTTGGGTGCTATTTTCTGGTAACACCATAAGGCCTGCGTCGTTTAACAACTCTTTGTTGCCTCCTACGTTTGTGGCTACAATTGGAAGGCCAGCCGTGAGCGCCTCTAGGAGCGCGTAAGGAAAACCTTCTTTGCGCGAAGGCAAAACGAACACGTTAAACGCTTGTAAGTAGTTCGAGGCATTTGCTAACTGCCCTACAAATTTTATGTTAGCTTCAACGCCTAGACTATGTGCTTGTTTTTTTAATTCTAAGGTGTTTGGGCCGTCACCAATAATTACGCATTCCACATTTTTTGTTCGTAATTTACTTACTGCGTCTATTAAAACATCTAAGCCTTTAGTATAGTAAGCGTTTGCAATAGTTCCGATTATTATTTTGTTTTGAGAAACGCTAAGTCTATTTCTTGCTTCTTCAGATGGCAAAAAGTTGGGGGTCGCAATCCCGTGGTGTATTGTTGTGCTTTTTTCTTCGACTACTACACCATCAAACAAAGCCTGCATTCTGTCTTTATTTGAAACGGTAATAACGAATTTTCGGAATATCCGGCAAAAACGTTCACAAGCCCAAAAAAGCCATTTTTTTGGGCTAGACATTGGTTCTAAATACTGAAACCCGTGTGCTGTAAATACCACAGGCACCCTTGCTAGCCAGCCAGCCAGACTGCCCAGTACGCCTGCTTTGCTTGAGTTTACATGCAATATGTCCGGTTGGAGTTTTTTTAGAAGCTGGTATACTTCACATAGAGCCAAAAAGTCGGCTTTAGGGCGTATATTTCTATGTAAATGGGAAATAGTGTAGACTGGCAGGTTTTTTCCCTTTGCTTCGGCCTGTAACGCTTTATTGTCTTGGCCTATACCTATACTGCCGTGGAAGTATTGCGCTAAATTAAGCACATATTTTTGCGCTCCACCCATGTCGCCAGTTGTTACAAGATACAGAATTTTCATAGTCATAGTGTACCATAGCCCATAAGAAAATTATCAATTATGAGTACAAATTTATTAGATTATAAAAAGAATATTTACTCCCAAAATGGTGAAGACGGAGTGTTGGAGCAAGTTCTAATAAAACTTCAAAAAACAGAGGCTGGTGTTTGCTGTGAGTTTGGTGCTTGGGATGGTATATATTTAAGCAATGTAAGAAATTTAATTTTACGCGGATGGCAGGCAGTTCTCATAGAATGTGACGGCGAGCGTTTTAACCAACTTAAGAATAATTACCAAGGCAGTCCTCGGGTGCATTGTATAAACGAAATGGTAAACGACACCGACAGGAGTTTGCGAAATATTTTTGTTAAGAACGGGTTGTCGGCTTTTGTAGATTCAGTAGATGTTCTTTCTGTAGACATAGATGGTTTGGACTATGAAATTTTGGAAAACTTGAATATATCCCCGAAGGTTATTTGCATAGAGGCAAATGCGTTACATGAACCAAGTAGTAATAAATTGGTATCGAGAGAAATAGCTGCCCATAACGTGGGCCAGCCTTTGGCTCACTTTGTTCGTGTGGCTCGGCTTAAGGGTTACTGTTTGGTTGCTTATACGGGCAATGCTTTTTTTGTAAAGCAGGAACTCTGTAAGAATGCAGAACTTTTTGAGTTGTCTGTCGTGGAAGCGTACGAAAATTTTGTATCAAGTTTGTCTGCAAAAGATCTTGAATGGCTATATGTTGCTAACAGAGGGTTGGTTGAACCTTTTTATAAGTTTTTCAATCCTTTATTAAGTAGAAAAAAACTTAAAATAAGCGTCTTCCGTGGATTGTATTTGCGTTTTAAGTACACAATTGTAAAAGCTGTTAAGTTGGTGTTTCGTATGTACGACTCCGCTTATGTAGTGCCAAGGTAATTTTTATGCGAGTGCTATTTTGTAGCCTAAAATATTCATATGGTAACCCAGCATTGGGCCTTTCTCACGAGTATATAAATTTGTATGACTCGCTTTTACACATGAAGGGTGTTGAGTCTCAGTTTTTTGCCATAGACGAGCGAATGCAAGTGTTGGGTAGAGACGCAATGAATGAAGAACTTATAGACTTAGTTCTCGACAAAAAACCAGACTTGCTTTTTTGCCAGTTATTTACCGAAGAGTTAAAAAAGGAAACCATAGCTTATATTACGCATAAAACTAAGACAAAGACTTTGAACTGGTTTGGTGACGACCATTGGAGGTTTCATTTGTTTTCTAAACAATGGGCACCACTCTTTTCTGCAGTGGCTACCACAGACTCCACTGTTTTACCCTTGTATAAGAAGCTGGGTGTAGAGGCACATTTGACTCAATGGGCTGTAAACCAATATCGTTATACCCCGACGCAGAGTCGCCATTCTTCAGAGTTGTCTTCGTGCGCCAGTTTTGTAGGTCAGCGCTACGGGGTGCGGAGTCGTTATTTTAGTGCTTTGCAAAAAGCGCAGCTGCCAGTATGTTTTTACGGGTCTGGTTGGCCTTACGGGCCGGTTAACTTTGAGCGTATGGTAGAGATTTTTTCAAGTAGTTCAGTAAATTTAAATTTTACAGAATCTCCTCATGGTGAGTGGTCGGCACGTCTTAAGTTACTGGGTAAGTTTTTTGTTCGGAAAGAGTTCGGTAAGATAAAAAACAACGTGCACAATTTTTTTAATATGGCTCGTGCTTTGCCTGGTTTTCAGCAAGCACAGATTAAGGGACGCATATTTGAAGTCTTAGGCTGTGGTGGGTTTTTACTAACTGGTCGCGCGGCAGATTTAGACAGGTATTATAAGTTGGGTACAGAGCTGGTTGTATTTACCAGTGCGGACGATTTGGTAGAAAAAGTAAAATATTACCTAAGTCATCCACATGAGCGTAAGAGTATTGCCTTGGCTGGTTATGAGCGCACGCTCGCAGAACATACCTACGAGCACAGGTTTGTTAAATTATTCAGAGCTCTAGGATTTAATTTCTAATATATGAATGTAAGTATGCGGCCAAAAGTTTCAATTTGCATTCCAACCTATAAACAGCCGGAGTTTTTTAGACGACTTTTGCAGTCTATAGTTGAACAAGATTATAAGGATTTTGAAGTTATTGTAACCGACGATACGCAGGACCAAGCAGTTGAATGGGTTGTAAGTGAGTTTTATTCCCAACTGCCGTCACTGCGGTATTATAAGAATCCAACGCCTTTAGGTTCTCCAGAGAACTGGAATGAAGCAGTAAGGCGTGCGATGGGTGAGTATATAAAAATAATGCACCATGACGACTGGTTTGCATTGCCTACGAGCTTGAGAATGTTTGTGCAGATGTTGGATGAGAATCCTGCCGTAAGTTTAGCCTTTTCGGCATCTGGTGTGTATAAGGAAAACAAACTTGCGCGCGTGCATATACCCAGTAGATTGCAGTTAGCGTTGGTGAGACGGAATTATCGTTATTTGTTTGGTAGAAATTGTATTGGCGCTCCTAGTGCTATTATATATAGAAAAGCGCTGCCTGTTATTTTTGACACTCGTTATAAATGGGTTGTGGATGTGCAGTTCTATGTACAGTGTTTAAGACTAAATAGTCATTTTGCCCATACTGCTTTGCCACTGGTAAATACAACAAGCGGGGCCCCACATCAGGTCACTGCACAGTCGCTTGGCAACAAAGAGGTGGAGCTTTATGAGTGGACAAGCTTTTTTAATGAAATTTACAAAGGTTCAGGATTTTTGTTTGCATTGTACGCGTCTTTATTTTTTGTACGTTTATTTAAAAAACATAGAGTGCAACAAGTGGACGACGTTCCGCATGACCTGCTGAGCACAACTACAAACAAATTTATACTTCGTATTATAAAATTGACTAATTTTGCTAGTAATATTGGCCTATGAAAAAAGATAATTTTCTATATACTTTTGCAAAGCAAATATTTAAATTTGTATTTCCAAGTCGTTTAGTAAAGTCAACAAGATTGTTTATAGACTTATATAGCGGTAAATTTGCGTATTCAGAAGATTGTTTGTACACCTATGTGCACGCAGACTTTTTAACCGACCAGAAGTTTATGGACGCCTATAAAAAAGGCCATGCTCTTATGCTTCCATCGTGGGGCGACTATCAGTTTAGGTGGCGAGCTTATATAGTGTGTTGGGTTGCAGAACATGTAAGGGCGCTTGAAGGTGAATTTGTAGAATGTGGGGTAAACACAGGCATGCTGGCACGAATGATTATTGACTATATAAATTTTCCGTCTACTGGCAAGCAGTTTTATTTGTTAGACACATATGAGGGTATGGCTGCAGAGTATAGTAGTCAAGATGAAATGCAGAGGTCTAAACACATGGGATACGGCAGAGATATATATGAGCAGGTAAAAGAAACATTCGCGTCTTTTAATGTTCGAGTAATAAAAGGGGTGGTGCCAGATACTCTGCAGCAAATAACAGCAGAAAAAATTTGTTTTTTATCTATAGATATGAACAGCGCGATACCAGAACGAAAAGCTTTGGAGTATTTTTGGGACAAGCTTGTAAGCGGTGGAGTGGTTGTTTTGGATGACTATGGGTTTCCAGGCCACGAAGAGCAAAAAAGGAATCATGACGAGTTTGCAAAAAGTCTGGGTGTGCAGGTTTTAGCACTTCCTACAGGACAAGGGCTAATATTTAAACCGTAGCTGAATTTGCATATGTTTTACGGAACTCCAAATGTCACTATTCTCATGCCTGTTTATAATGTGGCGAGGTTTTTAGATGTGGCCGTAGAGAGTGTGCAAAAACAGACGTATGTCTTTTGGGAGCTTTTAATTATAGACGACGGATCGGCAGACAGTACACTTGCAATAGCATTGGAGTACGAAAAAAAAGAATCGAGAATTCGTGTTTTAAGACACTTGCATAATTTAGGCTTGGTCGCAACCTTAAACCATGGTTTGCAGGAAACTAGGGGAGAGTTTTTAGCCAGATTAGACGGTGACGATGCGTGGTGTGAAGATACAAAGTTGGCTCATCAAGTTGCGTTTATGGAAACAAATCCGTTGTGCGGATTGGTTGGTACGTCCGCTCGTGTTATAAATGAAGCTGGACAAAATGTAGGTGCCATTCATATGCCTGTTTCAAATGCAGATATAAGGAGACAATTGCTTTTTAGAAATACTTTTGTTCACAGTAGCGTGCTTATGCGCACAGCGCTTGTAAGGAAGCTAAATGGTTATAACGAAAACATGCGACATGTAGAGGACTACGACTTATGGCTACGGCTTGGTGGTATTGCCGAACTTGCAAACCTGCCAGAACTGTCTACTATGTATCGTGTTACGAATTCAGGGGTAACTTTAACTCATAATAGAGAGCAAGTTTTGCGTTGCAGAAAGCTTGCTGTTTTGTACAAACGTAAGTATCCATTTTGGTTGTTCGCGTGGACTAAATGGAGCCTGCAGCTATTTTTGGTTACACTAGTTGGTGTGCGTATTTTTAGGAAAATTAAATCTTTACTTTGGTTAAATTAGCGCTTTATGTCTATAAAAAAAGTAATAAAAAAAGTTTGGCGACTTGTTAAAAATTTGATGCGTGGAGCCTTTTGGTATGTGGGCGATCTGTTTTTGTATCGCAAATTGTTGCGACAGAGCAAGACAAAAGTAGCCATGCGAATTTTCCCGCAAGTTTTTGACAAAGACCCAGAGGCACACACTTTTGACAAACACTACGTTTACATGGACAGGTGGGCATGTAAAGCAATCCTTTATGCTAGGCCAGCAGAGCACGTAGACGTTGGCTCTTCTATACGTTTTCTTTCGTTTGCTTCATTAGTTTCAAAAACTACATTTGTAGACATTCGACCAGTGAAGTTGGATTTTGATAATTTCTCCTTTCGTGAGGGTAGTATTTTGACTATGCCATTTGTCGACAACTCGATTTCTTCCTTGTCCTGTTTACATGTTGCAGAGCATATTGGTCTTGGCAGGTACGGAGACGCGCTGGACCCTTTTGGAACAGAAAAAGCTTGTATTGAATTAGCACGAGTATTGGCGCCTGGTGGGAAACTATATTTTGCACTGCCCATTGGCACACCAGCCACTTATTTTAACGCACACAGAGTACATGACCCAGAAACAATTGTTCGTTATTTTTCCGGCCTTAAGCTAGTGCAATTTTCAGCCATTAGCGACGAGGGAAATTTTGTTTCAGACGCGCGTTTAGCTGACTATAAAAATTCCTCTTATGCGTGTGGTTGTTTTGTCTTTACTAAGGAGTAGTTATATTTTGTATGTTTATGTCTAAAAAAATATCAATTTTTTGGTTTGTTGTATTACCGAATACGGTTTTGTTGTATGCGGGTTTGTATGTGGCTCTTCTGCTCCGGTATGGTTTGGCGCCGACATCCAAGGTGTGGAGTACACACGTTCAGGCCTTTACTCCGTTGTTTTTCTTGTGGCTTTTGGTGTTGTTTATACATAATGTATTTGACGTGGCAACGTTTAGGCGTTACTCGGTGTTGTTTTTTAATTTGGTTTTAGGTATGACGGTAAATGTGTTTGTTGCCATTACCTACTTTTACTTTCAGCCTGAGCTTATTCTAACACCAAGACGTTTGTTGTTAATTTTGGTTACGGTTACTTTTTTTCTGCTTCTTTTGTGGCACCTGTTGGTAAAGTATTTTTTAAAGAATAAGTTTACTCAAGAGCTGTATTTGTTTTCGTTTAACAATGAGCTTTCAGAATTGGAAAAAGAAATTAAGCGTCATGACTATTTAGGTTTTAAAGTACTGGGCCACTTGAATGAGCAAACATTGTTTTCGGTACAATTTTCTCAAGGTTTTGGGATAATTTTGCCCAGCAATTTAGAAGCCAAACCTGAGGTGTTGGCAAGAGTCTACCAGCTGCGCAAGCTGGGCGTAAGTTTTTATAATCATACGGTTTTTTATGAAGACCTACTGCGCAGAGTTTATCTTGCGCGTGTGCACGAGGCGTGGTTTTTAGAAAATATCAGCTATACGCAGAAACCGTTTTACGCATTAGTTAAAAGAGTTATAGACTTTGTTTGCGGCGTGTTCGGCTTACTGGTATTTGCTGTAACTTTTCCAATACTTGCTCTGGCTATAAAACTAACGTCTTCGGGCCCTGTTTTATTTATTCAAGAAAGAGTAGGACTCCGGGGTAAGGTTTTTAAGGTCTATAAGTACCGCACCATGAACGGGCCTATAAGCAACACATGGACAAGCATAAACGACCCACGCATAACTTCTTTTGGGAAGTTTTTGCGTATGAGCCGTATAGACGAACTACCGCAGTGCATAAATTTGCTTTTAGGTACTATGAGTTTGGTCGGTCCGCGTCCGGAACAAGTGCATTTGGTGGAAACTCTGCGAGCCAGTATTCCTTTTTACGACGAGCGCCATACAGTAAAGCCAGGCATTACTGGGTGGGCGCAAATAAACGACGTATATGCAGCAACTAAAGAAGAAACCGAGCTTAAACTGCAGTACGACTTATACTACATAAAACATCGGTCGCTCCTTTTTGACTTGGAAATTATGCTTAAAACTATATACTATGTGTTGTCTTGGCGGGGGAGGTAGAGTAGGCAATAATTAGTTTTGAGACTTAGATAATGGTTGAGACTTGTAGAGATTAATTGTTTTGTACTAAAAATTTCTTAGTATCTACAAATTCCTGTGAATCTCAACACTTTCATGGTATAATAAATATAGAAAAAGGCTTGTATTTTTAAGTACAAGACTATTGTCTATGGACACGCCAGACTTAGTAAAATTACTGAAACAAAAAAGAATTGTAAGCGCAGACACGCTTGCCACATTGCAAAAAGACCCGGCTGCCTCTAAAGGCAACTGGGAAGATTTGTTGCTAGAAAAAGGCGGAGTTAAAGAGGAACAACTGCTCCAAGTAAAAAGCGAACTTTTAAAAGTTCCATGGGTAGACCTTAGGAACGAACACATAGAGCAAGAGGTACTACAGTTAGTACCAGAACCAATTGCGCACAGGCACAGGGTTATTAGTTTTGCTAAAGGTAAAGACGGCTTGCACTTGGCTATGGTAGACCCTGGTGATTTGCAAACCAAAGAATTTATTCAAAAAAAGACGGGTTTACCAATTATAGCTTTTCTTATTGGTAAAACCAGCTTAGACTTTGGTCTTGCTAAGTATCACAGTAACTTAGAGGGCGAGATTAAACATTTGGTTGGCGGTGAGCCAACTATAAAGACAGGATCTGCAAAGCCATACGAGACTGAAGGGCTTAAAAAAATGGCAGGGGAAGTTCCTGTTATTCGGGTGGTGGACACGCTTTTGGAATATGCAATTTTTGAAAAAGCTTCAGACGTCCATGTGGAGCCTCAAGAAACAGCGGTAACTGTAAGGTACCGTATAGACGGCATACTCCATGACGTCATGACCTTACCAAAAATGATACAACCAGCTTTAGTGGCTCGTATAAAAGTTTTGGCGGACTTAAAAATAGACGAACATAGGTTACCACAGGATGGTCGGTTTAAGGTAGAAAAAGATGGTTATAAGTACGCCTTGCGTGTTTCTACTATTCCGGTCTTTGACGGAGAAAAAGTGGTTATGCGTCTTTTAGACGAGTCCAGCAAGGCCATGAGTTTGGAGCAGTTAGGTTTTTTGCCGGAACAGTTGGACATTGTTACTCGCAATATTCATAAGCCGCACGGAATGTTTTTAGTTACAGGCCCTACCGGAAGCGGAAAATCTACTACCTTGTATGCAATTTTGACTTTACTCAATAGCACTAGTGTAAATATTTCCAGCATAGAGGATCCGGTAGAGTATCGCATAGAACGAGCCAACCAAATGCAGGTGAACCCTAAAATTGGTTTAACCTTTGCTTTGGGTTTGCGTGCACTTTTGCGCCAAGACCCAAACATTATTATGATTGGTGAGGTGCGCGATAAAGAAACTGCCGAAGAAGCAGTGCATGCGGCCATGACAGGACACGTAGTGCTAACCACACTCCACACCAACTCGGCTGCAAGCGCCTTGCCTCGTTTACTCGACATTGGTGTTGAGGCTTATTTAATAGCCTCTACCACTAACGCAGTTATGGCCCAGCGTTTGGTACGGGTTTTGTGTCCAGAGTGTAACGAGCCGTTTAAACCAGATAAACCATTGCTAGAAACTTTGGCTCGCGAGTTTGACTTAGAAAAAATGTTTGCCTTGTATGAAAAACGAGGAATGGTGAAAAAAGGCGCAAAGAGTTTTGAAGATTTGGAATTTCGCAAAGCCAAAGGTTGCGACAAGTGCGGCCCAACGGGTTATAAAGGACGCATAGGCATACATGAACTCATGGAAGTAACCGAAGAAATTGCCAACGGCATTATTCAAAAACAAAGTGCGCAGGAAATTCAGGAAACCGCGCAAAAAGCGGGAATGATTTTAATGTGGCAAGACGGATTCATTAAAGCCTTGCAAGGCACGACCACTATAGACGAAGTTTTGAGAGTGTCAAAAGAATAAATAATAGCTTATAGCTACTAGGTGCTAGCTTCTAGGGTCTGAAGCTGATAATTGGCAAGCTATAAGTTACAAGCTACAAAATGCCTAAGTTTACATATACAGCTTTAAAACAAGACGGTAGTCGCGAACAGGGAACTGCGAGTGGTGCAACTGCGCTCTCGGTTGGGCATCAGCTTAAAGAGCAGGGTTTAACCCCAGTAAAGTTACAAGAGGTTAGTGAAAGTAGTGACCATTTTGCATTTTTGCATACATTTTCAGGAGTGCCGCTTGGAGAAAAATTGACTTTTGTAGAAAATTTAGAGCTCATGCTTAAAAGTGGTATTCCTGTGTCTCGGAGTATGCGCATTTTGGCTAAACAAAGCAAGAATAAAAAGTTCGTAAAGGTTTTAGAGGGTTTGGAAGCGGCTGTGGAAAACGGAAGCCAGTTGTACGAAGCCATGAGTGCGTACCCAAACGTATTTTCAGATATTTTTATAAGCATGATCCAAGTCGGGGAACTTTCTGGAAATTTGGAAACAAGTTTACAACAGCTAGGAGTGCAGTTAGAACGTGAAGCCGACTTGCGCAGTCGGGTGCGCGGAGCCATGATTTACCCTTCGGTAATAATTGGCGCTATTGTAATTATTACCGTAATAATGTCAATTTTTGTCTTGCCTAAGCTTACTTCTGTTTTTAAAGAGTTTAACGCAAGCTTGCCTTTTGCTACGCGTGTGGTTGTTGGCTTTAGCGATTTTATGGCAGGTCATGCCATACTAGTAGTGTTGGGCTTGGTCCTAGCAGTTGGGGCTGTGGTATTTGGTTTGCGGACCCAGACTGGCAAAGCGGTGCTATACCGCGTGTCTTTAGTTGTTCCGGGGATTGGTCCACTAACTATTAAAATAAATATTGCTCGCTTTACTCGGGTGCTTTCTTCTTTGCTTAAAAGTGGTATACCCATAGTCCAGTCTTTGACTGTTTCTGCGCAGTCTATACCAAACACACTCTATAAAGAAGCAATTTTAGCGACTGCAGAGCAAGTTAAAGTAGGCAAGTCGTTAACCGAGGTGCTTCAGACGCATGACCGTTTATTTCCTTTTCTTATTGTACAAATGTTAGAAGTCGGTGAGGAGACAGGTGCCTTAGAAACTATTTTAGAACAAATCGCAACACACTACGAAACGCAAATAGACGCCACTTTAAAAAATATGTCTTCTATAATTGAACCGTTGTTGTTGTTGGTAATTGGTGGGGCGGTTGGTGCGTTGGCGTACGCGCTTATTATTCCTATTTATAATATTGGGTCTACTATACAATAATATTGTTTGCAGTTATCTACGTAAATGAAATTTAAATTTAACATTAGTTTATTTAAAGAAAAGCACGAGTCGGCAGGAGTTGCTATAGGCGATGCGCATATTCGCGTTATGCAACTTACCGGAAGTCTTGCAGAGGCGCACCTGCAGGCGTTTGCGGAGTCTGCACTTCCAAAAACCATTGTCACAGCCGACGGCAAGGTAGACGAGCAAAGTTTGGCTGCGACCTTAGAAAAGTTGTTTTTAAAGCCGACGTTTGGCATGTTCACAACGCGCGATGTGTCGGTAAACTTGCCAGAAGCTAAGTGTTTTGTTCGCGTTATACATGTCTCTCCCATGTCGGACAGCGAAATAGACGCTGCCGTGCCTTTTGAAGCAGAGAGCTATATTCCTATACCCATAGATCAAGTGTACTTAGACTGGCAACGCTTGGGTGAAAAAGATGGACGGGTAGAGTTGTTGCTTGTTGCGTCGCCAAAAGTTTTTGTAGACCAAGTCTTGCGTGCAGTCAAAAGAGCAGGACTAACCCCTGTTGCCCTTGAAGTTGGCTCGCAGGCTTTGGCCAGAGCATTGGTGCCTATTGGCGAAGAGAATAGCATGCTTATTATAGACATGAAGGCTACAGGTACCGACTTAAGCATGGTAGAACGTGAGAATATTCAGTTTACTTCCACAATTCCAATTGCAGGCGCTAGTGTCACAGAGGCCATAGCCAAGGGTTTAGACGTAGAAGCTGCGCGCGCAGAAGAAATAAAAGAGCAAGCGGGTCTTGCTAACACCGAAGAGTATCCAAACCTTAAAACACTTTTGTTGCCCGTAGTAAATTCATTTGTTTCAGAAATTAAACAAGTGCTTGCTTTCCACGACCAACATTCGGCAGCGCAAGTTACAAAAATATATTTAGTAGGCGGTTCTGCTAGGCTTAAACATTTACCAGAGCTTTTAACTGAAGCATTGAGCGACAGACCAAATTTAACTGTGCAGGTAGCCGACCCTACGGTAAATATACACATGGACGTGCCTGAAAAACTCGGCAATGGAGCAATTTTGGCATACGCTGGTGCTGTTGGGCTTGCCATGCGGCCGTTTTTAGACCAAGCAAAAAAGGAAGTAAATTTGTTGCCAAGACCAGAACAAGACCAACTCTATTTACGTACATGGTATACAAGTCTTGTGCGTTTGTTTGTGTTGGGTGGTCTAAGTTTTGCAGTGGTCGGTTTAGTATATGTTGGTGTGTGGGTGTATTTGGTGCAGGCGCAAAAAAGTTTGCAAACAGAGACAGAGCAGCTTCAAGTACAGTCTGCCAAACCGGAGAATGCAGTTTACAAGAAGCAGGTAAGGTTGGTAAATAACTATATAGCCGACTACAATACTCTAGCAGGGGCTGCGCCACGTTGGTCTAACATGTATAGAGAAATAGCGCGCCTTGTGCCTCTGGGTATGCAGGTACAAAATATTTCGGTTGATAATACCAAAAGACAGGTATTTTTGGCAGGTTCTTCGCCAACGCGCGAATTGGTTATAGAACTGCACGACAAAATTGCTGAAGACACTGGATATTTTATGAACGTAGACTATCCTTTAGAAAATGTAGCGAAGCCAGAAAATATAAACTTTCACTACTCATTTACCGTTAATGAGAGCGTCTTAAAATAGTCATGAACAAGCCTAAGTATCAAGTCAAAATAGCGACTGCAACTGCAACATTTTTTGTTGGTATGTTAGTTTTGTTTGCTTATGTGTTTCCGTATCTTGGTGACAAACATGCAAACCAGCTAGCTGCTATGTTGGACCAAAAAAAGACAGTGGTGGAAATGAGGCAAGAGCAAAAAAATATTGAGTTAGCCAAACAAGACTTACAAGATTTGGCAAAAAAAGAAAAAGCACCAGAAGATTTTTTTAGCCAAGATATTTCCTTGGTAAACGATTTAAGCCAAGTAGAGAGTGCTGCACGAAGGTTTGGTTTGGAGTTTACTTTTTCGGTAACTGGCACAGCTCAAACTGCAGCCAAAGCTAAAACAGCAAGCGACTTATACTCTATACCATTTACCATGCAACTGCGGGGCAAGTTTTCCGGTGCTGTATCTTTTTTGGACTGGTTAGAACATTTCCCCAACACCTTTACCGCAAAAAGCGCTTCGCTTGCTGCGGCTTCTGGCGACAGCATAAACGTAACGTTAATAGGGAACTTTTATTTAAGGAAGTAAAGCCCATATGGACATAAAAGCACTCATACAAAAAATTTCTTTGCCAAAATTAAATGGCGTACAAAAAAAGATACGTCCTGCTCCGCGCATGGTGTTGGTTGTTTTGTTGTTGTTGGTTATTTTCGCGGATGTTTGGGCATTGCAGGGCGTGTTTAGAACTTTATATAATTCACATTTTGCCGATGTTGGGGCTAAGCCCGCTAAAAGTACTCGCGTAAATTTTGAAAGTTACAACAAGGCTCTAGACCGCGTGCATACCGGTGCGGAATATAGTCCACCAAGTGAGCCCACACAAAATCCGTTTCAAGTAGTTCAGAAAAAAGTCCCTCCAAAGTAACTATTTTACGTATAATAAAATCCCGATATATCGGGATTTTATATTGGTGGGTCGCCCGGGAATCGAACCCGGAACCTTATCCTTAAGAGGGATCTGCTCTGCCAATTGAGCTAGCGACCCATGGGGTAGAATTGCTTACGTATTATCTAATATTTCGGAGGCTTTTGCAAGCTCCTCTGGGGTGCCAATTGGTAGCCACTGGGTCGCTTCTACAAGGCTTACTTGGTGGGTGTGTTTGTTTTGTATCATGGTATGAGGCAGGCTGTACTCTGTTTTTTCTCGCACAGGTATGCCAATTAGTGGTAGAGCAAAATAATCGGTATCCAAAAAGTAAGCGCCACAGTTTTGCCATTTAATGTTGTTAGACTCGTCGCGCGCTATGTTGGTTATGTCGCCATTGCTAACAGTTAAGTTGCCCGCCATAGCTTTTGTTGTTTGTACTGCAAGCATGCCCCAGTCGGGCACTCTAGATAAAGCCGTTAAGTCTTGTTTTGCATATATATCATCTCCGTTTACCACTAAAAACTTACCATGCAAAGCTTCTTTTGCTGTATGGAGTGCACTGCCTGTTCCGTTTATGGGGGACATAGTAACATAGCGAATGGGCATGCCTCTAAATTCATTTTTAAAATGCTTTTCTATTTGTTCGCCCAGCCAGCCAATTACAATAATTATTTCATGGGTTGTTTCTGGCAAGCTCTTTAAAGTCCATTCAAGTAGGGGAATACCCAAAACAGGCACCAAACCTTTTGGTGCTGTTTCTGTAAATGGTTTAAGCCGGAGCCCATAGCCTGCGGCAAGTATTACTGCTTGCATAAGTGTTAAAAGTATACTTTAACTACCTGAACCAAAAAAGCATTAAATATGTTAGAAACAACAAGCTGTAATTATACTTTGAAAAGTTTTTTGTTTTATACCAAGTAATAAACCCGTAAATAGAAAAATTACTTAGTGGGTAAAGCGGCTTAGATGCGAAGTAGTCCTTGTGTAGGAAAACGTCTATAAACAAATGTAAACCGTAACCTATTAAGAATGAAAAAGACAACCAGTGGGAGAAACTTCTTAGAAGTAAGGCAAAAAGTATGAACAACAAAAAACTATGAGTATAAAAACTAATCTTAGCTGCCCATGGGAAACTAGCGTCGTATTCGTTTTGTCTGTTGTGGTTTATATCTATGGCAAAGGAGTATACGGATACTAGCTTTTTAAGGTTGTACTTTTTGCGATGTAAGGTAAGATAAATTAAAAATGGGGTAGATTCTAAAAGGTCCGGCAAGGCTGCAAAAAATAAACTGGCCAGTACAAACTCCAAATTGCTATTTACAAAATTTGGAGCAGTAACTCTTTCTAGGGCGTAAGTCCATAAAACATGCGAAGGTAGGTCCATAAGTTATACCTAACTAAAGTAGTTGTGAAGGGTAGTTTCAAGTTCTTTATAGTCTTCTGGAGTGTAATTAAAAAACCAGTCTACTTCGTTGTTTAAGCGCTTAATTAGTTCCTGAAATTCATCCTCTGTGTTAATAAGTGTAACTGCTAATTGGCTGGCTAAGTTTTGTAATTCAATATGATTTGCCTTCTCTTCAGCGCTGGTGGATATTTTTTCTAGCTCAAGATAGCAGATATGCTTAGCGGAAACTACAGAAGCTATAATATTATTTGGTAGCTCAAAATTTGTTGTTTCTCTTTCTCCAATTTTTGTTTCAAATTTCAACTGAGACAAAAAACGAACCATGCCTATAAACTGCTCTTTGGTTATGCTCTGCGAAACCTCTGTTCTGTTATGAGAACCAAATATTCCAGCTTTGCTTACTACTTCGCAATTCCCATTTGTGACACGAACTCGAATATCCAATTTTTGGCCGTTAACTTCCCCGAAAAACATTACCGAAAGGCGTTTAGTATTTGATGTAAGAGAGCCAATTTCTTTAAGTTTTTCTAGTATATTAGATTTAACAGACGCAGAAAGCTCGGCTCGGAGTTCTAGCTCTATGGGGTGTTCTTGCATATATTTTAGTGCACCCGGCATCCAACTTCGCTATCCAGCCTTCGCATAAAGCTTCGGCGGGCTAAGAAGCTACGTCAGACAATGGGATTTGAACCCCATACCAATTGGTGGTCTCGACAGGATTTGAACCTGTTGCCTCTTGGTTCGAAGCCAAGCGCTCTATCCAAATGAGCTACGAGACCAGCAAGTGGTATGGGGCGTGTATCCAACCCCGACGTTTTAGTCGGGGCTCCGACTTTACGTCGGAGATGAGCTACGAGTGCTAGTATAAGTTAAAAATACTGCTTTATTATAACCGGAATATATACATAGGGGAAGTGTGGCGTGGTGAGGCTCGAAAAGGCTATAATATTCTCATGTTGTATGTATATTTTGGGCCAGACGAACACTCTAAGCGGACAGCGTTAAAGGCACTTGCTAGTAGGACAAACTTGCCTATGGTGGAGTTTAGTGCGACCAATGCACCAAAAAGTTTAGACGAGTTGTTGTCGCAGGATTTGTTTTCCGGTTCGCAAGTAATTGTGTTACACAACTTAATTAAAGATTGGCTTACAGACGCAAGGCTAGAACAGTATGTAACGACTCAAAACCATATTGTGTTTGTAGAAGATGCGCTAGACAAACGCACGAAGTTTTACAAAGACCTAACTGCCAATAAAAATGTGCATGCAAAAGAGTTTGAGGCGCCATCTTTGGAAAGCTTACCGCAGTGGATTAAAAATTTTGTTGCAGCAAAGCATGTAAGCATAGAAGAAAGTGCAATTGACTTATTGCTTTTGCGACTTGGCGCTACAAACCAAATAGGAAACGGGTTCGGTGCATCGCCTGAAGTGTCGTTGTTGCAACTTGAGCAAGAGCTTACCAAATTACTTACTTACGCAAACGGCCTGCCCATAGACAAGTCCGCAGTAGAGGCGTTGGTCGGGGACTTACGAGAAACTTTAAGTTTGGCAGTTTCAGATGCACTTGCAAAAAAAGACCGTGCGCGTTTGTTTGAGTTGTTGGAAAGTTACTATGCAAGTGGCGACGCGGATGATACTGCTAAGACTTTGCAGTTAAACGCTCTACTAGCCGAACAACTTCGTTCTTTGCTTATCGTAAAAGACGCTACAGAACGACGTATGCAAGACTCCGACATACTTGCGCTCACTGGTTGGAAGTCTGGTCGTTTGTTTGTAGTAAAACGCTTGTCTCAAGGTTTAAGTATTCAAGCGTTGCGAGAAATGCTTAGTAAAATAGAGAGTTTAGACATAGAGCTAAAGTCTTCCACAACCCCGCCTCGTGTTATTCTGGAACTTATTTTGGCGCAGGTGGTATAATATAAGGGCTGAATATTAATTCTCTATTTTTAGAGTAAGGAAATACAACATGACACGTTTTACAAAAATCGCTACAGCCATTGCTGTGTCTGCGGCTATTATGAGTCCTCTTACTGCCTTTGCTGCTGCGCAGAATACGCAGGAATTAAAAGATAAAATGAAGCAAGAGCAGGAGATGCATAAAGACAAGATGGAAGCCATGAAGGCCGAAAAGAAGGCTATGGTAGAAAAAAATACTGCAGCTAGAAAAGCTTTAAGGGATTGTCGTTTAGCAGCTGAGAAAGCTTTCAGGGATGCTCAAAAGGCCGCAAACGACGCTTTTAAGGCTTCAACAAAAACTGCAAATGACACTCGCAAGTCTGCGTTAGAAAAGGCACGCACTGACTTCCAAACTGCTTATAAAGCTGCCACAGACGAAGCTGGAAGAAAAGCAGCCAGAGACGCTTTTGCCACTGCTCGCAAAACAGCAAACGACGCATTCACAGCGAGCACTAAAACAGCCCGTACCACTCGAGAAGCTGCACTTAAAACAGCCCGCGATGCTCGCATATCAGCACTTGCTGCCTGCCAAGCAACTTTTAAGACCGCGACATCTTCCAGTACATCTGCTACGAATTAGACAAGTTTTGCAAATAGAGCTTAACCCTCCCTTACCAAAGGGAGGGTTTTGTGGTATATTGACTTTAGTATACTTAAATGGTATAATGTATTATATGAGATTCAATCACTGTTCAATGCAAAATATTGCACTTGGCTCCGCTAGTACAATTAGCGGTGCGGTCTTTTTGCTTGGGCATGTATTGAGTTATCAACTTAGAAACTAATATAGTTTTTTAAATTCAATTTATGCATGCCTTGGCAAGATGGCCAAGGCATTTTTGTTTGCTTTGTGTTGTCTTGATGTAACTACAACAATAATTGGAGGAAGAATTATGCTAGAACAAGCAACTCAGATTGCATTCCCTGTTGGGTATAAGGTGAGGCTCCGGCCCTTGACGGTAGAGGACGCCCCAGCATGCATGAGCTGGATGAATAACCCATTGGTAACGAAATTTCTCAAGCGTCAACAACTCATAAGCCTTGCTGAAGAGCGGGCGTGGATTGAGGGGTTGGCAGGAAGGCAGGACAGCATTACTCTGGGTATGGAGACCTTGGGCGACGAGCCAAAGCTTATTGGCTCAATTGGTTTGCACCACATAAATTTCCAGCACGGGACTGCTGGGACCGGTACGGTCATTGGTCTGCCCGAATTCTGGGGTAAGGGATATGGCACAGACGCCAAGATGCTCTTGCTTCATAACGCCTTCGTCCAAATGGGCTTGCGTAAAGTTCGCTCCAGCGTTTACGATTTTAACGCAGGGAGTTTGGCTTATGCTCGTACATGTGGTTACGAGGAAGAAGGCCGGCTCATCCAAGACCTGTGGAAGAATGGTCGCTTAGTGGACAAGGTCTTGCTGGCAGTGTTCCGTGACCAATGGTTGCCGCTCTGGGATAGGTACTGTGCTACTGGCAGTACTAAGCTTGCAAGTTAGTAGCTATTCCTGGCAAAAGTAAATAACCAATTAAACATAGCACTCCCAAATTACAAAAAAGACCCCGCAGTGGTGGGGTCTCTTTTTTTTAACGTGCTGCGCGCTTTCTTTCTGTTGCGTTGAGTATTCTTTTTCTTATTCTAATAGACTTCGGAGTAACCTCTACAAGTTCGTCTGGGCCAATGTATTCCATAGCCATATCTAGTTCTATTGGGCGAGGGGGGACTAAGATAATTGCATCGTCTGCACCGCTACTTCTCATGTTAGTGAGTTTTTTGGTTTTACAAACGTTTAGTTCTATATCGTTATCTAGTGCGTTTTGTCCTACCACCATGCCTTCGTAGACATCGACTGCAGGGCCAATGAACATAACGCCTCGCTCTTGCGCATTGTTAAGGCCATACGCGTTGGATGTCCCAGACTCAGAGGCAATGAGTGAGCCGTGGTCGTTTGCGTGGGTGTCTATGTCGTGGACAGGTTTGTAACTGTCAAACAAATTGTTAATAATCGCCGTACCGCGCGTACGGGTAAGCAATAAGTTTTTAAGACCAATTAATCCGCGGGTAGGCATGTTGTATTCTAGGTGTACATCGCCGTTGGGGGCTGTGTCCATGGAAAGCATGGTGCCGGCGCGCTTGCCAATTTCTTCTATAATAGTGCCTTGGTATTCGCTGGGTACGTCTATTGTTACCATTTCGTAAGGTTCCATTTTGGTTCCATTTTCTTCGTGGAATATAACCTGAGGTTGGCTCACTTGTAGTTCAAAGCCTTCTCTGCGCATGGTTTCTATTAACACTGCTAAATGTAGTTCACCACGTCCGGAGACTAAGAAAGTGTCGCCTTGGTCTGTGTCTTCTACTTTAAGTGCAACGTTTGTTTCCAGTTCTTTGTAGAGGCGTTCGCGTATGGTGCGTGAAGTAACTAGCTTGCCTTCTTTGCCGGCAAAAGGAGAAGTGTTTACACCAAAAGTCATTTTTACTGTGGGTGGTTCTACATGTACTGGCGGAATTTGTACTGGGTTTGCAGCGTCTGCAAGTGTTTCGCCAATTTGTACGTCGTCAAAACCAGCAATGGCCACAATGTCGCCAGCCTCTGCTTCCAAAGCGTCTACTGCTTTCATTCCTTGGTACATTTGCAGTGCAGTAACTTTACCAGTAGTTTTACTGCCGTCATGTTTTATTTTGGCGAGCAGTTGGCCTTTAGCAATTTTACCGGAAGTAATTTTACCAATTCCAATTTTACCAATGTAGTTATCGTAGGCAAGCGCAAGTACTAACATGCCAAAAGGTTTTTCGCTTTCCACTTGTGGTGCAGGAATGTATTTTATAACTGCTTCAAAAAGGTCGGTTATGTCCGGTGGAGTGGCTGGGTCTGCGAGCAGTGTTTTAAGTTTTTCTGGGTCGGTAGAAGTTAATCCGCGAATACCAGAAGCATAAATAATTGGGAATTCTAATTGTTCGTCATTTGCGCCTAAGTGTACAAATAAGTCAAAAGTTTTGTTTATGGTGTGGTCTACTTGCGCGTCCGGTTTGTCTATTTTATTTATTACCACTATTGCTTTGTGCCCAAGTTCCAGTGCTTTTTTAAGCACGAACTTTGTTTGTGGCATGGGTCCTTCTTTGGCATCTACTAAAAGTAGGACGCCGTCAGCCATGCGTAAGGTACGCTCTACTTCGCCACCAAAATCTGCGTGACCTGGAGTGTCCACAATATTTATTTTTACGTCTTTGTAAACAAGAGATGCGTTTTTGGCCCGAATGGTTATTCCACGTTCTCGTTCTAAGTCGCCCGAGTCCATTATTAAGTCCGCACTGTCGTCTTTAACGGTGTGGGTTTGTCTTAACATGGCATCAACTAAGGTGGTTTTGCCATGGTCTACGTGGGCTATAATAGCAATGTTGCGGATGTTGTCTCTGGTCATATCGTTTATTTATAAGTGGAGATGTATGGATTAGTGCCGTATGTTTATGTATAACTTAGGTGTATTCTGTAACAATAATGCTACAAAAATAAGCCCCATCGGGCTTTCCTCAAAAGCTGAATAATTATACCGCATCTACTCATTTTTGGCAAATTTTGTTATAATGAATTTATAATTTTATTCTTTTCGTATGCCTGCACAAAAGCGTTTACAAATTGCAAGCTTCTTGTTTCTATTACTCGTCATGGCGGGTTTGGCTTTTTCTTTAGTCAGGCCATTTACAAATATTTTGGTCTTTGGATTTATTTTGTCGGTTTTGTTTCAACCAGTTTTCCATTGGTTTTTGAAGCATCTTAAATCGGAGTCTTGGGCAGCACTGGCCACTGTGGGGGTTATGTTGCTTATAGTGGCTATTCCAGTTGTGGTTTTGGGTAAGGTGCTGTTTAGCCAGACGTTAAATTTATACAATAATTTTAAATCCGGCGATTTAGTTATTTCTCGGGGGCAAATAATTAGTGGTTTGCCTGTCCAATTGCAAGACTTTGTACAAAATGCCACTAGTGACTTAAACGCGCTTGCCTCTAAACTTACAGCAAATGCGTTTCAGACATTTTCTAGTTTGGTTTCAAACTTAGCAACTTTTTTGCTCTCTTTGTTTCTTACTTTGTTTACTTTATATTATCTATTAAAAGACGGGCATAAATTTAAAACAATCCTGCTGGACATTTCACCCATAGACAATGAACAAGAACAACTCCTGTTCGTAAAAGTTTCTTCTGCTGTAAACGGTGTGGTGAAGGGGCAATTTTTAACAGCGCTCGTGCAGGGCGTAGTTGCAACTATTGGGTTTGTAATTTTTGGAATGCCGAATTTTTTAATTTGGGGAATGTTTACAACACTTGCGGCGTTGGTGCCTACTGTAGGGACGTCGCTTGCACTTGTGCCTGCTGTTTTGTTTTTATTGATAACTGGCCACGTAGGGCAGGCTGTGGGCTTGGCAATTTGGGGTGCGCTTGCAGTAGGGCTTGTAGACAACGTTGTTGGACCGCGCTTAATTGGAAAAAGTACGAAAGTGCATCCATTGCTTATGTTGGTTGCCGTGCTTGGTGGGTTGTCTGTGTTTGGGTTTTTAGGCTTTTTGCTTGGGCCTATTTTAATGGCTGTATTTGTTGCCGTAGTAGATATGTATAGAACAGATTTTCAAAAGTATTTGGAGCAATAACTATGAAAAATACAGGCATTGTAATTACCCTTGGTTTGTGTTGCGTTGTCGCTGTGGGATTAATTATATTTTTTTTCGTTGGCTGTAACAGCAGTTGGTGTAGCAGTGCTTTAGTTAGACCATTGTCTGTCATAAAAAATAAACCAACGGCACATTCATTTGAGGAATGCATGGCTCTGGGTAACCCAGTAACAGAAAGCTATCCGAGAAGGTGTAGTAGCGGGAAGTTTACCTTTATTGAGGGCACAGAACAGTCGCCTGCAAGTTCGCCAGTAGACTTAGAGCACATGCAGCCTAACCAACTGGTTGTAAGTCCACTAAAGGTAACTGGGAAAGCACTTGGGTCGTGGTTTTTTGAGGCAAATATTGGCCTGCGGTTACTAGACGCAAATGGCGCAGAAGTAGCGGCGAGTCATGGACAAGCTGCTGCTGACTGGATGACTAATGAACTCGTGCCTTTCGCCGGTACAATTACGTTCGTTGCTCCTGCTACTGACAACGGTTTTATAGAAGTAGCAAAAGACAATCCTTCTGGACTTTTAGAAAATTCGGCCTTTGTGCGTTTTCCAATTAAATTTAGGTAATGCTTACAAAGTTACAACAGAGGGTGTATAAAAAACTTAATACGCCCAGTAAAATTCAAGATTTTATAAATGCCATTCCGGCCAATTTTGAAAGTAATGGGGAGACATACATGTCTCCTTTGCGCGTATTAAAAATAAATAAGGCCCACTGTTTTGAGGGTGCCATGTTTGCAGCCTCTGTTTTACGTTATCATGGAAAAGAACCATTGCTTATGGACTTAAGGGTACAGAAGCCAGATCAAGACCATGTGGTGGCATTGTTTAAGGTAGGGAAGTGCTGGGGGGCAATAAGTAAAACCAATCACGCAGTTCTTCGTTTTCGTGAGCCAATTTACCGTACACTGCGCGAACTCGCACTTTCTTATTTTCACGAATATTTTGACAACACAACTGGTAAAAAGAATTTACGCGAGTATTCAGTGTCCGTAAATTTGTCACGTTTCGATAGTCTTGAATGGGAAACTACAGATAAAGACTTGTGGGATATGGTGGACGCAGTAGACGAGGCTAGGCATTTTAATCTTATTACAAATAAACAAGCGGGGTTGCTTCGCCGTGCAGAAAAAATAGAAATTGCTGCAGGAAAAATAACCGAGTGGAACAAACTTGGGCGACGTCTACAGTAAGTTTATTTTTGGAACGGAAAAATCAAATACACCGTCTGGGGTCACGGCCTGCAAATAATCGTTTGTTAATAGCCAAATACTGGTGTCTAGTTTGGCTGCGTTAAAGGCTACCCGTTCAAACTTGGAAATTTGTTCGCTTATATAAAGTTTAGAAATATTCGGAAATATTTGGTTGCCAAAAGGTGGCATGCAACCGGGGACTACACCCGCAAGCGCCATAAGCTCTTCTTGTGTGGCAAAGCGAAATTGTTTTAAGTTGGGTAAACCTGCTCTTAGTTTTGTTTTGTCTAACGTATGGCTACCGGGCAGTACAAAAGTAGTAAAACTACTTTCTCCAGTGCGCCAGTCCACTTTACACAGCAAAGCTTTAGCACCCACCGCCTCTGGCATACCCGCTGCCTTGCGCACCTTGGCCGATTCTTCGCTCGTTCTGCATACATCGTGTACGCAAACTTGATAGGTAATATCCTTTTCCCCAAAAAGTTGACAAATTTTAGTAAAAGCCTGTTCGTTCATATATGTACTTTATAAAAATATGAGCATACGTGCAATGTCGAAAAAGCAGCTCATTTGTGGTAAAGTGTAATTATGCAATATTTATTTGCCCTTACCTTGTTACTTGCTCCAACCTATGCGATTAGATTTAGTCTTTTTGGTTTGCCTGCAAACTTGCTACTGGTTTGGATATTTGTGTTATGGACAATTTTTGCCGCATGGCTTATTTATAGTAGAAGAATTAACAGTTTTAAAGTCTGGTTATTATCTGAACTAAGCACTAAGTACTTAGTGCTAAGCACTGTTTTTTTAATTGCAGGAATAAGTTCTCTCTTCGTTGGCGGTATTAGCCAAGAGAAGCTTGGTCAATTTATAGTTCTTTTTTTACAACCAATTGGCACATTTATTATTCTGCGGTATTTGCATACCATTGGAAATTGGAAATTGCCTGTCCGCCATAGTTTTAGCAACGGTGGAGAAATAGGAAATTTACTTATACAAACAGCTTTGTTGTTTGTATCAGTCGCGGGTATATATGCCATTATCCAGTACTTCACCCTAATTGGTGTACCGCAGGCTTGGTGGGGAAACTCAGAGGAACCTAAACGAGCGGTATCCTTTTTTTTGCATCCAAATTTCTATGCTTTGTTCGTAACTCCGCTTTTGGCCTTTTTAATTCCAGTGGTCAGTGGTCAGTGGTCAGTGGCTAGAAAAGGATTGAAACTTGAACTACTCACTACTTTTGCTTGGCTTGTTGGTGTTGTTGGTCTGTTCTTGTCTCTTTCGCGTGGTGGCTGGCTTGGCTTGTTATTTGCAACTATTGCATATTTAATTCTTGCTGGAAATCGGAAATTAGTGAGGCTGGCTTTAGTAGCAGGGGCCGTTGCCGTGCTTGTTATTATTGCGGTGCCAAATTTTCGTTATAGATTACTGTTGCCATTTAGAGGTGAAAAGTCTAGCGTTGCTAGGTTTTCGTTATGGCAGACCGGTTGGAAAATGGTAGAAGACGCTCCGCTAATGGGCAAGGGGCTGTTAGGGTTTAGCAATAACTGGTATAGGTACAACACCGATCAGCAACTTGAACACTATCCGGCGCCACACAACATTGCGCTAAATTTTTGGGCAGATACAGGCCTGCTCGGCTTGTTGTCCTTTTTTGGATTACTGTTTCTAGCCATATGGAGAGGTATAAAGAATAGAACAAACATTTACCAACTTGGATTGGCTTTAGCGTGTATTGCGCTTATTACGCACGGCCTCATAGATATACCTTATTTTAAGGGCGACCTAGCGCTAGTTTTTTGGATGTTGTATGCGTTTTTGTAGCGAACAAGACTTCATTAATTTATGAGTGGAGATACAATAATGGATAAAGAACAACAGAGATTGGCAAGGCTTGATGACACCTATTTTTCAAAAGAAGTGGGAATTCCTATTTTTAAAATGTACATCGCATTGCTGTATAGGCTATGTGTAGAAGAACGGAATCAGTATGATTTATTGATTGGTTCAGGTGACTCTGGCGCGGTTATGATTTATTTTGCCGAGTTATTTTATAATGCTGTAGGTATACCCATACCGCCAAAATTAATCTTACCTGTGCAGCGATTTAAAATTGACGGCGATGACAAGTCGGGTAAATACGACAATAACTCTCTTGCATATTTGGTCAAAGGGCAAATACCGAACAAATTTTCTAAAGCCTTGTTCATTGATGATGAAATAGGACAGGCTAATTCCGCCAGTCAATGCGCGAAGCTGATAGCGGACAACCTGGCAGAGTCTCAAATGCGCAACAGAATATTATTTACTATTGTTGCAGACAATCATGGTTTTGAATGGCATCATGATATTCCACCAATAGCGATACAATATTACTCTTTCTCTCGAAAGAACAAGGGTAAGAATAACGCCGCTTTGCGTTTACTTTCTAATGAAGAGCAGGAGCAACTAAATCAATTCACGCAACCGTACCTTAATCAGTTCTATAAAAATGAAGAGCAAGCAAAAAGAGACGGACAAACCAAGAGGATGAACTTACTATTTAATAGTATGATAAAAGTGCCCAGTAACTCCACTGATGAAAGACCGAGATTTGAAGATATACCGGTAGAGCAGTTTCTTGATGGGGGAGCCCATTTTATACAGTTTCGTTCCAATATTGAGGACAAAATAATAGCGCTTATATGCGAAGCCGTCGTTGAATATAAAGCAGGAAAGATTGTTCCTACGTTTTAAAATGATAAAGCTTGGAGAGTTTCGATTTTTATTCTAAAATATACTTTATGGAAGCAATTTTATTTTCAATTGGGACGTTTGTTTCTACTCTTTTGGGTGGGTTATTTGGCATAAGGTACAAAGACAGACTGCACTATATAATTAGTTTTACAGCTGGGGTTCTTATAGCGGTTGCGTTTTTTGACATTCTACCGGAAATATTTGGTATGGTAGCAGAATTAGGGTCGGACATAACCCTTGCCATGGTGGCACTTGTACTTGGTTTTTTTGTTATTCATATTTTAGAAAAAATGGCCGTTATACACTCTTCTCATGAAGAAGAGTATGCAGACCACCATCACCCCACAGTTGGCTATATAGGCGCGCTTGGTTTGGCCTTCCATAGTTTTTTAGACGGTTTGGGTATTGGTCTTGCTTTCCAGGTTAACACACATATTGGTTTTTTGGTTGCGTTTGCTGTTATTGCGCACGACTTTTCAGACGGACTTAACACCGTAAGCATAATGCTGTTAAACAAAAACAGCACTCGTAAGTCAATCTTTTTCTTAGTTCTAGACGCGGTAGTGCCGTTGCTTGGTGTTGGCGCGGCTTACTTGTTTCATATTCCAACGCAGTGGCTTGTTGTATATTTAGGCTTTTTTGCTGGTTTTTTGCTCTACATAGGTGCAAGTGATCTTTTGCCGGAAGCACATAGCAAACATAGCTCCTATAAAATGATCGGCTTAACAATTTTGGGTGCGCTGTTTATTTTTGTTGTGACTCGGTTTACGTAAAAATAATTATGTTAAAGCAATTACTTACAAGCACAGCAATGTGTTTGTTTTTTTATTTGAGTTTTTGAATGCAATACCTGTAACATATCCAACTACCTCCAAGGTCCCCAAATTCGTCCACGCTGACTATTTTTACATTTTGTTCGTCTAAAATAGCCAATACCTCTTGTCTGCTCATGCTATGAAGCTCCATGACTGGTTTGCCAAATAGCGCGCCTTTTATGTTGCGCAATAGGTTCTGCAGCGAAGTTGGAATTATAAGTTTTAATGTATCTTTAGCTGAAAGTTTATGGCTGTTAAAGGGTAGTAAAGTCTTTTTATAAGGTTGTACAAAAATTGCAATACCCGCGGGCTTTAAGGTTCTAATAAATTCTTGAATGTATTGTTTTGTATAGCGCGGTTCCATGTGTTGAAAGGTTAGCCGGGAATATATAAAAGAGAATGTATTGTTTGTAAATACTTTTAGGTTTGGTACGGTGTTTACTATATAACTACAATTTTGTTTTTTGTTTAAGAGTCCTGCCTTTGCTACCATTTCTTCGGATATGTCTGCGCCAACAACAGCCGTGAAGTAAGGCGAGAGAGCTTGTGTAAGTCTACCGACACCGCAACCGAAATCTAGCGCTCTAGCAGTTTCTAACTGTATATTTAGTTTCTTTACATAGTCCATAACGAGCTGTATTTCTTGTTCGCCAGTTTTAAAAAATTCTTGTTCGTCCCATTGGTTATTTTTCTTATTGTTCCAACTTAAAACAGCCCACAAGGGGTCTTGTAGCGCAAGTTGTTGCCAATGTATTTTTAGTTTTTCTAGTTTCGTATATTTTACGTTACAAAAGTTACATGTACTTGTTCGGCTGCTCAAAGTTTTTTATGAAAGATTGGCGCGTTCTCTCGCCCAAACACTTGCTCGGTGTAGGGTTTCAAGTGTGCCAGCATCTGCCCAGAAGCCTTGTATGGGCTTCGCTACTAGCTCTCCTTTTTTTAAGTACCAGTCAGCTACGTCCGTAATTTCTAACTCACCTCGTGCAGAGGGCGTTACGGATTTGGCTGCTTCAAGTACTCTTCCGTCAAATACGTATATACCCACTTGCGCAAAGTTGGACTTTGGTACTTTTGGTTTTTCTTCTACGCTTATTACCTTTCCGTTTTGATCAAATTCCAGTACGCCGAATCTTTCAGGGTCTTCTACTTCGCGGGCGAAAACCAAGCCGCCGCTTTTAAAGTTTTGTATGTCGTTTGTGAAGTCGTGTTCAAATATATTATCACCCAAAATGAGCGTTGCATTGTCACCGTCGTCTAGAAAGTTTTCAGCAATTAAAAAACTTTGAGCTATGCCTTTTGGTTCGTCCTGAATTTCGTAAGTGAAGCGGACGCCAGCACCAAAATCTCGCCCACTTCCGAGTACTCGCATGTAGTCGCCACAGTGGTCTGGCGCTACTATAATCATAATTTCTTTTATTCCAGCTTTAAGGAGTGTTTCCAGCGGGTAAAAGATCATGGGTTTGTTGTAGACAGGTAGGAGCTGCTTGCTTGTTACGTTCGTGAGTGGTCGCAGTCTGGTACCATGCCCACCGGAAAGAATTATGCCTTTCATAGATTTTAGTGTTTATTAAGGAGAAAGCAAGGTTAATATAATAGTAGAGGGCGCATACATTATGAGTCAAATATTAAGAGAAATGCGCTTGTTTGCCACGATCTTTTATAAAGCATAAAATATACTTACTTCAATAGGGAAGCAACAACGGCACAAGCCAAAGGAGGTTGGTTATGATTGCTATAAAGCGAGCTTTTTTAGTTGGTTGCTATCAGCTTTCTAGTCCAATGCCTTGGCAAAGAAAGCTTTTGGCGGATTTAGCTAAGGCCGGAATAGATGCTCGTTTTTTGCCAATGCCTAACCCTAGGGCACCAAAATTGTAAGAGTGGTTAGCTGAAATGCAACAGCAGATTATGCCTCCATGGGAGGAGGTGGGTCTTATTGGTCATAGTATAGGTGGTGCTTCGTGTTTGCATTTTTTGCGTCACCATGTGAAAGAAGGCAGACTTGGCGCGCTGGCACTTGTATGCACCGCTGGTAAGTTTCGTTTGGCTGCAGAAGACAGACAGCGCATTCAGTCTTTTCGGTTTATGATGCGAGGCATGTCAGGTCTGCCTGTTACTAAGGCCGTAATGATAAACGGTCTGCATGACCCGTATGTGCCCGCAAAGTATGCGCTGGTTCTAGCGAAAATACTTCGAGCTAAGTTAGTCTTCACAGAATCGGGCGGTCATTTTGGGCTTACAGACCCACGCAACAGCACTCGAGAGTTGCCAGCACATGCTCAAGGTTTAATTTTGAGTGCATTCGGGCTTTAGCAAAGTAAAACTTTTTGAGAGTCAAAGACGAACGCTGGCACGTCTTTGACTACTCACTTTTTGTTTGTTGCTTAGGTTAAAAGGTGCTATAATTTTTTTGCGTATGAAAATGAATTATATAGTAATAGTAGAATATGTACTTTGTTGTACTACTGCAGATTTGCGGTAGTTTTGTGTAGCTATTTTTAGTGCACAATATTCCCGCTGAGGCGGTTTTTTTATTTAGATATATATATGAAAACAGAAAATCTATTTTTAGGAAAAAAAGTATTAGTAGTTACTGCGCACCCAGATGACGAGTCACCACTTGCGGCTGGTACTATTCGCCAAATTGTAGACAGCGGGGGAGAAGTGCACCTAGTATGCGCAACGCTTGGAGAAAAGGGTCGGGCTTATGTAAGTACTCAGTGTACGGAAACTGAACTAAAAGAAATGCGTAGACAGGAGTTGTTGTCTGTTGGTGGCTTGCTTGGTTTGAGTAGTATTTCGGTTTTGAATTATTCAGATGGGCAGTTAGCAGAGTCTATAGTTGAGTTTAAAGTTAGGCTTACAAATGTAGTTAAGCAGTTACAACCGAATTTTATAATAAGTTTTGGTCCAGATGGTTACACTGGACATAAAGACCATGTGGCAACGTATGTGGTATGTAAGTCTGTGGCTCTTGAGCAGGGCGTGCGCTTTGTCATGTTTTGTTTGCCACCAGAACCGTATAGGCAAGAGTGCCAAAAGGTATTTTTGAAAAAAAGAAAGTTTGGCGCGTACTCAGAAAGCCAAACTTGCATAGAACCAAATATTAAAATTTCTGTGGATGGGGAACTCAAGCTACGAGCCATGGAATGCCATGCGTCGCAAGTGGCTGGGTTAAACCCGTATAATCTTTTTAGTCCTGCCCTTGCTCGCCACGTTCTCTCTTTTGAGTATTATTACTTAGACTAAATTTACGCTTAAAGTCTTGGGGCTATTTGATATTTCCATAATATAGATAGCATAAAGCCTAGCAGTCCGAGCATAATTAGTGTACAAACTAAAATAATGATTTTTGTTTGTGCTTTGCGTTTTTGAAAAAACGCTTGTGCCTGTTTTCGCTCCGTCGCTTCCTTGTTCGCTACTTCTGCAAATTTACTGTCTATATATTTTTCTTCTTCTTCGTTCATATATTTATTTGTTGTGGTGTATACGGGCTAGAGTTTTCCAGACTATGTAGCTAAAAATAAGCCCAAACGCCATGACCATCCATATATTGTTTATGTAAGCGCTAAAGTACTCCCAGTTTGCGCCAAAGAAAAAGCCTATTGCCCAATTCGTGCCAACCTCTGCAACCTCTCCAGTAAACTCGAAAAATAAATAAACATGATAGTTTACTTTGCCAAGCCCTGCAATTATATTTACGGTTGGCGCTATGGCAGTTAAGTAGCGGCTCCAAAAAACAGTCAGTAGTGGGTGTTGGCCTATTTGTCTTTCCACCACAGTAAACTTTTCTGAATGTAGGAGCCTGCGAAAACCAATCCGCTCAAGCACATTTGTGCCGTATTTTCTTGCCAGCCAGTAGCCAGTATTGTCACCTGCAACATTGCCAACTATTCCGACAAACAACACCGTCCACGGATTTAAGTAGCCTTGAGTTGCGAATGCGGTCGCTGCCGCTATAATAGTTCCGGAAGGTAATGGCAGTAGCAACGCACCCCAGTATGTAATGATAAAAATCGCAATATATTTATACGCGAGGACATAAGGAAGTAGTAGGCTTGTTACTGAATGCATTTAACCGAAATTTAAAATATTTTATTGCCAAAATTAGACCAGCGTTTGTAGAGGTAGACTGCAGTTGCAACATACAACAAGCCAACTAAACTAAAAATAATACGAGAGTGCGCAATGGCCATGCCAATGTTGTTGCCAGTTATGCCGGCCAAGCCGAGATTTAGCCCAGAGACAATGCTTATAAAAAAACTCACAGTGTCTTTTTGGTCTTTTTTGCCAAACAATACATGTGCATTGTGCGTCCAGCGGTATAGCAGATATGCAGAAGCAATTCCGGACAATATCCAAGCAATTGTTAGTAGTCCGCTGAATAAATTATACAAGGAGCTTATTGGGTTCCATGCGAGAAGCGGAGGAATGCCTCCAATAAATAATGCAACTGCTGCAATGAGCAATCGTGCTTCAGACCATAAGAAGCTGTAACGCTCTAGCATATGCGGTTGAGTGTGATGTTCTACATTCATAAATAATGTTGTTATTTTTTTTATTTCTTATGTAAGTATAACACTTTTAGTTTTAACTAGTTATTCATGTTGCGAAGTAGCTCGAGTGCACCATATAGACCAGCAAGTTCTCCTAGTGTAGATTTTTTGACTTCTGGGAGTTTTGGAAAAGGGCTTGGAAGTTGTTTTAAGTATTTTTTTACAGTTTCTATTTTTAAGCCCTCGTGGCTACCAATAGCACCTCCTATGACAACCACATCTGGTGACCAATGCATGTTCAAGTTGTGTATACCTATGCTAAGAAATTCTGCAATTTCGTCCCATGCTTGCTCGTCTCCGTTTTCATTTAACTTTCGGCCGTGTTGTTTTTGCAGCGCGCTTCCAGAGACATAACTCTCTAAATGTCCAAGACCACCGCAACCTGGGCATTTTGGACCTGTGATGTTAATTATTTGGTGTCCGACTTCAAAGTTTGCACGACCTTGGTCTATTTTATTATTTTGAATTCTTGTCCCACCGACTCCTGTGCCTAAAGCAAGATAGGCGACTATTGAGTAATTTTTCCCAGCTCCGCCAACAGCTTCACCTAGACCTGCAACTGCGCAGTCATTTTCTAAACCTACTTGTGTTCCAAATATTTCCGAAAAATCTTTTTGTAGTTCCGCACCTTCCCAATTAGGTAGGTGTGGCGCGCGCAGTAGCCCAGATTTTTTTTCGTTCAAGACTCCTGCAATTCCACCGTAGACACCATTTACACTTTTACTTTGCATTAAACTTTTCGCAACGTCTTTTATTTGCGTTATGGCAGTTGGGTATTCTTGAGGTGTGTTTAGTACGATCGGGTCGCCAAGCGTTTCGCCGTTATTTGAGGAGGCGAATCGCATGTGACTGCCTCCAATATCAAAAATAATATTCATATATTATGGATTTAGTATTTTGTAAGCTGCTTCTACAAGACTGTTGTCGTTTTTTGAGTGTTTTAACCAAAGCCACCACTCGGCTCCAAAGAAGTAGTTTTCTGCAAAACCAACTTTGCGTGCGTACTCGGCATTTTCTTGCAATTGTTTTGCGCTCATAAGTGCTAATTGGTCAGCGACTGGTGTTTCGTGGATGTCGTGGGCAAACCATGGTTCACCTTGTAGCTCTGCTCCGATAAATTTATTAGTTTTGGTAAATAGTACTAACATGCCTGCGCGCACTCTGTAAAATGCGGGTGGTAAGCGGTAGGACATGTAGCCACCGTATTTTGGGTTGTAAACTGTGCGGTACATAGTTGGTCCGAATACATCGGATAGTTTTGCCGCGGTAAACCAACCGCCTTTTTCACCACTGTCCGTTAGTACTACTGGTCTAGTGTCCAATTGCTTAACTAATTTTATTTCTTCTGCCAATTCTTTTTTTGTAAGCGGTTTGCAGTTTAAACCAAAATCAAATAACGCTTCGTTCTCCACCTGCCAGCGAGAAATTACAGGGAAGCTTTTAAAGTGGTTTACTTGTGCGGTTATTAAATCTAGTATTGCCTGACGTTGCTCTGTTGCGGGTAGGGCAGGGTACCAGTCGGGATGGTGGCATTCCGGCCAGCGCGGTTGTTTATGACCAAGTACCAATAGTACGTCGGTATTATATTTTTCGGATAGCGTTAAGAGTGCATCTATTTGTGAAAAATCAAATTTTCCTTCGGCGGGTTCAACGGTTTCAAAATATGCTGTTAAGCGTACATGTTTCGGGTGCAGCGTAGATAAAATTTCCTCGTAACCTTTTATAGGATCCAGTCCAAGGTATGCTGCGTAGGTAGGTGAGTAGGTAATGCCAAAACTGGGATTTTTTGTTGGTGTAAAGCTCACATAAAAAATGGTCAAAATAACCACAAGGCTTAGGAGTATGGTCGTAGTTATTTTAATCCATTTCATAGAGCGAGAAGGGTTAGACCAATGCCAACAAGAAAAATTGCGATAATTTTTTGCGTTAATATTTTTCCTGTAATTTTTTCCTTAAGTATTTTTGGGAAATAGAAGGAGAGTAGGCTTGTGGCAATAAGTAAAAATACATACTGTGTGCCTTGCATGGCGTTAACAATAGTTACGCTACCTATGGCTATGGCGTAGTTTTGCATAAGACCGGCTACAGCACCAGTTATGCGAGTGCTATAGTATAAAATTTTATTTGGGTTGGAAGTCTTTTTGGGTGTTTCAAAAATATACGTCCGCCATTGCCGTGGAATAAGAAATGCCAGTGAGGCAACAAAAAAGCCAAGCCTTGTCCAAATAAGCCCAGACACAAAGTTGCTGTGGTCAAATGTGTACTTAGTTAATGTGAAACACAAAGCGAACAAGACGGCAGCAATTGTTGCGTGGCCAAAGGCTTTTGCATGCCACTGACCACGCTCAAATTTAAGTGAAATGAGCACTGCCCCAAGGACGAGAAAAACAAAAGCTAAAAATTGCAGATTTGTTAGTCGTTCGCCTAAGAATAAAAATGCGAACAGTAGAGTAAAAATTGGCACTAACCCGCCCTCTATGGGCAGAATGCGAGAAATGCTGGTTTGTTGTATGGCCGTGTCAAAGAAATACAGTGCTACAGGAAAACAAATGCCCCCAATTATAGCGACAAGGAAATCTTGTCCGGATAAAAATTTTAAACCAAATGGCGCAAGTACCCATGTCAGAGGTCCGGTTATGCCCGTGTAAAAGGCATAAGCAATAGGATGCCTGACTACTTTAGAAAGTAGAAACTTGTCGGCTATGCCGTTAAAGGCCAACAGCACGTACGCGCCTATGGCCAGTGGTATGTAGAGTGAGCTCATGGTCGTATTTTTTTAAATATTTCACTGCTTGGACGCACAGTTCTGACTTGGCTTTCAAAATTTACTTCTATTAGGCCGAACTTAGGGTTATAGCCGTCTTGCCATTCGTATGTGTCGGTGAGCGACCAGTAGAAATAACCGCGCACGTCCGCGCCTTCGTGTATAGCTTTTTCTACCCACAAAAGGTGTTGCTCTATGAAGTCTTGTCGCATGTCGTCGCGGGCGTTAGCTATGCCATTTTCAGTAATATAAATTGGTTTGTTGTATGTACTCCAAAGGTCTGTAGTCAAGTGGTATATACCTTCGGGCCACGTGCGCCAACCCATGTCCGACTTTGGTGCTGTTTTGTCTACGTGTATAACCCCCTTAAGTAAATTAAACTTGAGCGAGTGATAAAAATAATAATTTAAACCTAAAAAGTCGAACTTATTATTTAATTTGTTTAGCCACCAGCGGTTGCCGAACCAGTGTGTTATGTATGTTGCCACTCGGTCTAGCGGGTGGCGAGATCTACTTGGTTCGTAGTAGACATTGTTTTTTGCAAGTCCAACAACTGCTTTTGGGGTGGTTTTTTTTATGGCCTCGTATGCGGCAATATGCGCTTTGGCTAAATTGCTAAACACCCGTCCTGAGGTAAAAATATTTTTTACAAAAGGTGGCCACACCCCAACGCGGTAGCTATTGCCGCTATATACTTCTGGTTCGTTTATGGTGGCCCACAAGTTAACTTCGTTTTGTAGTTCATGTACTACAAATTGCGCGTACCGTACAAATAGTGAAATATTCTTTTTTTTCTCGAATCCGCCCTTGTTGGCAAACCACAAAGGTAAAGTAAAGTGAAACAGCGTGACCATACGCGTAAGACCAAGAGCCTCCATGTTTTGTAGTACTTTTCTGTAGTGCTCTACTGCAGCACTGTCGAACTTGCCTTCAACGGGTTCTATGCGACTCCATTCAATGGAAATGCGCATGGCGTTAAGACCAATTTGCTTTGCTAAGACAAAGTCTTCTTTGTACCGATTAAAATGGTCCGTCGCGACACGAGAGGCGGGGAGCTTGCCTTTCTGTTCCCAAAACCACCAGTCGTTGTGAATGTTATTGCCTTCTACTTGATGACTACTGGAGGCTGCTCCAAGTAGAAAGTTTGCAGGTAAGTTATGTTTCGTTTCGTTTGGCATTGTTACTTATATTGTAACATTATTTTTTGCTTATCCATGGTTTTTCTATGATGTTTTTTTAATTTGTCCTAGTGGTTAAATAACTATGTTGCAAGTAACTTGAATTAATTTATGATCGGAAACATAGTCACCAAGTTTAATATGTTGCGTTTTTAATCCTTTTACCATAAACCAGTCTAGCTTGAGGTTGAAAAGTTCCAAATGTTCGGTCTTAAAAGGAGACCATGTTGGGGTCTTAAGACTTAGTACTTCGGTAAAACCATTTTGTGTAAGTGTTTGGCTGAAAGTTTCTTGTTCGGCAACTTTTAGAAATTTATTATGGATTACCATGTCACTGTTTGGTTCTAGATGCCAAGCCTTTATAATAGCACGTAGCATTCCTGGGGCGGGGATGGTGGTGTTTAAGTCGCCGCAGATTATAGTTGGGCCGGTATGGTCGTTGTTGTCTTCAAAAATATATTCAAGTTGTTTGAGTCTTAAGGCAGGCCCTGCACGGAAAATAGGGAAGTGGCAATTATAAATTCTTAAAGTTTTGTCATGCATTTGAAGATTAACAGTGGTTGCGTTTTCTAGTTGGCGTTTTTGACCCCAATTGGGAAACACAATTTCTCGTCCGTTTATAATAGGATATTTGCTTGCTATAACATTGTGGTTATTTTTAGATTTTGGAACAAAAAGATTATAGGTGTTTCGGGGGTATATATTTTGTAAAGCGCTTTTAACATGTTCTGCCTCCTGAAGTGCAATAACATCTGCGTAGGCAGTTTGCAGTTCTGCTTGTACTTTTGTAAGTGATGTGTGTCCAGTTATATTCCATGTGCCTTGGACATTCCAGCTCGTCGTGGTGAAATTTTGCATGTTTACATGGTAGCAGAAAGTGTGGTTAAACAACTATTCATAGGTGCTTATTTATGGTAAAATATATGGAAACTATTAACTTTATTTATGGAAGAATCTACTAAAAAAGACTGGAATTATCGCTTAGTTAACTATTTTTTGCACCATAGGCAGTTGGCGGTATTGTGTTTAATTGTAATTGTTGCAGCAGGTGTTTTTTCTCTTTTGGGACTTCGGGTGGAAGGCTTTCCTAAAATACAGGTGCCTATTGCTGTTGTGACTGCTGTTGTGCCTGGTGCAGGACCGGAGACAGTTGCTGACACTGTTGCAAGCCCAATAGAAAGTGCTATACGGGATGCTAAAGGTGTAAAACAAACCAGCTCAAATTCGCAGAGCAATTTTGCTTCAGTTATAGTACAGTTCGACGAAGGGATAGACGTAAATTCTGGCATTCAGGAACTGCGCACAAAGCTTGCCTCGGTAAATTTGCCGGAAGGGGTACATACTCCAGATATTTTTGTTCCCGAAACCAGTGGCGCGCCGTTTACTATAGGTGTCACTGCTAGTAAGCCAGTGGCCGATTTGCTTAGCAGTTCAAGCGAGCTTCGCGACAAGCTTTTAAGTGTTCAAGGGGTAAAAAGTGTGGAGCTTGTGTCCAAGGCCAAACAAAAGATATATATAGAAGTGGCAGCAGAATTTCAGACCCCGCAAATCTTGGAACAAATTAACGCCGCTAACGCAGGCTTCCCTTTGGGGCAGGTGGAAATAAACGGCACAAAGTCTCAAGTGGTGGGAAATAAGTTTGCAGGAAATTTAGACGATGTAAAAAATATTCCAATTGCCATAACTAAATCCGACGGCAGTAAAAGTCTTGTACATTTGCGCGACATAGCAAATGTGTATATGGGCATAGACTACAACAGTCAAGTTCACCGTATGGGTTTTAAAGATGGAAATGCATTTAAAATTCAGTCAGCGCTTTTGTACGAAGTTCGTTTAACTACCACCACTGACTTGCTAAAAGTAAATACTGCTGTTAACTCTGCGCTCCGTGAGTTGGAAACCGAACACAAGGATACGCGATATGTAATCGTTCTAAACGAAGCTGAAAACGCGTCACAGCAGGTTCATGAAATACTTACTTCGGCGATTGGTGGCAAGTGGGACTCACTTGGTAGTGTTAGTGGTTTAGGATATGTGTTTGGTGGTATTTGGCTTCTTATGTTGGCTATGTTTTTGTTTGTAGACTGGCGTAGTGCAATTATTTCTGCGCTGGCTATACCACTCTCGTTTTTTTGTACGTTTATATTTTTATATGCTGCAGGCATTCAGCTTAACACCATAGTTTTGTTCTCAATGATATTAGTCTTAGGGCTAATAGTAGACCCTGCTATTGTGGTTTTGGAGTCTATTAAACGTTATCTTGAAGTGGGCTATAAAGGTACCAACGCGGTGCTTCGCTCCATACAAACTATAGGTAGCGGGGTGTTTATAGCTGTGTTTACTTCGCTTATTGTGTTTATACCATTTGCCGTAGTATCTGGTACCTTTGGGCAAATAATAAAATACATTCCACTCACCGTGGTGCCTGCACTTATTGCTTCGTATTTTATTCCTCTGCTCTTTTTAACTTGGTTTGCTGGGCGGTTTTTAAAAGCTAAGCATGTAGTGGACACGCAGGACGAGAACAACATAAACAACTTATGGCCTGCCGCACGGTGGTTTATACGTGCCAACCGCTATGTATTGCATCACTTCTGGTTAAAAATTGT
The DNA here is from genome assembly GCA_023245995.1 of Candidatus Doudnabacteria bacterium. Classification (GTDB taxonomy): domain Bacteria; phylum Patescibacteriota; class Doudnabacteria; order UBA920; family UBA920; genus JAEUSE01. The sequence goes on along the minus strand of JAHFJH010000004.1, from coordinate 13,098 downwards.
AATCATTATTTTAGGGCTTGTTATTCCTATTGGTGTTTCTGGTTTTTTGTTTAGCTCTGGAAAAGTACAACAGGTACAGTTTGCAAAGCCCAACGACGTAGACTACCTTACTGTTAACGTGCCTCTTACTGGTAGTCCAACCGAAGCGCAGCTGCTGGAACAAAACAAACCACTAGAGCTAGCAGTTTCAGAGCAGGCACAGTATATTCAGTCCTATTTTTACGGTTCGGTAGATGGCGGAGGCGGTAATGGTTCACTGTCGTTGGTTGTACACTTGTTACCTCATACAGAGCGCGACAAAAACAGTGGCGAAATTGCAAAAGATTTAGAGCTTGCTCTCCAAAAAAAGTATGGACAAAAAGCCGCAGTAGGGGAACTAGGTGCGGGCCCGCCAGATGCCGCGTTTCCAATTTCTGTAAAAATATTTGAAAACGACAATAAGAAACTTCTAGAGGCGAGTAAAAAAATAGCAGAACAGCTACGCCAGTACTCCGAAGTTTCGGCGGTAGAATATTATGGTGAAGAGACAACACAAGACTTAAGCGTTACTGTAAAACCGGAACTTGCTGCACAGGCAGGTGTAAGCGCGCCATCGTTGTATGGCCAGCTAGCCGGCATGTTGGGCGAGCGAACGTTGTTTGTGCTAGAAGGCACAGACGTAGTTTTGCGTACTCCAGCAGGTGCAAAGCCTCATACCGTGGAAGATGTGAGTGCACTTACGGTTTATGGTTCGCTTGGGCCAGTTGCAGTTGGCTCGGTAGCAGAGGTAAAGCAAGCTACAAGCGCAACTAGCATACAAAAACTTAACGGCCAGCGTTTTGCCACAGTGTCTGCTCGCATTCGTGACCCGCGCGACGCAATTACAGTGCAACGTAAAATAGACCAGTGGGCACGTGACAACGCTGGGGCACTTGGTGTGTCTAAGGAAGCATTTAACAACCCCGCTTCGCAAGACGACTTTGAAAAGTCGTTTCAGGAATTGTTTTTGGCAATTGCCTTGTCCATACTTTTTAGCTACATAGTTTTTGTGTTGTTCTTCCGGTCATTTGTTCAGCCACTAATTATACTTTTTTCCATTCCACTTTTGTTTGTGGGTGCATTTCCAGCACTCTATGCTTTTGCTCGTGGCCAGCTCGGGTTTTTGGAAGTTTTGGGCGTTATTATGGTTATAGGAATAGTAGAAAATGTAGGCATATTCTTAATAGATTTTGCTAACCGAAAAGTAGCTGAGGGGATGGACAAAAATGAAGCCATAGCTTTAAGCTCCGGTATACGGCTTCGGCCTGTTGTACTAACCAAGCTTACGGCTTTAGCGGGTTTGTTACCTTTGGCAGTGTTTGCTCCGTTTTGGCGCGGGCTAGCTGTAGTGGTTATAGCTGGTATATTAAGTTCTGGTATATTAAGTTTGTTCACCACGCCAGTCCTATATTCTTGGTTTACCCGCACACCAAAGCGACAGGACGAGGAAAACTTGTAGTACGCAACACCACCGTATATGGTGTGCGGGTGAACTCGCAAACCAAAGCGGGAAGAGGGTAGTATGGAAGTCTAGAGAACTAATGAATTTTATGAACAAGACTTTTCGAACAATATTAATTTTTATTTTACTTGTGGCTACAGGGTTTTTAGTTGTGGCTGTGGTGACAAAACACAAAGAAAATAAAAATACAACCACTAGCCTTGTTCCTGTTCTCGTGCAAGACTCAGCTCAAAGCCAGCCAACTGGTACGCCTGCGCAAGTAGTTACAATCAATATTAGAAGCGGTACAGTAGTGCCAACACTGCCCACGCCAACTTACATTACCCCAACTGTTACACCTAGCCCAACACCCATTGTAAGTGCTAATAAATTGTATAAAAGCGTTTCCGCAGGCATAAGCGTAACTATTCCTAATACTTGGAAGGTACAAGAAGATGTGCGAGATGGAAGGAACTATATAAATTTTTATAGCGGTAGTAACTTGACTTCGTCTATTGAGTGGTACGGTGGCACCAAAGACACACTGGAAGTAATAGAGCAACAACTTAAGTCTAGCTCGGGAGTTGTGAACGTGCTTAAGCTTAATGTAGCTAGTACTCCTGCCCTACAGTTTTCTTCTTCTAGTGGGACAATGCTAGTTTTGTTAAAAAATACTATTACTTACTATGTAAGTGGTAAGCTCACAGTTGATACTTCTAAAATTTCTTTTTAGAAACTTTCAGACCACATAAAAAAACCGCAAGAGCGGTTTTTTTAAATAACATAGATGTACAGAGTCCGCATGTTTCTAGTTTCCTTATACTGTACATTAACGCTAGGAGGTGTACACTTAATTTATTGAGTAAGTTAACTATATTTTATGAGAGAAGGCAGACTTCAGAGGGGTGTAAAAAATGAGGAAATACATGTTGATGCTCCCGAGCATAGAGCGCTGGGTCAAAGACAAGCAAAACTTATGAAAGACGCACTTACACATTCTCCGCAGGCATTTAAAGAGTTTATGGTAGATGGTTCTGTGGTATGTTCTGGGTGTGGTTCAATTGTGTTGAAAGTAGAAGATATGTGGCCTAGTGTATGCGCTCATTGCCACGCCAGAATGTAGACATTGGATTTTTTGATGAAGCGATTGTGAAAACTGTTACCTATGTTAAATACCTCAGGTTGTCTGGGGTATTTTTTTGAGGTGGTAGTTTATAAGGGCATGTGCATATAATTTAAAAAAACACTATCTACTTGACAATATACCCATGGGGGGTATACCTTGAATATATGCATAATATATCTAAGACCAAGCTTGTACGTAGGCTTAAAATAATAGAAGGACAAGTGCGTGGCCTACAAGACATGGTGGAGCGGGGTACTTATTGTATAGACATTATTACTCAAACCTCGGCCGTAAAACAAGCTCTTTCTAGTGTAGAAGACGTGCTTATGGAAAGCCACTTAAGCACCTGTGTTATTGACCAAATAAAAAAGAAGCAAGAAAAGAAAGCGATAGGGGAAATACTTAAAGTTTATAGACTAAAAAGAAAATAATTTTTAAAATATATGGACCATGCGAAAACAGCAACAACATATAGAGTAAAGGGAATGCATTGCGCTTCATGCGCAGGTATTATAGAAAAAACTTTAGGTAAAAGTTCTGGAGTAAGTTCGGTAGAAGTTAACTATGCTACCGAAACTTGCAAGATTGCTTTTGATGAAACAAAGACAAACCCCAAAGATCTTTCAGAAAAAATTGAAAAGTTGGGATACTCACTCGTCGCGCCCCAAGAACATACTATGACAGCCGAGCAAATGGGCCACAGTCCAGAGGAGCACGCTGCTCATTTGGGGCTAACCCAGTCTAGGGAAGAAAAATTGGCAGAGCTTGCGGACATGAAGTCTAAGCTTATGTCTGTTTTGCCGTTGGCTGCGTTTAGTATTTTTTTAATGACTTGGGACATTTTAGTCCAGTTTAGTGTGGCAAGGGAAATGCCTGTAGTGCTTAAAGAGTTTTTCCATCATTTATTACCTATTTTTGCTACATACACTTTGTTTGTGGTGGGCAAACCTTACTTGCTGGGTTTTTACCGTTTCCTTAGATACGGACAAGCCAACATGGATACGCTTATTGGTATAGGTACATCGGCTGCATTTCTCTACAGCTTTATAGTTTCTGCTTTTGAAGATGTACTTCGGCCATACATTAACGTGGAGCATACTTACTACGATGTAACCATTGTTGTTATTGCGTTTATAGCCTTGGGTAAGTACTTGGAAGTGCGGTCTAAACTTAAAACTGGGGACGCTATAGAACAGTTACTAAATTTGCAAGCAAAGACTGCACTTGTGGTGAGAAATGGGGTGGAAGTAGAAGTATCTGCTGATCAGGTTTTAGTTGGAGACCTAGTTGTAGTAAAGCCTGCAGGCAAGTTACCTGTTGACGGGATTATCACCGAGGGCAGCACTTTTATAGATGAAGCTATGGTTAGCGGTGAGCCCATACCGGTGGAAAAAGTTGCGGGCGACAAGGTAGTTGCTGGGACTATTAACACTACTGGAACTTTTACATTTCGGGCTACTCAAGTAGGTTCTGAAACTTTGCTTGCACATATAGTTAAAATGGTGCAAGAGGCGCAGGGGAGTAAAGCACCCATTCAAGCTTTGGCCGATAAAATTTCCAGAGTGTTTGTGCCTATAGTTTTAGTTTTAGCTTTTGTTTCTTTAAGCTTATGGCTAGTGGTGGGTAGTCAGTACTTAGGTTTTTCACAGAGCCTTTCAAGTGGTTTAGTCTCGTTTGTTGGCATACTGGTTATTGCTTGTCCGTGTGCGTTAGGTTTAGCTACACCCACAGCCATAATTGTTGGGGTGGGTAAGGGCGCACGTGAGGGGATACTAATAAAAGACGCTTCTACTTTAGAACGCTTGCACAAAGTAAATACCGTGGTGGTAGACAAAACCGGTACCTTAACTCGGGGCATGCCGGAGCTTGTGTCTATAAAAAATTTGAGCACTATGTCCGAGGGTGACTTAGTTGCAATTTTGGCAAGCTTAGAAGACAAGTCCGAACACCCAATAGCTCATGCTGTTGTACAGTACGCCAAACTTCATAATATTCAATTACAAAAATTAGAAAAGTTTGAAGCTGTAAAAGGTAAGGGAGTGAAAGGTCGGGTGGTAGGTGTTGAGTATTTTGCTGGTAACCTTAAGTTTATAGAAGAGTTAAAATTAGCGTTTGACCATGCTTTTATAGAGCAAGAAACTTTATCCGGAAAAACTCCAATTATATTGGCGACCAAGGAAAAAGTACTGTGCACGGTGATGGTAGCAGACCCAGTCAAGCCCGAGGCAGCAGAAGCTGTGGCGAAACTACATAGCTTAGGTATAAAAGTAGTAATGCTTACGGGCGACCATGTAAATACCGCCAAATATATTGGCAACCTTGTTGGAGTAGACGAGGTGGTAGCAGAAGTAACTCCAGAAGATAAATCTAATAAAATAAAAACTTTGCAGGCACAAGGCCAAGTTGTGGCTATGGCAGGAGATGGGGTAAATGACGCACCCGCATTAGCCCAGGCTGACGTAGGCATAGCTATGGCCACCGGTACAGACGTAGCCATAGAGAGTGCGGGTATAACCTTGCTTCATGGTGACATAAGTAAAATAGTAAAGGCTATTCGGCTTTCTAGGTTGACTATGCGAGGGATAAAACAAAATTTGTTTTGGGCTTTTTTCTATAACATAGTAGGCATACCTTTGGCTGGTGGTGCGTTTTTCCCGCTGTTTGGTTGGTTGCTGAACCCTGTTTTTGCGGGACTAGCTATGGCGTTTTCTAGTGTTTCTGTGGTGGGTAACTCTCTACGTTTAAAACTAAAAAAATTATAATTTTAAACTTATGAAGAATACATATACATTTCATGCAAGTGGCATGCACTGTAAGGCCTGCGAGATGATGATAGACAGCGAACTGGAAGAACTGCCGGAAGTAGAAAAGGTTCGCGCAAATTTGCAGTCGCGCTGTGTTTTGGTGGAAGGAGACTTTGGTGAAAAAACTCCAGAACAAATTGCGCAAGACTTAAGTGCGGTTTTACAGAAGCGTGGTTATAGCTTGCATACGGAAAAACCATCACAAGAAAAAAAGTGGTCAGAGTTTTACTACGCAGTGCCAGTTGCCGTAGGTTTTGCTTTACTGTTCGTCTTGTTGCAAAAAATGGGCATAGTAAACTTGGTGGATGCAACTAACATGTCTTATGGCACGGCTGTACTTATTGGACTGATTGCGTCTGTCTCCACTTGTATGGCTGTGGTCGGTGGGCTTATTTTGTCTATGTCTGCGACTTTTGCACAGGGTGGAGATAAAACAAAACCGCAAGTTTTGTTCCATATTGGCCGAATAGTCTCTTTCTTTTTACTCGGTGGGGTTATAGGCACTTTGGGTGCGGCCTTTACCTTAAACGCTACCAGTACTTTTGTGTTGAGTCTAGTAATTGGTTTGGTTATGTTAGTGTTGGGACTAAACTTACTAGAAGTGTTTCATTTTACCAAAAAGTTACAGCCAAGCATGCCAAAGTTTATTTCTAAACATGTGTTAGGTATATCAAAATTTAACCACAGATTTACGCCTGTCTTGGTAGGGGTGGCGACATTCTTTTTGCCATGCGGTTTTACTCAGTCCATGCAGGTGTACACTTTGTCTACCGGAAGCTTTATGGCTGGTGGGTTAACAATGTTGGCTTTTGCGCTTGGCACTCTGCCTGTTTTAGCACTTATAAGTTTTAGTTCTTTTAGCATAAAAAATAGTACTAAGGCAGGAATATTTTTTAAGTCCGCGGGATTAATAGTTATTTTATTTGCTTTGTTTAATTTAATTAATAGCTTGGTGGTTATGGGGTGGATTTCTCCTGTTTTTAATTTTTAAAAAATAAGCTAAAGTATATTTATGAATAAATGGAAAATAAAAAATCACTCGCGCGGAGAGTCGCAAAACTTTGAAAGTGAACAAAAAAGAGTAATTATTGCTATGGTGGTAATTGGAGTTATAGTTGTAGGTTTTTTTGGCGCTTTAGTTTTGTTAAATGAAGACAGTTTTAAAACAAGCTCATCTACTCAAACTACAGGTACGGAAGCAAAAAATAACGTAAGCTCTCAAGACGGCAAGCAAATAATAGTGCTTACTGCAAAAGGCGGTTATACTCCAAGAAGAAGTGTAGCCAAAGCAGGCATACCAACGGTGCTGCGGGTAAACACAAACGGCACCTTTGACTGCTCTTCTGCTATACGCATTCCAGAACTTAAACTTAGCAAAAACTTACCGCCTACTGGCGAGACGGATATAGACTTAGGTACGCCCAAAGCGGGGCTTTTTTCCGGCACCTGTGGTATGGGCATGTACCCCTTTGAAATAGACTTCCAAACTTAAATATTATTTAACATCAAGTATGCCGAGATGAAATAATCTAGGCATACTTTATTTATTGCTGGGTTTTTATCGAATTTTGTTCGTATTCGTATGTAGTTTTTGAAATATCATGAAGTATGTCAGTTAAGGTATGTAAATCACTGCCCTTGGTCATAACACATAGTACATATGGTCGGTTTGGCACATAAACAATACCGCAATCATGAAGCTGTTGTTGAATTGTGTTATTAGTCTTTTCAATTTTACGTTCTCCAAATTTGTGTGCTACAACTATTGTATTTGGCACTCCCGCCACTAGACCTTGTGTAAAATCTGTTTCAGATAGTATTTTAAGTGCGCTTTCTGATGAGTCTCTATCCAAATATGTTGCATTATAAAGTAGGCGAAAATATAGCGCGTAGTTTTTTACTGTCATGCTGTCGCCCAACTCATTTCGTGGGTACTTAAGTCCTAGATCTGTGTATGCATCTTCAACGTCTTTTGCATCAATAATGCTGCGTAGAGCGGCTGCTGCATCGTTGTCGGAGTAAGCAATCATGTACTTTATTAAATCTGCAACGGTGTATGTCTTCCCTTGTTCTATGTGCTCTGTTGGTTTAATATTTTGAACATTATCTATACTGGTTGCCTTTATCAATACATTTTGGTGTAAGGTTTCTGGTTTGGACTCGGCAATTTTTAGATATGCTAACATTAAAGGTACTTTAAGCAGGCTAGCCGGAGAATAAATATCATTTTCGTGTATACCTACCCATTCTCCCTTTTGTAGTTCTTTAAAGTAAACGGATATATTTTCAGCTTTTTTATTTTGAATGGCATTTGTAACCAGCTGCTCTAGTTTTTCCGATAATACTTTGTATTGAGTGATATCGTTCGCCTTTGGGAAGTCATAAGCAAGCAGTGGGTCTATGTATTTATATGTGATGTTGGCTTGCCTTATAGGTTTAGCCGGTGTCAGATTTGTTTTTTTCTGTATTGTAAAATGGCCAATACTAAAACCAATCCCTAATAAAGTTAGACCCGCTAATATTAAATATATGGAAAACCTAGTAAGTTTCATTGACAAGCTCTATATGCATAAATATAACAAAATATAGTTAACACTTAGATTTGTAAGATATTATAATTATGATATTTTTTGCCAGAAAGGCACCACGGCAGTTAGTATTAGTATTTCTTAAATTATAGTTATTACCGTAGGATAAGTCCTATTATAGATAAAGCAATAAGGCCAAGAGCTAACCAGCCAATGGTGTAGAGAAGCAAGTGTACAGCTTCTTTTTTTTGACCGTCTATGTACATGAGTAGTGGCTTACCCAGTACTAAACTTCCAGTTATAGTAGCAGAGGTAATAAAGAGCAGTAAAACTGCTATGGGTGCGAGTGCGCTATTTATAGAGCCAAACATTTTTTCGCCGTTGAATACTATCGTAACAATTATTGCTACATACGCACCTGTACCTAAAGCGTTCAAAAAACCTCGCTTAATTAGTTTATTCATAAGTCTTAGATTTAATGTTCATCCTACTATGAGTTTAACAAAAAAACTTGCCTAAAGCGACCTTTTTTGATTTGTAGTATTGGCCAATTGGTACTTTAAGGTAGACAGGTAAAGTTTGGGTTATGCACAGGCTGTATTTGCACGGTATTTAGCAGGGAATATAATTTAGGTATGGATATAATATCTGTGTTACAAAGCAAGCCGGTACTTATTGGTTTGCATTTGGGTTTTGCCATTTTAGGTATAGACGCTTTTTTGTGGCTACTTGGAGAAGTGGTTGCCAATGCCGGCTCTACTCTGCGGCGTAAGGCTTCCGCACTTGTTGGTCTTTTTGCCTATGTACTTACATGGATAATAGGCGGGTACTACTACGTTAAGTTTTACGGACCTTTGGTGAAGCCTATCATAAAGGCTGGGAGTGCTCCTTGGGCACACTCAATTGCCATGGAAGCAAAAGAACACATTTTTCTTTTTGCTTTGCCCATAGCTGTAACAGTTTATTTATTGTCTAGGCTAGATGCAACTGAGCTACAAACACTTGGGTTACGCCAACATTTTATGAGGCTAATCATTATTGTCGCTGGTTTTGGTTTAAGTTTTGGACTTATGGGTTTTATAATTTCGGCTGCTGCCCGTTGGGGAGCTATATAAATTTATGGAAAAGTTAAAGTCTATTTACGTTTCTAGTTGGTCTGCTGCTACAACCATTGTAACTGTGGTGGTGGTCACTTTGGCGAGTGAGTTTTCAGTGCCATTTAAGAACTGGCTAGCTAGTTTTACCGGACACCACTGGGTTACTAAGAGTTGGTTGTCTGTTATTATTTTTTTAGTAATGTTTGCCGTGTTGTATATTGGCAGTAAGAATGTAGACGCAACCAAAACCAAACGCGCGCTCATGGCACTAGAAGTTACCGCCGTGCTAGGCTTTCTGCTTATTCTCGGCTTCTACACCTACGAGTTCTTTAAGAATTAACACCAATACAACATTTTTACTCAAACAATAAAAATACCGACTACAATAGTCGGTATTTTGTAGGGGGTCATGTAGTGAAGAAAGTCGTAATCCTACTTCAGAACATAGAAGGGTTTTTGTGGATGTGTTTATACGCAGTCTTGCAATAATATTTTATTTGTGTTATAAAGCTTAGTCTTAAAGACCGCCTAAGGGCTTAGGTGAAAAATATCTAAGGGGGGTTATCTATTTATGTGGATACTCCTTCATACAATGTTTCTTTGGAAAAGGGCTATTTATGTCTAGGCTAGTAGGAAAGCATGTAAGCGTGGTACTTACCGAAACAGAGTTCGATGGTTCTGGTTGGATAGATGGTGTGATTATTGGCTTTGACCACGGCTGGATAGGTATCGAGTGTGACTATTCCAACGAAAGGCCCATTGGTGATAAGCAACGCCATAAAATTGGCTACGTCAACATTGAGGAGGTATGGTTGCATCCCTCTCAAATCAGACAAATATGCGTCATTCCAGATGAGGAGTAGTATGCGGAGTAATGCTACAGAATCCAAAAACAGCGAACAGATTTATGTCGCTGTTTTTGTTTTATACTATATTTTATGGCGATTGGAATACATCTATTGCTAAGCTCAATGCTGCCTTAAAACGAGTTTTCAAATTCACCATCTTTGCAAAGAAGCTTTTGAGTAATGAAGTATAAGCCGGTTAAATCTTTATACTGTGCTTCACATTCAGCCGCGCTTTTCGGTTTTGGGTCTTTATATCGTATATAACACAAGTTTTCTGTTTCATCATATCTCCAACCACGGGCGTTATTCCATTTATCGCTCTCTGTCTTATAGATGGATAAACAATCTGACTTTCTTTTAGCATCAAATTCTTTTTCATCCATTTCAGCTTTGGCTTCTGCAGCCTTTTTATCTTCTTCTGCTTTGATGCCCGCTATTCTTCTGTCTTCTTCCATTTTCAGTGCTTGCTGTTTTTCGATGGATTTTTGTTTACTTGCCTGCACCGCATAAAATGTACCACCTAGGATAACGCATCCAAGCAGGATTGTTATAGGTAGTATTAGTTTATTTTTATCCATATAAATATTGTTGAGTTTAATATCCTTATTATACGCTCAGGGTTTTAGTTTGCCAATTTTGCAATAGTGGCTATCTCGGAAGCTGCTTTAAACAGATTTTGTCTGCTCGTCTAGTGTTACGCCATATGACGTGACTCTGCGTCTATTTATGTCCGACTCAGATGCTACTTGTTTTAGGGCTTCAATTGCTGTTAGTGATATATTTTTCTCTTTTTCACCAATCCCTCTAACTTTCGTAAATTCAAGTGCTCCGTAAATTGCGATTCTGAGTTTGTCTCCCTTGTTGTCTTTAAACAGTTTATAAAAATCTTCTTTTGTTAATTTAGATAACAACTCTATATCTTCTACATTCCAACCATGGTTTTTAATGATTCCTTCCAACACTTCTAGCGGGTTGCGGTTGTCTGTGAAAGTCTTTGATTTTTGTTCGAATGCTGACACCACATCTTCGTCTTTAACATCTTCTCTAAACGAGTAACTGTGCAAGCTATAAAATTCCTTATCCCCTGGATGCTTTTCGATATAAAACTTTACCATCTCTTTTGCCTGCTCCGCTCTATCAAATTCTTTAAAAAACCTTACAGTTGCATCCAAGTTTGAAGGGCTTATTATCTCGACATTTTGCTTAAATGAGTCAAATAATTTGTCTAAGACCTCTTCTTTGTTATCGTCGAAAGTTGCATGATATAAATCCCATGCCTTGCTAAAAGAATTACTCTTATCGTCTTGGGCTAAATCTTTTTGAAGCTTTTGTGCGATTGTTTGAAGTGAAGAGTCGTCAAAATAGCCATCTTTTAAACTTGTCAAAAGCAGCGAGTCCATTTCATCGAAATGTGTCCAACCAAAAGTGTTTAAGATGCTTGTCCACCTGGTCTTGTCTTCATTCTTATCGCTGTCTTTATCTTTTGGCGGAAAGTAACTAGAATGTTCTTTAATAAACTCAACCGGCGGAGCTTCTGAAGGTTGATAAAATGTCCATGCTAATAAGATTAAAGAGTGCAATGCGTTTTCGAAGATTCTGGTGTCATAGTTTGATAGTTTCTCCTTAAGTATGGATGCCAGCCTTTGTATCTTTTTTATTACACGTATATTAAGTATCCCTAGTTTTATAATGTCGGCACTGAAACTAGCGTACAAGGGGACACCTTTATCAATACCAATGTCAGCAGCCTCACTTGGCGTAGGATTGAACTTGATAAATATATCCACAACTTTTTCTAGCTTTCCTTTGAAGTCTTGTTTGTCAGTATCCTCGAGCATCTCGTCGTTAAGAATTATTACAACTTTGCAAGATTTTTCTTCTTTTAGAAATGAGGCTAAGCCCAAGATATCTTTTATTTGTAGACCTTCGCCTCGTCGCTCTAAGTCATCGATGCAAATAATTTGTTTTTTTATTGCTAATAAAAAGAGTTGCTCTAGACCGACAATAGAAGTCTTCTCTTGTAGAAACTTTGAAACCCACGGTGCTATCTTTCTCCAAGATTGTATTGCCGCCTTTGCTTTTTTGGTGAAATCTTCGGGGTTTGGGCCTTCTTCTAGTACTGCTAATGGAATAGTACTGGGGAAAATCGAATTTTTTACTTCTTGTAAAGAGTTTTGACCAAACAACGAGATATATGAGTAACTAGTATAATTTGGAGATACATTCCCGCTTGCGTAGAAATCTTTTAGATATCTTTTCCAAGCATAAGTTTTTCCGGCACCCCATTTGCCACTAATGCAAATAACAGCAGGCTCTGCACTGCTAAGAAAACTTTCTATTTCTGATTTGGCTAGCTTTATAGACATCTTTCCTATCTCACTTTACTCGTAGATGGCACTTCTACTACTATTTTATTCCTTTTTAGGCTAAAATGCACCAAGATGACCATCGCAACCATCGCAACTGGTGGTGTGGGAGTTCGCAGGTTAGTATGCCGAGTATAACAAAAGACACTAACTTATGCGAATAATTTTTGTATATGTAAGTCTTGTCTAAAAGTGTTCACAAATGTGAACACTTTTAGACATGTTGATAAATATAGGGGAGTTATTGTAGGCGAGGAGGATGCTCACATGAGAAAGTTTGTGGGTTAGTATAACGAGTATAACAAAAGGCACTAGAGTTTTCTAGTATCCTGTTTTTTTGTGCATAATGAAAGAAGATGACATGTTAATTATTCTATCGCAGTTGTACGGCAGAAGTTTTTTAGGTCTGAATCGTTGACTGGTAGGTATAGAGATTGGTAAGCCGAACCTCCTAAATGTCCAACCTTCATAAATCTTTTTTGAACTTTTATGGGCTTGGAACATTCGTACCAAATATAGTCGCTGACTATGGTGGTAGTTTCTTTGTACTTTGGTTTAAATATGTGGCCTATAAATATTATTGTTGTGAACGTCGGTTTTGGGAATGTGTATATAAATAAAACGAATATAACCACTGCCCCTACGACAGCAAGAATTATCCTAATGGTTGATTTTATATATTTGTTCATATTTATATGGTAACAAAAAACATTAGCTTTCGCTAATGTTTTTTGTCTGGGGTGCCTGACGGGAATCGGACCCGCGTAGCCGCTGCCACAGAGCGGTGCTCTACCATTGAGCTACAGGCACCATATATGTAGATAATTTTCAATTTTGCAATTTTTAAACTAGAAAAACAAAATCCTACAC
>JAHFJH010000024.1 GCA_023245995.1 Candidatus Doudnabacteria bacterium | reverse complement strand
TTGCAGCACAAATCATCTTACAAAATTATCTAAATTTACAAAAAAGTAGTGAGTAGTCAGAATGCAGGAGTCTGGAATGGACTATTGACGACCGACTACTGACGACCGACTACTAATATGTCTGAGTTTCGGCAAAATCCAATTACAAAGCAGTGGGTACTTATTGCTCCAAAGCGGGCAATGCGCCCAGACGAATATAAGACGCACAGCGTTATGTCGGGAGTTCCGGAGTTTGACTCTTCTTGTGCTTTTTGTCCTGGGAATGAGCCACTTAATATGGAGTTGTATAGGACACCAGTGAAGGGCGATTGGCAAGTGCGGATTGTAGAAAATAAATTCCACGCGCTGGACAAAACCACGGTCTATCGCCGTAAAGATTTTTACGTCTCTAGGAGTGGACATGGCAACCACGAAGTAGTTATTACAAGAAGGCATAACGAACCGGTCGCGTTGCAGTCTGCTAGTACTATAGAACTCTCTTTGGCAGTTTTTGTGGAGCGCTATAAAGCCATAATTGAAGACGAGAATGTTGCCTATGTCCAAATTTTTCATAATCATGGTAGAGACGCGGGTGCATCACTAATACATCCGCATTACCAAATAATGGCAACGCCACTAATTCCACCACATGTGCACAGTGAAGTTTCGGGTTGCTTTCATTATTACCGGTTAAACAAGACCTGTATATACTGCGATATTATTAAAGAAGAAATTTTAGTAAAAGACAGGTTAGTCCACGAGACAGAACATTTTGTGGTAATTTCTGCTTATGCTTCCCGCAAGCCTTTTGAGACATGGATATTGCCTAAAAAGCATGGTGCGCGTTTTGAAGACATAACCGCAGAGGAGCGCAAAAATTTAGCATTTGTGCTTAAAACTGTGTTAGGACAGCTTTATACCAAACTTGCCGACCCGCCACTAAATTTTTATTTTCATACTATGCCCGTAGCTCGCAGTCAGCATACTATGCACGAGGAGGGGAGTTACCACTGGCATTTAACGGTTTTTCCACGAATAACTATATGGGCAGGGTTTGAATATGCTACGGGTATTCCGGTAAATCCAGTGCCACCGGAGCAAACCGCCGAATTTTTGCGTTCTAAGTAAAAATATGAAATTGAAACATAATCAGAAGTTAATAATAGGTAATTGGAAGTTAAATCCGTTAACTTTAAAGGAAGCAGTGCGGTTAGCTTCTAAAATAGATCCACAGCCTTTGCACGAGACGGTTATTTGTCCGCCGACTTTATTTTTATCCTCAGTAAAGTATCCTCGGCTTGGGGCGCAGGACTGTTTTTGGCTTAATAAAGGTGCGTATACAGGGCAAACTTCGCCGTTGGCCTTAAAAAAACTTGGAGTAAAATATTGTTTGGTGGGCCACAGTGAAAACAGGACAGCAGGTGAAAGTGAGGAAATGATACAGAAGAAAGTTTCCGCACTACTTTCGGTTAAAATTACTCCAGTGCTCTGCGTAGGGTTTGGAACTACGGTGGAAGAGGATGACTTGGAGGTAACTGATATAATTAAAAGTCAGCTCACTTCTGCACTTGCCGGAATAGATGCATCGAAAATAGTAGTGGCATACGAACCAGTGTGGGCTATTTCGTCTGGCGATCCGTACCATCACAAAATGGCGACACCTGACCACGCAGAAAAGATTGCCATGTTCATAAAAACTAAGTTTGGAGTCAAAAAAGTTTTGTATGGGGGTAGCGCTAACAGCACCAATGCTTTGGAGTTTTTAGAGCAGCCAGATATAGACGGGCTATTGCCTGGCGGTGCAAGTTTGCTTCCGAAAGATTTTAACCAAATAATTAATATGAGTTGTTAGCTTCTAGGTATTTTAAGCTAGAACCTAGCAGCTAGAACCTAGCAGCTATGTTATACATTGCCTCCGACCATGGCGGGTTTAAATTAAAAGAGCATTTAAAGGCCTGGCTTTTGGTGTCTGGCGGTAGGGTTGCCGACCTTGGGCCGGCCTCATTTTTACCAGAGGACGATTATCCGGACTACGCCAAAAAAGTTGCTGTTAAAGTGTCTAAAAATCCAGATAAGGATTTTGGTATACTTATTTGTCGCAGTGGACAGGGTGTGTGCATTGTGGCAAATAAGTTTAAGGGCGTGCGAGCAGGAGTTATTTGGAACACAAAAGAAGCTAAATGTAGTCGTAACGATGACCATACTAACGTACTTTGCTTGCCGTCCGATTATATTAATTTTTCACAGGCACGCAGTATAGTAAAGGCTTGGCTAGACACACCGTGGTCTCGTGACCCGCGACACGTTCGCCGAATAAAAAAGATTAGCGCATTAGAAAAGAAGTAAACAAACCTACTAGCTATTTATATGGCAATAATAGTACCAGCAATTTTGGAGGAGACAAAAGAGGGTTTCGAGACAAAATCCAATAGTTTTGTGAGACTTTTAGGTGTGGAACGAATTCAGGTTGACTTCTGCGATGGTAAGTTTGTTGCTCACAAGTCTTTGTCCATTGCGGATATAGACAGCCTAAATCCTGCTTACGTCTGGGAAGCTCACCTTATGGTGGAAGAGCCGGTTGATTTTTTTGATTACCAAATGGCAGGTTTTAAGTTTATTATTGTTCACCTAGAAGCTTTTAAATCTTCTGAGCAGTTGCTTTCGTCTTTAAAACAAATTCGTGCACTTGGCCTTAAAACAGGTCTTGCTATAAATCCGGAAACAGATGTGGCTACGGTGCAAATATATGACAGCTTAGTAGACCAATACACGCTGTTAGAGGTACATCCCGGTACACAAGGACAAGAGTTACTTGAGGGATCTTTTTTACGTATAGCCAAGCTTCGAAACTTACTCCCGCATGCTATAATTGAAGTAGACGGTGGTGTAAGATTAAATAACGTAAAGCAAATTCTCGAAGCTGGTAGTGATGTGGTAGTAGTTGGTTCGGCGCTTGCCGGAGATCCTGAATGGGATTTTGAAAAGTTTCGCGAAGCACTAGCCATGTAACGAAATAACATTTCATCTAAAATATAAAATTTTAGATTTAACTCTTATTTTGCTACGGGTTTAATCCTAAAATAAACATGAATCCTTTTAACTTGTCCGTTTCAGAGCTTGCGCTTAAAGCAAACAACATACGACAAGATATAATTCAAATGCTACTTGAAGCCAAGTCTGGACACAGCGCCGGTCCTTTAGGCATGGCAGATATTTTTTCGGCACTCTATTTTTCTGTGTTGCAACACGAGCCCTCCGACCCAACATGGAGTGGGCGCGACCGGTTAGTGCTTTCTTGCGGGCATATATGTCCTGTTTTGTATGCAAGCTTAGCCGAGGCTGGGTATTTTCCAAAAGATGAACTACAGACACTGCGTAAACTTGGTACTAGGCTTCATGGACATCCACATAATTTGGCTTTGCCTGGGCTTGAAACTTCTAGCGGACCTTTAGCTCAGGGTACGAGTCAGGCTGTGGGTATGGCTCTGGCGCTTAGTATGAACCATGCTCGACAGCGTGTGTATTTAGTTATGAGCGATGGTGAACAAGACGAAGGACAGACTTGGGAAGCAGTCATGTTCGCTGGCTCTCGCAAGCTTCATAACATAACAGCTATTATAGACCGCAACAACATACAAATAGACGGCTATACGGAAGACATAATGCCACTGGAAGATTTGGTTGCTAAGTATAAGGCTTTTAACTGGCATGTCCTTGAAATAGACGGGCATAACATGCAAGCAATAATTGACGCATGTAACGAAGCCAAAACCATTTTTGAACGTCCCACAGTAATAATTGCCCACACTATTCCGGGTCGCGGAGTGGATTTTATGGAAGGTGATTATAAATGGCACGGTGGTGCAGTTGGTACAGGTGTGCCAAATAAAGAGCAAGCAACAGAGGCTTTACACGAACTGCGTACCTTACGTGGACAAATAAGGGGTGAACATGAATAACACAATACTCTGGTTGTTGGGTTTGTTTATATTTTTTTTACTAATTTTTCTATTATATTTACAGCCTGTTTTTCGTGAGAGACGTATGCGTAAGCTGGCTCTAGAACTTGGTCTGACATACCGTTTTTCTGAAAATAACGCGAGTCTGAGTTTAAGAGAGTATTTTAAGTATGGGGTTCATTACTTCAATATATTGCGTGGCACCATTAATTCATTCACAGTTGAGATTGCTGACCGTATCGTAACAGATAGAGCTTACGGTTTGGAAAGTGGACCGCGTTATAAAGCCACAAATATTAAAATAAACGGCTTCGATTATAGCTACACAAACGTGTGGCATGTCCCTGTAAGCACGAAAAGAATTAAGTCAGAGTTAAGGCGTTTTACAGCTTTACATGATTAAAGTTTTTTTATCGTCGAATCTAAATATGCTTAAACTAAATTCTAAAATTGGACAAGAAGACATAGAACAAGAGCCTACACGTAGCGGTTATGGTGAGGGGGTTGTTGAGCTTGGGCAAGAAAACCAGAATGTGGTTGTGCTAACTGCAGACTTGCGCGACTCTACTAAAGTTGGGGAGTTCGCCAAAATGTTCCCAGAACGTTTTGTGGAATGTGGTGTGGCCGAGCAAAATATGATGGGCATAGCAGCGGGTTTAGCTCTAGCCGGTAAAGTTTCATTTGTTTCTAGTTACGCAACATTTAGTCCAGGACGAAGCTGGGACCAGCTTCGTGTTTCTGTCTGCTACAGCCAAGCGAACGTGAAAGTTATTGGTTGCCATACTGGTGTATCTGTAGGGCCAGACGGTGCAACGCACCAAGCCCTTGAAGACATTGCCATTACACGCGTATTGCCAAATTTAACAGTCGTGGTGCCTTGTGACTCTGTCCAAGCAAAACAGGCAACGCTTGCCATCGGAAGACTAAAGGGTCCCGCATACTTGCGTTTAACTCGCGAAGCAACGCCAGTTATGACAACGCAAGAGACTTCTTATGAGCTTGGTAAAGCGCAAATATTTCGTGAGGGCACAGATGTGGTTATAATTGGTAGTGGTCCGGTGTTGTATAATGGTATATTGGCAGCCCTTGAGCTAGAGAAACAGGGAATAAGTGTTATGGTGGTGAATAACCATACTATTAAACCCATAGACACCGAGACTATAATAAATGCGGCAAAAAAGTGTGGCGCGGTAGTTACGCTAGAAGAGCACCAAGTTATGGGCGGGGCGGGCAGTGCAGTATGTGAAGTATTGGCCAAGAATTTTCCAGTACCTGTGGAAATGGTTGGTGTTCAAGACCATTTTGGCGAGAGTGGCGAACCTGAAGAGCTAATAGAAAAGTTTGGTATGGGAAAAGAACGTATTATTCAGGCAATAAAAAAAGTATTAAGTAGGAAAGGTAGGTAAGTATGTTGGGAAGACCAAAATACGATATTATTTCTATAGGTGACCCAGTAATAGATAGTTTTTTATTTGTGGATGATATTGAAGTAAAGAAAATAGGTAAAGACTTAAAAGCAATTATAAATTGGGGCGACAAGTTGCCTGTGCAAAAGTTTTATAAGTCTGTTGCGGGTAATGCTTCTAACAACGCAATTGGCTCTTCTAGACTAGGTCTGAAGACCGCATATTTTTGCATAGCTGGTGACGACGCTGGTGGAAGAGAAATAAAACACCGCATGCAAGAAGAGGGCGTGTCCACGGAGTATTTGCATTTTGATAAAACCCACGGAACAAACTACCATACCGTGCTTTCGCATGAAGGCGAGCGAACTATTTTTGTTTACCATGAACATAGGCACTACCATTTTCCGCATCTTGCAAAAAGCAAATGGGTGTACTTAACTAGCATGCCACAGGGTTTTGAAAAAATTTATCCACCGCTAGTGAAGTATTTAGACGAATACAAAGTTAAGCTGGGATTTAACCCTGGAACCTATCAACTAAAAGCTGGTATAAAAGTTAATAAGCCGATTTTAGCCCGCACCGATGTTCTGTCTGTAAATGTGGAGGAAGCACAACGCTGGGTTGGAGACGACACGCGTGACCCAGAAGAGTTGTGTAAACGACTTCGCAAGCTTGGACCAAAGGCCGTGGCGCTTACCGACGGTCGCAAGGGAGCGTACTCTCACAGCGAAGAAGGTTTTTTCTATATACCAGAATTTCCAGGCCCGCGCATAGAAGCGACTGGGGCTGGCGATAGTTTTACCACTGCCTATATTGCTGCACTTGTTTACGGTAAGACTCATGCAGAGGCTCTCCAGTGGGGGCCGGTAAATGCTGGAAGCGTTGTGCAAAAGATTGGACCTATAGACGGACTTCTAAGTCGGAATGCGTTAGAGACACATTTGGCAAAACTGAAGTCTTTCCGAGCTATTCCGGTTACAGACTTAAAAGCAAAAGATAAAGTATTAAAAATGGTTGCGAAGAAGAAAGATTAATAAGTTAGCAAAAAATATTTATGACAAAACAAAACACAAAACTTTTATCTGTAAGCCTAGGCCTGCTTGGCCTAGCTTACGCTCCACATGCCTTTGCTACCATGACGATTAACTTTGCAACAAGTCCAACTGGTGGTAGTGAAACCTAGAACTACCACTGTTTACAATAGCTAAATGTTGGTGATTTATACCCAATGCTTGTACACATAAAAGAACTTTTTCAAGGAGATGTAGTAGGTAAGTTTGCTTACCCGGCTTTTAATACGCAGAATTTAGAAACGACTATGGGGATAATTGCTGCTGCTGAGGAGTTGAATGTGCCAGCAATTATAGATGTAAGTGAAGGGGCAATTAAGTATGCTGGACTCTCTACTATTTTTGAGATTATGGCGACTCTGGCGATTAAAGCCAAAGTGCCTGTGGCTTTACATATGGACCACGGGAAAGACGTAGAACAGTTAAGAGCCGGAATTGAGCTAGGGTTTAGCAGTGTCATGATAGACCATTCGGCAGATGATGTAGCAAAAAATATACAAGATACTAAAGAACTGGTCAATTTTGCTCACGCCGAAGGAGCTTGGGTGCAAGGAGAAATAGGAAAAATACGTGGCAGTGAAGATTGGGTAAACGTTTCTGACGCTGAAGCCTTGTTAACTAAACCGTCAGAAGCTTTAGAGTTTTGTAAGGCAACAGGGGTAGACACTCTGGCATGCTCTGTTGGTACTGTGCACGGGATTATTAAAATTCGTGGTGGTGTTACACCCCATGTGGACATAAAGCGCATAGGGGAAATTTATAATTTAGTAAAAATACCTTTAGTGTTGCATGGAGCGAGCGGTGTAGATGAAAATGTTATACACGAGGTAATTTCGAATGGTATTGCTATAATAAACATAGATACAGAACTTCGTATTGCTTTTTCCGAAGCTTTACGCAAATCGCTTAGTGATCAACCAGAAGAAGTAGATCCACGACATATCTTAAAGCCAGTGGTAGAAGCGGTAAAACAAGCGGCTATAAAGAAACTAATACAGTTTAATACTAGGAATATCGTAGTCAGTAGTCAGTAGTCAGTTATTTGTATTTTGTACAGACTACTATATTCTGACTACTGAATACTTAATCAAATGTTTAACGACGGACTCATGGGCTCTGGGATACACGACAGCAACGTACGGTTTCGTATGTATTTAGTTGTAACTGTGGCAATATTTGCGCTGGGCTCAGTTATGTATTGGCGAACGCAAGCCCTTCTCGCGGCCGACTATGTAGACTTTCCCGAACATAAACAAGCTCGCACAATGCACACATCTGGGTTACTTAAAAACGTAGAGCAGGTAAATGAAATAAATTAGAAAGGAATATAAAAATGCCAAACAAACAAAAAATTAAAGTTGCAATAAACGGTTTTGGACGCATAGGCAGGCAGGCGTTTAAAATTGCTTTGGAAAAGCCAGAGCTTGAAGTGGTTGGGATTAATGACTTATCTGGTACGGACGCGTTGGCGTATTTGCTAAAGCATGATACAAACTACGGTACCTATGCTCGAACGGTGAGTTTTGATGAAAAACATGTAATTGTGGATGGGAAAAAGTATATAGTTACAGCTGAAAAAGACCCAGCGGTTCTACCATGGAAAAAGCTAGGGGTAGACGTGGTAATAGAGTCGACTGGTAGGTTTACGGACAGCGAGAAAGCAGGCGCTCACATTAAAGCTGGGGCTAAGCACGTGATTATTTCTGCACCTGCGAAAGACGAAGGTATTACTCCTACTATTATTTTGGGTGTAAACCAAGAAGAAGAACATGGGCAGCCAGTAATTAGTAACGCGTCCTGTACCACTAACTGCATTGCTCCTGTTATTGAGTTATTGCATCTAAAGTTCGGAATAGAAAAGGCTATGATGACCACCATTCATAGTTATACGGCTGAACAAAATTTGGTAGATGCACCACCTCCTGGTCTTAAGGCTGGTGACTTTCGCCGTGCGCGTGCTGCTGCAGAAAATATTATTCCTACTTCAACTGGCGCAGCTATTTCTGCTACACAGGCAATTCCAGAGTTAAAGGGAGTATTCCATGGCCTTTCCATGAGAGTTCCGACTCCTGTCGGAAGCCTGTCTGACTTTGTAATACTGCTAAAGAAAAATACTACAGTAGAGGAGGTAAATAAGGTGTTCATAGATGCGTCAAAAAATCCTTTGTATAGTAGGTTTATAGACGTTACCGATGAACCCATAGTTTCGTCAGATATAATCGGCAACCCACACTCTGCCATTTTGGATTTGGCACTTACTCAAGTCATGGATGGAAATTTTGTAAAAGTAGTGGCTTGGTACGACAACGAGTTTGGATATAGCAACCGGTTAGTGGAAGAAGTTATATTAGTCGGTAGCAAATAGTATGGCAATAAAATACTTACGTACCTCAAATATTAAGAATAAAACGGTATTGGTACGTGCGAGTGTGGACGAACCAGTAGATGAGAAAACGGGCAAGGTGGCCGACGATTTTAGAATCCAGTCTGCTTTGGCTTCTGTAGAATTGCTTTTAAAAAATAATAATAAAGTAATTGTTTGTGGTAAACTTGGTCGGCCGGAAGGAATAAGGCAAAAAGCTTGTAGTCTAAAGCCTGCTGCAGAACGCATGGCAGACTTGCTAAAACTAAAATTTGTGGAGACAAATTATAAACTGCCTACCGGTGGAGACAGGCATTTAATTTTTTATACTGGCAATATAGAAGAGCAAAAACATAGAGATCAAATTGGTAAGTCAGCGGTTTCAGATGTGCTATTTTTAGAAAATTTAGAGTTTTATAAAACGGAGCTTAGCAATAACGCATTGTTCGGCAAGCATTTGGCTAGCTTAGCAGACGCCTATGTAAATGACGATTTCGCAAAGTGTCACCATGTGGTGGCTTCTATTGGTGCAATTACAAAATATCTACCTTCTTATGCTGGGCTGGTATTGGAAAGAGAAATACAGCTCCTCGGACAAGTATTAGAGAGGCCCAAGTCTCCGTTTGTGGTTATGATGGGTGGTATAAAAATTTCAGACAAGGCAAAAACGCTCCAAACTTTAGGCAAAAAAGCAGATACTATTTTGCTTGCAGGTGGCTTAGCGAACTTATTTTTCTTGAGCAGGGGCTACGAAATTGGTCTTTCTAAGGCGGAAACAGAAAGCCGTGATTTAGCATGGCATATGGACAAAAATTTTAAAGGCAAGCTGGTTTTACCAACAGACGTAGTGGTTGCCAATAAAGATTTAGACAAGAAATCTATTCGAGTTTGTTCTACTCATGAGGTAGGTAGAAATGAACTTATTTTGGACGTTGGGCCCAAAACAATTTTGCAGTTTTCTAATATCTTAAAAAAAGCCAACACAATAGTTTGGAACGGCCCGCTTGGGCATTTTGAGTGTAAGCCTTTTCATACCGGTACCATGGCCTTGGCCCGTGTGGTTGGGGGACGTAGTCGCGGTAGGGCTTTTGCCGTGGTCGGTGGTGGTGAAACAGTAGATGCAGTGCGTCTTGCAGGACAAGCAGAACACATAGACCATTTGTCTACTGGGGGTGGTGCAATGCTTGAGTTTTTGGCTGGTAACAAATTGTCCGGCATAGAAGCTTTGGCGTAATTTATTTTTTTATAATTAGCCATTCTATCGTGGCTTTTTTGTTTGGATACAGTATAATAAAGAAAGAGACTAAATTATTTTATGTCCAATATTAAATCTATAAGTGCATACGAGGTTCTTGCATCTGGTGGTTTCCCGACTATTGAGTGTCGCGTGGAAACAAATGATGGGCACTTTGGCGTTGCTTCGGTTTCATATGGTGCGTCTGCTGGTAGTCACGAGGCCAGTGTTCTTACAGACGGAGATTTGCATCGTTATGGAGGTAAGGGTGTTTTGGGCATGTGTAAGAGTATTGAAGAAATAATTGCTCCCAAAATTATTGGTTTAAGTGTTTTTGCCCAACAGGAAATAGATAAACTTTTGGTAGACTTAGACGGAACTGAGCAAAAAAGCAATCTCGGTGGTAATACCATTTTGGCTGTTTCTACGGCACTAGCGAGGGCAGGAGCAAATGTTTCTGGCTTGGAGTTGTTCTCGTACTTGCAAAAAACCTATGAACTTCCGCATAACAAAATATTGCCAAAGCCAATGGTGGTTACCATAGAGGGTGGTGTGCATGCGGACAACTCGACTGACTTGCAAGAATATTTGCTTACTATTACTACAAGCGAAAGCGCCAAAGAAAACGTTCGGGTGGCGAGTGAGATTTATCAAGTTGTAAAGAGACTACTAAAAAATAAAAACTTTTCAGTTAATGTAGGTAACGAAGGAGCTTTTGCTCCAGAAGGTATAACAAGCAACAGTTTGCCACTAGAAATTTTACACCAAGCAATTATAGAGGCAGGGTACAAACCAGGTAAGGACGCGTACATTTCCTTAGATGCTGCAGCGTCCGAGTTTTACAAAAATGGTATGTACACTTTTTCTTGTGAGAAAAGAAATTTGCGTCCACAAGAACTGCTCGCTTGGTATGCAGAACAAGTACAAAAATTTCCAATATATAGTTTAGAAGACATATTTGCCGAAGACGCATGGGAGGACTGGAGCAGTGCAATGGAAGAGCTCGGAGGTAGGGTGCTTATTATGGGCGACGACTTAACAGTTACAAACATTCACCGTTTAAGAAAAGCAATTGAGTCTAAAGCCATAAATTCAATTTTGATTAAGCTTAATCAGGCGGGTACTGTTTCTGAAACAGTTGCCACCTGTAAATTAGCAAAAGAGCACAATATAGCAATTATTCCTTCCCACCGAGGTGGAGGCGAAAGCAACGATGCTTTTTTAGTAGACTTAGCGGTCGCAGTTGGTGGAGATTTTATTAAAGTTGGCATTACCCGCGGTGAACGCGTTGCAAAGTACAACCGATTAATGGAAATAGAAAGACTTTTACAACACAAGATTTAGTACGTATATGCCACATGTTAATGAAAAAATCGATTTTACCGCAGAAGTATTTATCGTCTTTAAAAATACCGTTCTTTTGAGAAAGCATGACAAATACAAAATCTGGTTAAGCGTTGGTGGGCATATAGAGTTGGACGAAGACCCAAACGAAGCTGCGATTCGGGAAGTGAAAGAAGAGGTAGGACTAGATGTGATTTTGTACGATAACAGAGTTTTTAAGTCGGACTCAAACGAATACAAAGAACTTATAGTACCACAATTTATGAACAGGCATAGAATTTCTAATTCACATGAGCACATAACTTTAACTTTTTTTGCTACAACAAATACCAATGAATTAAATGTTGATTTAGTTAAAGAGGTGAGTGACAAGTTGTATTGGTTTACGAGGGAGGAATTAAGTCTGCTGGCTGCAGATATTAAACCAAGTGTTAAATACTATGCACTTACTGCTTTGAAAACTTGTGGTATGGATTAGTATTATTTTTAGATTAGTGTCTTATAGTTATGTTAAAACCAAAAAAATATAAAAAAGTTGTGCTTATTATTTTAGATGGATTTGGGGTTGCTTCGCCTTCGAGAGGTAACGCCGTTTTTTTGGCAGGCACTCCATACATAGACGAGCTGGTACGCAATTTCCCCACAACCACCTTACAGGCTTCTGGTCCGCTAGTTGGGTTACCATGGGGAGAAATGGGCAACTCAGAGGTTGGTCACTTAAACATTGGTGCGGGTCGTATAGTGGGTCAGGATTTGCCACGCATAAACAATTCTATTTCGAATGGAGAATTTTATAAAAATCCTACACTACTTGCTGCCTGCGAGCATGTAAAAACAAATAACTCTAGCTTACATCTTGTTGGCATGGCCAGCTCTGGTAACGTACACTCTTCCCTAAATCATTTATTTGCGTTGTTGGCTTTGGCACAGGGGCAAGGATTGTCTCGGGTATTTATGCATATATTTTTAGATGGGCGCGACACACCCGAGCGCGTGGCCTTAGAAGATATCGCAAGTTTACGTAAGAAGGTTGCAGAAATAGGCGTTGGCGAAATTGCCACAGTCGCTGGTCGTTTCTATGCTATGGATAGAGGTGGACATTGGAACCAGACCGAAGAAACTTATAGGGCCTTGGTAAATGGTGCAGGACCTACTGCGTCTACAGCTGAAGCTGCTATTATGGCCAACTACGAGAAAGGGATTTTCGACGAAATGGTACCGCCAACAGTTATAGTAAATGAAACAGGCGAGCCAGTAGCAAAAATAGGAAGTAGCGATGCAATTGTTTATTTTAATTTTAGGCAAGATAGGGCGCTACAGTTGACTCAAAGTTTTGTAGACGTTGGTCACACACCTTTGGCCGGTAAACTTACCGTACTACAAAATGTTTATTTTGTTACTATGACCGAATATCAGCAAGGCCTGCCCGTGCATGTAGCCTTTGCACCGCCAGAACTGGTAAATAACTTGGCTTCATATATTTCAGCAAAACAGCTTACCCAATTTCACGCAGCAGAAAGTGAAAAGTACGCGCACGTAACTGCATTTTTTAATTGTGGCGTGACTAACCAACTTTCAGGCGAAGGCAGGCAAATTGTTACTAGTCCTTCCAATAGTAATAACTACGTAGACAGGCCAGCAATGGCCTCAAAAGAGCTGACCGATGTGCTCGTAGAACAAATTACCAAGACAGAAACCAATTTTATATTGGCCAACTATGCCAATGCCGACATGGTTGGTCATACAGGTAGTTTGCAGGCGAGCCAGCGTGCTGTGCAGTCTTTAGATGTTGCTATGGGCATGGTCTCGGAAGCGGTGTTGTCTGTGGATGCGGCTCTTATAATTACTGCAGACCACGGTAATATAGAGCAACTTATAGACTTAAAAACAGGGGACATAGACAAGGATCACACTACAAATCCAGTACCCTTTATTCTTATAGCTAATGAATTTAAGGGGGTGCGCGAGTGGACGCCAAACTATATGTCTTTGGCCGGTGTTGTGCCCGAGGGCGCTATAAGCGACATAGCGCCGACTATTTTAGATTTGCTGGGTATAGAAAAACCCCAAGAGATGACGGCGGTTAGTTTGCTACCTGCACTTAGGTAGGCAATTTATAGAATTGAGTATTTATGCGGAGGCGCCTTGGTTGCCTACTCGATTTTTGAATTGGTTGTTTTATGTTGAGTGTGCTATCTTAGTATATTGATTTCTATGACAAAAGTATGGAAGCTTAAGCAAACAGCTACAACAGCGGAGCTGAAAAATTATAAAAATATTCACCCAGTCTTGGCTGAGTTGTTGTGGCAACGCGGAATTACTTCTGAGCGCGTTGAGCATTTTTTGCATACGCGATACGAGGACATGTTTGACCCCTTCTTATTTTCTGATATGCAGAAAAGTATAGATAGGGTCTGGCAGGCAATACATAATAACGAAAGAATTGTTATATACGGGGACTACGATGCAGACGCTGTTACTGCAAATGCAGTTCTGCAACAAACATTTAGATATTTAGGTGTTGAGGTCGGTAGTTATGTACCAGATAGGTTTACCGAAGGGTACGGATTAAATATAGAAGCTTTCGAAAAAATTAAAGCAGACGGGGCGCGGGTTGTTATAACTGTAGATTGTGGCACAAATTCCGTGGATGTTGCAGAGTGGTGCAAAAAAAATAATGTAGACTTAATAATTACTGATCACCACGAAATTACTGCAGAAACACCTAAAAGTTTTGCACTCATAAATCCGAAAAATGTGGCGGACTTTTACCCGGATCCTCAAATTACTGGTGTTGGGGTAGCGTACAAGTTAGCCAAGGCTGTCTTGAGTGAAAAGTTGAAAGTTATAAAGTTGAAAGGAATTTCCGAAGATCAATACCAAGAACATTGGGATAAGTGGTTGTTAGATTTAGTTGCCATTGGTACAGTGGCCGACTGCCACAGTCTGCTCGGTGAAAATAGAATTTTTGTGACTTACGGGCTCAAGGTATTGGCTAAAACAAAATGGCCGGGCCTTTACGCTTTGTTGCTTTCTGCGGTGGCTGGTAAAGTTCCTGTGCTAGATACTCATATTTTGGGTTGGTTGCTGGCGCCTCGCATAAATGCTGCTGGCCGTTTAGAACACGCCAACATTGCTTTAGACACCTTGCTTGCAGAAGACCCAATAGTAGCACGTGACGCTGCAGTAGCGTTAGAACAAATAAACAGTAGAAGGCAAGACTTAACTGCTCGTTTGCTTTCGGAGGCGCGTGAACAGGCAGTACTGCAACAACAATATAAG
>JAHFJH010000051.1 GCA_023245995.1 Candidatus Doudnabacteria bacterium | reverse complement strand
CTCTGTTTTTGGACTTTCGTCCATCATGTGGGGCTAATAAGCCCCAATCCTCCGTCTAACCGGACGTCGACACCCCGCGCAGGGATGCAGTGTCTGTCGGCAGGGGCCGACGTCCGGTGGCATCGCGCCCTTTGAGTTGCCCGCTCTTCGGGCAAAAGTTTTGGCCGCCCACGATCGGCCATAGTTTCGCCCCAACTTGGGACAACTCACCGTTTCCCTGATTATAGGGCGCTTGGGAGCATTATAACACCAAATAAAATATTTACAATAGCCTGTGTATCTAAAAATTGATAAATCAGATAAATAAGCCATAAAAAAAACCGCAGACCTAGAAACTAGGACTGGGGCTCGCTTGCGTGGCACATATGTACCACAATTTTTTCCCTACTTAAATTTTTTATAAGCAAGTTTCGTGGGCCACTCGCAGTAGGCACAGATGCTCCCCCCCAGGACCTCTATGCCTACCGCATAGACTGGAGTGGCCACGAAACTTGCTCAAGTTAAGGGAATTATACACTAACCACCAATAAATACAAGAGCCACCTTGTGGTGGCTCTATTCATAATTCATCACTCGTAACTCATAATTCCTGGCTTCTCTACTTTACTTCAAACACCAGTGTAACTGTCTGACTTATATCTTGACTGCCAGGTTCAACACTGGGAGCAATAGCCTCAGCACCTCCCCCACCTATTCCGTAACCTTTGTCCGTAGCATAGGCTATTGGAGGCACAGTATAACTTCCTTCACCATCCTGCACGCTTACTACTTTACCAAGTTTAATCCCCGCAGCTTCTGCTAACTCACGAGCCTTAACCTTAGCTTTCTCAATCGCAAGTTTTCGTGCTTCTTGTTTAAGCGAATCTGGGTCGTCTATAGTAAACTGACTCCCGTAAACTTGGTTTGCACCATTATCCACCGCGCCGGCCAAAATTTTACCCACTGTATCGCTACCCTTATCTACCCCTCGCACTTTCACGGTAATAGTCTGGTTAGAGTCGTAGCCTACTATATCGTTCCTGCCATTTTGATAATCATACCTTGGGTTAAGGTTTGCAGCGCTAGTAGTAATGTCTTCTTTAGCCACCCCTAGACCTTTTACAAAGCTAGTAATTTTGTTTATGCGCTCTGATGCCAAGTTTTGAGCTTCTTTGGCGTCTTTACCTTGTGCCACTACTCCAAGACTAACTGTGGCCACGTCTGGCACAGCTTTTACTTTACCCTCTCCAGAAACTGAAATAGTATTATCTGCTTTTTTGCCCTTAACAGTTTGCGCAAAACCGTAACCACGCTCCAGAATAATTAACCCAACTAAAATTACTAACAACATTCCGAGTAGCGTAGCCACTCCCCACAAACCTTTTTTCTCTTGACCCATATTTTGCATTTCCATATATATTTTTCTAATTACCTTTTAAGTATACAATATAAGCTAAAATAGGCCAGCCTGCTCTGTGATAGGCTCAACCACTTCCATTGTCTCTAAGTCTGGCTGATTGTTGAGCATGGCAATTATGCACTTACCGACATGATAACCTAGATTAACTGGAACAGCATTCCCGATTTGTTTATATTGCGAAGATACAGACCCAGCAAACTCCCAATCATCTGGAAAAGTTTGTACTCTAGCGTATTCTCGTACTCTTAGAGGCCTGGTTTCCTCTGGATGGCAACGTTCCGTTTGTTTCTGCGCTGGTGCGCAGGTTAAAGTCAGGCTTGGTTCGTCCCAGGACAAACGTCTTGCCATGCCAGTCTTACCACCGCCCATATAAAAAGAGGCACCCATATATTCTTTTTGCAGCTGTTCTGGTAAATTACGCCAATACCCACCTTGCGGTATTAGTTTAAGTATATCTTTCTTTTTTTGTGGATATTCTTGACCTTTTGATTCCGGGCAGTTTGCCAAGGCTTCGCGCATTGAGACCGTATAATCCTTTTCTTTTGGAAACAATATAGGCAGATTTAAATCATTTCTCACCGCCAGTATGACCAATCGCTCTCTTTTCTGTGGCACATCAAGATACTGTGAACGTAAAATTTTATACGCGACTTTATAACCCAAATCTCTCAATACTTTTAAAATAACCTGTAAAGTCCTACCGTTGTCATGCGTTAATAGCCCTCTCACGTTTTCACCCATAGCAATTTTTGGCCGTACTTCTTTGATACACCGGGCAAATTCATAAAATAGCGTACCCCTAGCATCCTCAAAACCCAATTTCTTTCCAGCAAAACTAAATGCTTGACATGGGAATCCGCCTTCTACCACGTCAGCCTTCATTTTGCTGAAATTAAAATTCCGAATGTCCTCCTGCAAAATATTCCATCCAGGTTGATTCTGCTTTAAAGTAGCCACAGCTGCTTTATCTATTTCCAAAAGCATTTTATGTTTTATGCCAGCATTTTCAAACCCCAGCGCGGTGCCACCAGCGCCAGCAAAAAGTTCTATTGCCGTATATTGTGTTTTGGTAGTAGATTTTAATATCTTATATTTGCTGACTGACGCAGCACCCTTTACTTTATTGTGAATCCTTTGGACTTCTTCCAAATTAAAAAGCCGGTAATTCAAATAAGACCTCTGGCCTTTGATAAGCCCTTTTTTATCCCAGCGTCTAATTGTATCCGGAGAAACGCCTATTTGTACTGCGGCGTCAGAAACCGTTAAAAAATTATCCATTTTTTATTTCTCTATTATGACCCATCGCATAATCATAATAACAAATAACCATTGCATAATGCAATGGTTATTTATACACAAGGTAAATTATTCAAAAACTTAATAAATACGCTTAAACAAATCAATAAAAGACTTATCCTTAACAATCTTTGTTTGAGATTTACCCAATACATCTGTAAGTACCTTAGGTAATACTTTATAAAATTTCTCTAGAGCATCGTTATCCCCCGTAGTTAAACCATAAAAACTTTTTCCATCAATAACTCTAATATTGTTATTCTTAGGCCTGTTTTTGTGAGTTCTATTGTCCGATGGTGTGAATGGTTTATTATACACTTTTTTATTCTGCGGAATTATTTCCACATAATACGCAGTAAAACCTCTATAGGCTGGCTTCTTAAGACAAGCCCTTAAGTCATCATATATTGCAACTTCGTGATTACCCTTTGTAGTATTGTATTTGTTTTTAACCTCGGCAATAATTTTCATTTTTTCATTTTTTACGTCAAAAATTCTTCCTTTACCCAGGCTTTTCCAGCCATCAAATGCACCTATTATTTCTTGATGAAAATCACCTAAAGCATTTTGTAGAGTTTTTTGATTCTGCCTTGACCTTTCCTGCTTCATCCATGCGTTTAAACTAATACCTTGCCAAAAAGCATCAAATAGAGCTGAAAATGGATCAACAGAATTCTTGTAAACTCTTTTTTCTTCCTTGAGTAAAGTTAATTTGACTAAGCCAAAAACTTTTTTTACGTGGCCATAAATGCTTTCGTCTGAAATAAAAGCCAATGTTCGTTTTGCCTGTTTTTTCTGCATAAAATTATGTTGACACCACTTACTATAATTTATACTAACACATTTTCGAATTTACCGTTTTGATAAAAAATAAATGGTTTTTTATACTACTTTCTTTTGGCTTAAACAAAACAAGAACCCAGGTTTTCTGGGTTCTTGTTTACTTGATTCTAAATTACTTAATTCTGCGTCTCGCCTACCTCTTCGCCCACTGTGGAGCGCGACGAGCGCGACGGAGACCTGGTTTTTTACGTTCTTTCTTTCGGTCGTCGCGAGTCAGCAGACCATTTTTCTTCAAAACACGTCTTACCTCGTCACCCAGAGTAGAGAGAGCCTGAGAAATCCCATGGCGCACTGCCTGTGCCTGAGCACGGATACCCCCACCATTTACTGTAGCTGTAAAATAATACTGACCATTAAGGCCTGTAAACCGAAAAGCTTGCATAGCTTCATCGCGCAAGAAGCTTTGGGAAAAATACACATCAAACTTTTTCTTGTTTACTACATTTTCACCCTTACCAGAAAAGAGTCTAATGTTAGCAACTGCAGTCTTCCT
Source organism: Candidatus Doudnabacteria bacterium (assembly GCA_023245995.1). GTDB lineage: Bacteria > Patescibacteriota > Doudnabacteria > UBA920 > UBA920 > JAEUSE01. Next base: position 174 of record JAHFJH010000051.1, on the reverse strand, counting down.
CCGTCCTGTAGAAAATAAATACTTGCCAGCTGGCACGCTAGTGGTAGCCTTAGATGCCTTCGTTTCTACTGGAGCTTCTACTACCACTTCTGCAATTGGAGTTTCTGCGTCGTTTTCCACCGCTACAGCATCCTTCTTGGCCACTCTTGGCTTACGTGGAGCAGTACTACCAGT